>NZ_JAUYTS010000053.1 GCF_030695085.1 Falsiroseomonas sp. | reverse complement strand
GCCGTGGCAGCAGCGCGGCGTAGATCCGCGCGGTGGCCTCCGCATCGCCCCAGGCGGTATGGCGGCCGGTGACCGCCACGCCGAAGCGCAGCGCCAGGCTGTCGAGCGAAGTGTCCACCAGCCCGCGATCCAGCCCCGCCGCCAGCAACGCCACATCCAGCACGCGCGGCTGCTGCCAGGGCAGGGCGTGGCGATCGGCCTCGTGCCGCAGCACCGCCAGGTCGAAATGGATGGAGTGGCCCACCACCACCGCCTGCCCCGCATAGGCCAGGAATTCGGGAAGGATCGCGGCGAAGCCGGGCTGGTCCGCGCAATCCGCATCGGTCAGCCCATGCACGCGGCTGGCGGTGGGCGGAATGGGCCGGCCGGGGTTCACCAACCGGTTGAAGGGGGCGGCGGCGGCGAATTCCGCACCCTGCATCCGCACCGCGCCGATCTGCACGATGCGGTCCTGCCGCACATCGAGTCCGGTGGTCTCGGTGTCCAGCACCACGACCTCCAGCGCGATCAGCGGGGTGGCCGGGCCGTTCACCCCGGCGGGACCATGCGGGCGGAAAGCTGCGCGGCGAAGGCCGGCAGGTCCAGCATGCGGCGCAGCTTCGCCTGGTACTCGATGAAACGAAAGGCGACGTTATTCACCACCATCATCTGGTCCGCCTTGCGCACGCTGTCCTCGATGGGTGCATGCTGCAACAGGCGCAGCGCGGTGGCGATGGAAATGGCATCCGGCTTCAACGGCGGACGGGCCAGGTAGACATCAAGCCGCGCGTCGAATTCCACGATCAGGTCGGCCCAGCCGGTGGCCGCGCGGTGTTCGGGCAGGGGCTCGCTGTCCAGCACCTCGCGATACAATGCGGCCAGGACGCGGGCGCGGGCCTGGGGGTCGGGTGGCAACAGGTGCCGCAGATCCGCCTCCAGGATCAGGATGAGATCCTGCGCGGCAACTCCGAAGCCTTCCCATTTGCAGATGGTCAGCGCGAAACCGAAATCCTGGTCGCTGAACAGGCGCGGGCCGGCCAGCAGGCTGCGGGCGCGCAGATAGGAATAGCTGGAGCCTTGCGCCAGATAGGCCGCGCCGGCGCGAAGCGCCTCCACCGCCGCGGGCCAATCGGCGCTGCGGCGGCCGCCGAGGAGTGAGCCGATCCATTCGCGCACGGGAAATTCCAGCATGAGATCCTCGGTTCGCCGCCGTGCCGCGCGGCACGATTCGCGGCCATGAAATGATCGCCCGGATTTTCCAGATTAGGTTTGACAGCCTTTTTCTGGTGCGCAACCATAATTTTGCGCAGCAATCTGTCGCAAGGCACCGTGCGGAACCAAAAATTCTAACCCGGATGTAATCACGGGATGTTGCGCTTATCGCAACCTTGGGGGCGAGTCCAAGTGGAGCAGGGCCGGACTGGACAGCCATGCTCGTCTTTCCCCTCAACTGGGAATGGGAGGAGCGAACCTTGACAGAAAAGTTGGCTGTCGAAGTGGCCGAGGCGCATTGGGCCAAGACCCGAAACCTGATGTGGATTTCGCTGGGCATATGGGTCGTGTTCAGCTTCTTCATCCACATGTTCGTCACGCTGCTGAACGGTGTGGTCATCGCTGGCTTCCCGCTTGGCTTCTACATGGCCGCGCAGGGCTCCCTGATCGTCTTCGTCATTCAGATTTTCTGGTTCGCGCACCGGCAAAATCAGATCGACGAAGAATTCAACGTCGCTGAAGATTAGGGGGGATCACCGATGTCATTATCAATGAAGGGCGATTTCACCGACAACCTGGGCAAGATCTACGGCATTTATGTCGGTGGTTTTGCGGCTTTCGTGCTGCTCATGGCCATCGCCTCCACCGTGGGCGTGCCGGATCGCTTCATCCTGTGGTTCTACATGGCCGCGACCATCGGCATCTATGCCTTCATCGGCATCATGTCGCGCACGGCGCAGGTCTCGGAATACTACGTTGCCGGCCGATCCGTGCCCGCCATCTACAACGGCATGGCCACCGGGGCGGACTGGATGTCTGGCGCCAGCTTCGTCGGCATGGCCGGCACGCTGTTCGTGCTGGGCTATGACGGGCTGGCCTTCGTGCTGGGCTGGACCGGTGGCTACGTGCTGGTGGCGGTGCTGCTCGCGCCCTATCTGCGCAAGTTCGGCGCCTACACCGTGCCGGACTTCCTGGGCACCCGCTATGGCGGGAATGCGGCGCGCCTGGTCGGCATCGTCGTGCTGTTCGCGTGTTCCTTCACCTACATCACCGCGCAGGTCTATGCGTCGGGCATCATTGCCTCGCAGTTCCTCGGCATCGATTTCCGCTGGGCGGTCTTCGCGGGGCTGGCGGGCATCCTGGTCTGCTCGATGCTCGGCGGCATGAAGGCCGTGACCTGGACGCAGGTGGCGCAGTACATCGTGCTGATCGTGGCCTACCTGCTGCCGGCCATCTGGATGTCCACCGTGCAGTTCGGCATCCCGATCCCGCAGCTGACCTATGGCGGCGCGCTGACGCAGATCGCGGAGTATGAGCGCATCCTGAACGTGGCGCGCACCCATGTGGCCCCGTTCCAGTCCTACAGCCCGCGCGACTTCTTCTTCCTGATCTTCTGCCTGATGGTCGGCACGGCCTCCCTGCCGCACATCCTGATGCGCTTCTTCACCACGCCCACCGTGCGTGAGGCGCGCAAGTCCGTCGGCTGGTCGCTGTTCTTCATCTTCCTGCTGTACTTCACGGCGCCGGCCTATGCCGCGTTCTCGAAGTTCAACCTGATGGGGCTGTTCGCCAATGCCGAGGGGCTGCAGCTGGCCTTCACCGCCATCCCGGCCTGGATGCTGGAATGGGGTTCCATCCAGGGCCATCAGCTCGTCACCATCTGCGGGGTGAAGGCGGAATCCGTGATGGCAATCCAGGCGGCGTGCGAGGCGCGCGGCCATGTCGGCGGCTTCCCCTACAGTGAGCTGCGCCTGAACAACGACATGATCGTGCTGTCCACGCCCTCCATCGCGGGGATGCCGATCTGGGTCGTGGGGCTGGTGGGCGCGGGTGGCTTCGCGGCGGCGCTGTCCACGGCCGATGGCCTGCTGCTGGCCATCGCCAACGCGCTCAGCCACGACGTCTACTACAAGATGATCGACCCCAAGGCCGACACGAAGCGCCGGCTGCTGGTGGCGAAGATCCTGCTGGTCGTGGTCGCCATCGCGGCGGCGCTGCTGGCACGAACCCAGCCATCGGACATCCTGTCCATGGTGGCCTGGGCCTTCTCCATCGCCGCGGCCGGCCTGTTCGCGCCCCTTGTGCTCGGGGTGTGGTGGAAGCGCACGACCAATGCCGGCGCCATCCTCGGCATGGCGGCGGGCTTCGGCGTGACGATGTTCTACCTGATCGGCAATGTGTACGGCATGGACCTGGTGCCCCGCAGCGGCGACGAGATCAGCTGGTTCGGCGTCGCGGCGATTTCCTCGGGCATCTTCGGCGTGCCGGTGGCCTTCATCGTGACCATCGTGGTCTCGTTGATCACACCGCCGCCGAGCGCGGAAATGCAGGACTTCGTGGACCGGCTGCGCCTGCCGAAGGGCGGCAACATGATGGTGCAGACCCACTGAATCTGCACCGCTGAGCGGGTGCGCCGGGTCACCGGCGCACCCAACCACCTTGAGTGGACAGCCGGGGCGTGCTGCCTTCGCACTCGCTTCCCCCTCTGCTGGCCACGGGATGCGGCGTTGCGGCGAATCCGCCGCGGCGCATCCCGCCCCGGCGCGGGGCGTTCCGCGGCCCTGGCCCTTTTTGGAAACGGTCTTCCCGATGCAGGCTTCCGCTGGTCGCGGACTTTTCTACCTCGCGCTCGCCTATGTCCTGGCGGTGGGCACCTTCCTGATCGGCGGCGCGCCACCGATCGTGGCCATCTACCTTGGCGGCACCTATGCGCTGACCGCCATCACGGCACTGTTGTTCTCACGCGGAGTGCTGGAATTCGCCATCGGCGTGGACCGCGACATCGCCTTCTTCGTCGTGCTGCGCCGGATCACGGACCCGCTGCTGGCGCTGGTTGCCCCTTTGTCGCCGGGTTTCCTGCTGCCGTTTGCCGTCTCGCTCTACGGGGCCTTCCTGTTCTTTTTCCTGAAGCTGTTCCTGTTCGGCGACGGCTTCCTCGGCATCCCGCCGCTGTTCATCCTGCTGTACCTGCTGATTGCCTCAATGGCGCAGTAGAACGCGGCGCCGGCCAGACCAAGACCCGCCAGCCAGGCGAGACGCCCCTCTCAGGCTGCCTTGGCCGCTGCCCGCGCCATGAGCTTCTCTTCCTCGGTCCAGACTTTGCGCTCGCGCTTTTCCTGCGGCTTGACTTCCTTGAGCGGCGCACCGCCCAGCACAGGCGGGCGCATGGTCGAATTCCGCGCCGCTTCGGAGTGCCATGGGTGATCGTCCTGCACGGTCAGCGGCCGACCGATCTCCCGCTCGACTTCCCGCAGCCAGGCCCGCTGCTCGGCATCGCAGAGCGTGATGGCGAAGCCGCTGCGTCCCGCGCGGCCCGTGCGGCCGATGCGGTGGACATAGCTTTCCGGCAGGCTCGGCAGGTCATGGTTGAAGACATGCGTGACGGTGTCGACATCGATGCCGCGCGCCGCGATATCCGTCGCGACCAGAACCTGCACATTGGCGGCGCGGAAGGCTTCCAGCGCGCGCTCCCGCTGGCCCTGGGACTTGTTGCCGTGCAGGGCCTCGGCCGTGATGCCCGCCTCGGTAATGAAGGCGCAGACCTCGTTGGCGATGGTCTTCTGCAGCGTGAAGACCACGGCCTGGCCGATCCCCGGCGTTTGCAGCAGCGCCAGCAGGGCCGCCTTCTTGTCGGCCGCATCGACGAACATGACCGATTGCGCGATCCGCTCCACGGTGGTGGATGGCGGGGCGATCTCGACCCTCTCCGGATCGCGCAGCAGGCTCTCGGCGAGCGCGGCGATGGTTTTTGGCATCGTGGCCGAGAACAGCAGGGTGTGCCGGTCCTTCGGCAGCGTCGCCACAATGCGCTCGATCGGCTTGGCGAAGCCCATATCGAGCATCTGGTCCGCCTCATCCAGCACCAGCGCCTCAAGCTGCGACAGGTCACAAAGCCCCTGGTTGATCAGGTCCAGCAACCGGCCGGGTGCTGCCACGATGATGTCCACACCAGCCTTGAGCGCATGGACCTGGTGGAACTGGCTGACGCCGCCGAAAACCGTCGTCACGCGAAGCGGCATATGCCGCCCGAAGCTCTCGAAGCCGTCGGCGATCTGGGAGACCAGTTCGCGCGTGGGCGCCAGTACCAGAACGCGGGCGCCGCCCTTGGGCGCCGGGCGGGGCGCCGCGGCCAGGCGATGCAGCAGCGGCAGTGCGAAGGCGGCGGTCTTGCCGGTGCCGGTCTGGGCCAGGCCCAGCAGGTCGTGGCCCTGCAACAACAGCGGGATCGATCGCGCCTGGATCGGGGTGGGGGTTGCGTAGCCAGCCTCGGCCAGCGCGCGCAGCAGCGGCGCGGCGAGGGAGAGGTCGGCAAAGGTCATGGACATGGGCAAGCGGCGCCTCCGGCGCTCGATAAGGCTGCGCCGATTGGGGCTTCGCTGGTTCGGAAGACGCGCCTTTAGGGGCGATGCTGCACTGCGTCAACGCGGGGTGCGGGCGCCCTGGACCCAGGGCTCATGGCCCGAGAGAAGGCCGGCGGCTGGGGACCCGCCGGTATCGTGGATTACTCTAGCCGATACTCCACAATACGCCGAGAACGATCGCGGCCCACGCCGCCGCCGGCACTCCGATCAACAGCAGCGTGATGTTGCGGCGCGAAAAATACCCCAGCTCCTTGCGCGGCTTGTCCAACGCGATACGCCTCCGCGGCGCCAACTTCCTGTCTAGGAAACTCATCCTGCAACCTCTAATGGTTCGAAGAATGGCCTGGTGTCGTGTTCCCTTCAGAGGAGTCCCTGAACGGGTAGGATGGTGCAGGCTTCTGGCTGAAAGCAGGCAGCAGCTTCACGGCCACGCCGCAGGATTGCATTCGCCCGCGGCTGTGGGACGGCCGGGGTCATGCGCTGCCTGCCAACGTCAGCGCTAAATGATAGCAAAATTCTCCGACGTCATTGCTGCCCTGTTCTCGATCACGGCAAAATTGACGGCGGCCGTGCCGCCGGGGCCATCCGCATCGTAGAACAGCCGTCCGGTGCTGGTGTCATAGATGATCCGGTGGCTGGCGTCCGTGCCCATCGTCGCCCCTGCCGCCGCATGGAAGGCGTTTGCGGCCAGGGTGCCGTTGGCCGCGCCGAGGCCGAGATAGATCGCGTTCTCCAGCAGCACCATGTCCTCCGCCGCAGCAAAGTCGACAATCCGGTCGAGATTGCCGCTGCTGCTCGGCAGGGTGTCGAACAGGAAGGAATCCCTGCCCTGATTGCCTGTGAGGCGATCATTCCCCCTGCCCCCGGCCAAGGTGTCATCGCCCGCACCGCCGACCAGGCTGTCATTGCCATCGGAGCCGGAGAGCCAGTCATTCCCGCCGCCACCCCTGATCAGGTCGTGGCCCCTGCCGCCGGTGATGAGGTTGCCGAGCGTGTTGCCGATCAGTGTCAGGCCGGCGGTGGCGCCATCCGCGGCAATCAGGTTCTCCACATGCGCACCGAGCCTGTAGCTGATTGACGTGCGGACCGTGTCCATCCCTTGGCCGGCCTGCTCGAGCACGAGGTCGCCGGACTGGTCCACGATGTAGAGGTCGTTGCCCGTGCCGCCCACCATGGTGTCGGCACCGAATCCACCATCCAGCGTGTCGTTGCCAGCGAGGCCGTCCAGGCGGTTGTTCCCGGCATCCCCGATCAGGTGATCCGCGCCAGTGGCGGAGCCGACCAGATTTTCAAGCGACGCGAAAACATCGCCTGCCGCGTCCGAGGTGCCGGCCACCGAACCGTCCAGCGCCACGATGACACCCATGGAGGCGGAATAGTCGGCCGTGTCGATTCCGGCGCCGCCAATCATCGTGTCCGCCCCGGCACCGCCAATCAATGTGTCGTTGCCGGCCTCACCATTCATCAGATCGTCGCCGGCCCCGCCGATCAGCACGTCATTGCCGCCGCCGGCATACAGCGTGTCGTTGTCGCTGCCTCCGTCCAGGGTGTCGGCGCCGGCGAACCCGAGCAGGATGTCGTCACCCGCCCCGCCGCGCAGCAGGTTCCTGGTGCCCGGGTCATCCCCCTCCCCTGCAATCAGCAGATCCGCTCCGGCGCCGCCATCGATGGTGTCGCTGCCTGCGTCGCCATTGAGCGTATCCTGGCCCGCACCGCCGATGAGGTAGTCGTCACCCGCGCCGCCAAAGGCCTGGTCATCGCCTTCGCCGCCATCGATGGTGTCGTCACCCGTGCCACCATCGAGGATGTCGTCGCCAAGGCCGCCGCGAAGCAGGTCGTTGCCGTCCTCGCCGAGGATAAGGTCGGCGCCCGCACCGCCCTCGGCCGTGTCGTTGCCCGCTTCAAGATAAAGCCGGTCGTCACCGGCGCCGCCGAATACCAGATCATCGCCATCGCCGGCCCACACCTCGTCATTGCCGTCACCGGCTTCGATGGTGTCGTTGCCTGATCCGCTGGCGATCAGGTCATGGCCTGCGCCCGCGGAAAGGCGATCCGCCCCGTCGCCGCCCAGCAGCGTCTCCGCGGCCTCCATCCCAGGCCGAGGCGGGGCCGGATCCTGCTGCGAAGCGCCGCCGCCCCAATCCGCTTCCGCATAGGCAATGGAATGACCGCCATCTGGCGTGACCGCGGTGTACCAGACCCGCAATACGCCGTTCACCAGCTCCGCATGCGGCGCAATGACGGTGCCGCCTGCGCCAAGCCCCGCACTCGCCGCCGTCAACATCGGCTCGGGCGCAATGTCCCATGGCCCAAACGGATTGCTGGCGACGGCGATGCCGATGGAGCGCTCCGCGTCTTGGAGGCCCGTGAAGAACAGGTAGTATTTGCCATCAGGCCCCAGCAGGAGTGATGGCTCCGCGACACCGTCGGCCATCCACGGCAGCGCGCGGTCTGCCTGCAGGATCTGCGTCGGTTCCTTGCTCCAGTTCAGCCCGTCCGGCGACGTTGCTGCGAGCAGCGACACGCCAAAGCGCCCATCGACCGCGGATGCGTCGGTGTAGGCATGCCCGGCATAGAGCATGAAGAAGCCACCATCATGCGCGATGACGGTGGGGCTGAACACCGCATCATTGTCGTACCAGCCGGGCGACGGAGCCAGCACGGCGGCGCCTGGAATCGGCGTGAAGTTGATGCCGTCGGTGGAGGTGGCGGCATGGAGACTGGCGGGAAATTGCGGCAGCGGAATTCCGACATCGCCGAAGGCCGAGTACAGCAGGATGAAGGTGTCGCCTGACTTGAAGATGCAGGCGCCTTCGAGATTGACCTGATTGCCGGCAGCCCCGAAACCCGTTGCTGCGTCCACACCTACTTGAGTCCAGGTCAGCCCGTCGGTGGAGATGGCTTGAGCGATGACTGGACGGATCCTATCCCCGTCATACGCGCCGTCCGTGAAGAACATGCGATAGATGTCGTTGTCGACGATGATCGTGGGGTCCCCGGCGATCATCCGGCCTGCGAAGGCCCCCGCGGTCGAAATCGACCACGGGACGCCGGCGAGGGCTGTCAGCGTCATTAAGCGGCACCCGCCAGACCATGAATGACAGCGAGCGGCGCCCTGGCCGGGCGAGGGTGCGGATGCATGATCTGGCGATGCGTACCGACCATACGCCCCCCGTCTGTGATCGTCATCGACATGGCTTCACGATCCTGATGAACACGAATGCGTGTAGTCATCGCCGTGCCGCGGGTCACGGATAAATCATGCCAAAATGACTTAAAATTACATATCTGGATCCAAGGATACGCGGATGAACTTCTCATCCGACCAACCCGGTCGTGGACCTGGTTCTTTCGCCTGACAGGGGCGTTCCGCGAGCCCTCGGCTCGCTCCGTTCTTGATCCTGTGCGCCGCCGCACCCTGGGAACGCCGAATCTCGCATACGCGTGAAACACGGGCGAAACGACGCAGGCGCATGTTGTCGGCCTGAATGGTCGGAAGGATCACGGGCCGTTGCCACGGCGCGCCGACGCCGACGCCGACCTTGATGCGAACGGTCAGGAGCGACGACGGCGATGGATTGGAAGAACAAGCGTGTTCTGGTGACCGGCGCGGGCGGCTTCATCGGGAGCAACCTGGTCGAGGCCCTGGTGCTGCGCGGCGCGAAGGTCACCTGCTTCCTGCGCTACAAGGCGAGCGGCGACAAAGGTGCGCTGGACTTCCTTGCCCCGGAGGTGCGTGAGAGCCTCACCATCACCTCCGGCGACCTGGCCGACCCCGCAACCGCGGCGGCGCTCGTCGAGGGGCAGCAGGTGGTGTTCCACCTCGCCGCGCTGGTCGGCATTCCCTACAGCTACATCCATCCGATCGAGGTGGTGCGCACCAATACGCTGGGCACCGCCTACCTCCTCGAAGCCTGCCGCAACCGCGGCATCGAGCGCATCGTCTGTTTCTCCACCAGCGAGGTGTACGGCACCGCGCTCTATGCGCCGATCGATGAGGACCACCCGCTTCAGGCGCAATCGCCCTATGCGGCCAGCAAGATCGGCAGTGACCAGATTGCGCTGAGCTACTTCCGTTCCTTCGGTGTCCCGGCCTGCATCGTCCGGCCCTTCAACACCTTCGGACCCCGCCAATCCTCTCGCGCCGTCATTCCCACCATCATCACCCAGGCGCTCAAGGGCGGCGCCGTCAGGCTCGGTGCCGTCAGCCCGACGCGCGACCTCTGCTATGTCGGCGATACTGCCGAAGGCGTGATCCGCATGTGCGAGGTGCCGGAATCGGTCGGCGAGGTGATCAACATCGGCACCGGCAGCGAGATCTCGATCGGCGCGCTGGCAGAGCGGATCTTCGCGATCCTCGGTCGCAAGCCCGAGATCATTACCGATGAAAAACGCCTGCGTCCGGAAAAGAGCGAGGTGATGCGCCTCATCGCCGACGGACGGAAGGCGCAGCGCCTGCTCGGCTGGTCGCCGCGCACCTCACTCGATGAGGGCTTGTCGCGCACCATCGACTGGATCCGCGCAAATCCCGGCTTCTTCAAAGTGGAGGACTACCATGTCTGACGCACCCATCCTGAAGGCCGTCATCCTCGCCGGCGGCCGCGGCACGCGCCTTGCGCCGTTCACCACCGTGCTGCCGAAGCCCCTGGTCCCGGTCGGCGGGGTGCCGATCCTGGAGACGGTGCTGCGGCAGCTCAGCTTCCACGGTTTCCAGGAAACCGTTCTCGCCGTCGGCTACCTCAGCTCACTGATCCGCGCCTATCTCGGCGAGGCCGAGATCTCCCGGCGCATGCGGATCCGCTACCATGAGGAACAGAAGCCGCTCGGTACCGCCGGTCCGCTGGCCAGCGTCGAGGGCTTCGATGATGATTTCCTGTTCATGAATGGCGACCTTCTCACCACGCTCGACTACGCCGCCATGATGCGCTTCCACCGTGAGCAGAACGCGGCGCTGAGCATCGCGGTGGTCGATCGCCACATGCAGATCGAACTGGGCGTGCTCGGCATCAACGCGGCGAGCGAAGTTGTCAGCTATACCGAGAAACCGTCGCACAGCTACGCCGCCAGCATGGGCATCTACGCCTGTTCGCCCAGTATCCGGCGGTACATCGAGCCCGGCGTGCCGCTCGACGTGCCCACCCTCGTGCTGCGGCTGATCGCGGCGGGGGAGAAGGTGGTGGGCTTCCGGTCGGAATGCTTCTGGCTCGATATGGGCAACCCGACGGACTACGCGCGCGCCACCGAGGCCTTCGAGCAGAACCGCGCCGCCTTCCTCAGGGACGAGGTCCTGGCCTGATCTCATCCAACGCCGCGCGGATCACGGCAGCCTTCTGCCGGACCCGCGCGTGCCAGCTGTGCGGCCGCACCGCCGCAAGCCGCGCCGCCTGCGCATCGGGCGGCTCCGCCAGCGCTGCCTCGACGGCGGCGACGAAATGCTCTGGCGTGTCGGCGATGCGCACGACGGAAGACAGGCGGCGCGCCGCGGGAACCGAGGTGCTCACCACGGGCCGGCCACCCGCCAGGTACTCGTACAGCTTCAGCGCATCGCCCCGCCGCGTGTTGTCGTTGAGCGGGAAGGGCATGATGCAGACATCCATGCCCTTCAGGAAATTCGGGAACGCCGTGTAATCCTGCGGACCCAGCACATGGATGTTCGGGCAATCCGCGAAGACCGATGCGTCGAAGCCGAACCAGACATAGCCGACAAGGGCAATGCTCCAGTCCGGGTGGCTGCGCGCCATGTGCCGCAACAGGCCGATATCCATCTTCCAGGGATCAACCCCGCCGAGATAGCCGATCACCGGCTTCGGCAGCCGCGCGATTGCATCCGGCACCACCGTCTCCGCCAGCAGGGCCTGGCCGAAGACCTCGGGCGCGGCCGCGCAGTAGGAGACATAGGTGCGGGGATTATATGCCCGCAGCGGATCCGCCAGTTCATCGGTGACGGCGAAGACGATATCCGCCGCGCGGCAGGCCTCGGCTTCCAGCAAAAGCATCATCCGCCGCTGGCGTTCGTCACGCGCCAGGGCGGCATCGAAATCCACCGATTCGAAAATGCGCAGCCGCGCCGGGAAATGGCGCAGGACACTGCCGGAATTGTACAGCGGCGACCACAGGATGGGGTCGGTGAACCCCAGCTGCCGTTGTACGCCGCGCAGCAGCCCCGCCAGGATCCTGCCGTTGATGCGCGAGACGGCGGCGAGGCGACTGGTGCCGGGCAGGCCGATGGCGGGAGGCCGGTAGATCCAGAAGCGATCGCCGGTCTGTTCGAGCACCGGCTTGCGTTCCCGTTCCCGCCGCTGCAGCCGCGCCGCGCGGCGCAGGGTGAGGCCGGATCCGAACGGCTCCACGTACAACACGCGATTCGCCTCGGCCATGCCCAGCATGGTGTAGGAGGTGACGCTGTTGATCACGCCCCATTCCGCTGGTCCGAGGCAGATGATGTCCGCGCCGCGCAGCGCCAGTGGCGCGACTTCGCTGTTCATGGCTCATCTCCCGAAGGCGTGCAGCGGGTTGCGGATGCCGGCGAGCTTCAGCCGCAGCGCCGCCGCGCCATCACCCGGCCCGATGCCGTGCCGTGGCCAGTCGTGCGGCGAGCTGCCGCGACGCATCAGGTTGCCCGGTGCGGTGGTGACGGCGGTGCGGAAGCCGAGTTCCGCCGCCATGCGGATCTCCCGCGCTCCCACGGTGCGCTTCGTGCCATAGGGGTAGGCGAAATGGTGCACGCGGCGTCCGGTCTCACGCTCCAGCCGGGCACGGCTTTCCGACATTTCCGCCGCGGCGGCCGCAGCATCCAGCGCGGCCAGGGCGGGATGCGTCATGGTATGCGCGCCGATCTCGACCAGCGGGCAGCCGGCCAGCTGGCGCAGCATCGGCCAGTCCATCATGTGCCGTGACGCCAGCGCCGCGAAATCCACGCCGTAGCGGCCGGCCAGCGCGGCCACCATCGGCGCGGTCGCGGACGGCGCCGCGGTCAGCATGAAATGCATGGCCTGGCCGAAGGCGCGCTGCTTGGCGGCGGCGTCGCCGGCATCCAGCGTCGTCTCCTCCGGTATCGGCAGGCGCAGCGTGGCCTCCCGCATGATCACCTCGTCCAGCGCGTACCACCAGAGCGGTGCCGTGCCGTCGATCAACCCGGGCACGACATAGATGGTGACCGGGATGCGCCGCGCCGTGATGATCGGCAGCAGCGTTTCATTGTTATCGCGATAGCCGTCGTCAAAGCCAAGGCAGACGAAGCGGCGGTCGGGCGGGCCCTGCAGGCGCAGCAGCGCCTCATCCAGGCTCACCACCTCCACCCCATCCGCTGCCAGGATGTCGAGCAATGCGATGAACTGCTCCGGTGGGATGCTGTTGCGGTGGTTGGCATCGAAGTGGAGCGAGGGGTCGTGCGGACGGATCCGGTGGAACACCAGGATCGCGCCGGCGCCGCCGAGCAGCGGCCGTGCCACTTTGGCAATCCCCAGCCGCAGCAACAGGTCCTTGAGCCCGCTCATGACCCGCAGGCTGCCTCGGCCAGCTGCACTTCGGAGGCGAGGCCGCTGGTCGGGCCGCCGAAGAACCACAGCCGGATGCGGCCCTCCTCGATCACCGCCGCCGGGCCGCCGACGGTCCACGCATCGCGGGCATTGGGTCGCGGCGCGATGATCGGGTTGCGCGGGTTGCGTTCCCAGCGAATGCCGTCCTCGCTGAAGGCGTGACCGATCGCACCGCGCTGCATCTCGACGCCATCCCGGTAGTCCCGTGGCGCGCTGCCGAAGTAGAACATGTGGAATCCGCCGCCCGGATCAGCGACGACATTGACATGGCTGGTCCACATCTCGTCCCAGCTGCCACGCGCACCGAGAGCGAGGATGGGCGATGGCCGGCGGGTCCAGTTGACGCCATCAGGCGAGGTGGCATGGCCGATGCGGTAGCTGCGGAAACTGCCCGGTGGCTCGCCCAGGCCGACATACCACATGCGGTACTGCCCCGACGCGGCATCGTGCAGCACGCTCGGCTCCAGCACGCCGCCATGGCGGCAGGTGTCGGGGTTGGCGGGGTTGGCGCAGGCCGGGCGCTCCCACGCGGCGCGGGGTTCGAGGACCGGGGTGGGATGCCGTGTCCAGGTGGCGCCGTCGCGGGATGTGGCGAGGCCGATGGCATAGGTCACGCTGCCTTCCGGCCGGTGGTTGCCGGTGTAGTACATGCGGTAGATGCCATCGGGGCCGATCAGCACATCCGCGGTCTCGATCCCTGGCGCGTCCCAGGCATCCGCCGGCGCGGCCAGCACCAGGTCCATCAGCCGGTCGGCGCCACGGGGCGCGCGCCAGATGGTCCAGCGCAACCCATCGGGGCTATCGGCGCGGGCGATGCCGGTCCGCCCGCGGCTGTCGGCATTGGTGAACCACATGGAATAGCCCGTGCCATGCCGCAGCACGCTGGGATCGGCGACGATGCCGAGCGGGCTGAGCGGCCCACCGGCCATGCTGCGCATCGGCTGATCCACGCGCGTGAACGGGCCGGGGAAGCGGCAGCGCGGCTCGGCCATGGCGGGCGCCGCCTGCGCCAGCAGGAGAAGCGCGGCCAGCGCGCGACCCAGCGTCTTGCTGAAGTAGCGCGCCGCGCTGGCGACATGCCAGCGCCAGGCGCGGCTGAGCGGCCGCTTGGCACTGGCGCGCTGGTGTTCGTGCAGGAAACGCGTCGCCGGAAAAACCCAGCTCTGCAGCCCGGCCCGCCGCAGCCGCCAGGCAAGGTCGACATCCTCGTAGTACAGGCGGAAACCTTCATCCATGCCGCCCAACCGCTCGAAATCGGCGCGTCGCAGCAGCAGGAAGGCGCCAATGACCCAATCGACGCGGAACGGTGCGTCGCCGGCCGGCTGTTCCATCATCGCCTCCCGGTACCAGCGCGGCCGCCAGGGCCAGTGATCCGCGCCAAGACCGCGCGCCAGCGGCACGGCGGGGGATGGGAAACGACGGAAGCTGTGCTGGGTCGTTCCATCATGGTTGAGCAGGCGGCAGCCCAGCAGCCCGATCTCGTGATGCGCATCCAGGAAACGCAATGCATCGCCGAGCCTGCCATCCTGGTGCCGCGTATCCGGGTTGAGGAACAGCAGGCAGCGCCCGGTGGTGGCCCGCGCCCCGGCATTCACATTGGCCGCGAAACCGCGTGGCACGGCATTCTCGATCAGCCGCACCGGAAGCGCGGCGACAGCCCGGCCGGCCGCGCCATCCTGCAGATTGTCGATGACCAGGATCTCGGCCCGCAGCCCCTCCAGCGCCGGCGTGAGGGAGGAGACGCAGGCCGGCAGCAAGGCCGCGTGGCCATGGCTGATGATGACGACGGACAGGTCGATGGGATGCGTCATGTGAGCGGCCCCGCCAGCGCTTCCTCGGACAGGGCGCACAGCCGCGTGCTGAAGGCGGCCCGCGAATACACCGCCTCCACCCTCGCGCGGCCCGCGGCCGCGATGCGGGCGCGGCGCCCGGGGTCGGCAAGCAGGCCGCGCAGGGCACCGGCCAGCGCGTCCGCATCACCGGGAGGCGTGAGAAGGCCGCTGACGCCGTCCTCGACAATCTCCATCGGCCCGCCCGCGCGCGCCGCGATCACCGGGCACCCCATGGCCATCGCCTCGATGATCACGAGCCCGAAAGGTTCCGGGGCGATCGAGGTGTGGCAGAAGATGTCGAGATCGGCCATCAGCGCGGGAATATCCGCCAGCCGGTAGCGCCAGCCGAGGAACTGGATGCGACCGCCGAGGCCGAGCGCCTCCGCCCGCGCAACCATGGTATTGCGATAGGCCTCGAAGCCGGCGGGAGCATCGCCGCTGACCAGGAAGATCGCATCGGGAAATTCCGGCGCGATGCGCGCAGCGGCTTCGAGGAACACGTCGAGCCCCTTCCAGGGATCGAGCCGCGCGACGAAGCCTATGACAGGCGCGGTGGCCGGAATGCCGAGTTCCGCGCGGATGGACCGTGTGATGGTCGCGCGCGACCATTCGCGCAGGTCGAGGCCCTCGGACAACAGGCGGATGCGGTGGTCCTTGGCCTGGCGCCCGAATAGCGGGTCCGCACAGGCCTGTGTCATGCACACGACCATGCGCGACAGGGCCAGCACCATGCGGCCCAGCGCGGGCCTGGCGACGGGAATGGCGGGCGGGATTTCGCGCACATGCCAGAGATGCGGCACGCCTGCCAACCGCGCCGCGAAGCCGCCATACAGGCAGTACAGCGAATTGGTGTGCACCAGCTCCGCCCTCTCCTCCCGCATCAGCGCGGCAAGGCGCCGCACCGTGGGCCAGATCCGCGCCAGGTAGCGGGTCTGGTAGGCCGGCGAGGGCAGCGTGCGCAGCTGCATCATGGGCAGCAGCCGTACCGTCGCGCCCGCGGCGCGCAGCATGGGCGCGAGCGGCCCTTCGGCAGGCAGCACCACGACGGGCGCGAAGCGGTCGGGGTCCAGCGCCTCCACCGTGCGCAGCAGGGCGATGTCGGATCCGCCGACCTCGCTGTTCGGCTGCACATACAGGATGCGGCGACGTTCAGCGGTCATCGTTGCGCTCCGCGATCAGGGCCGCGCTCCGCGATCAACTCCGCGCAATAGCCTTCGAGCTGGTGCAGCATCGCCTCCGGTGTGTAGCGCGCGATCAGCCTCTGCCGCCCGGCCTCGCCCAGCTCGGCGCGCAGCGCGGGCGATCGTGCGAGGCGCTCCACCGCCGCCTCCAGGGCCGCGGAGGAACCGACTTCCACCAGCAGCCCGTGCTCGCCATCGGTGATCGCCAGCGGCAGGTCGCCGGCGCGGGAGGCGATGACAGGGCGCGCCACGCTCATCGCCTCCAGCGCCGTCAGCGGCAGGCTGTCCTTCAGCGAGGGCACGCAGACCATGTCCATGGCCCGCAACCAGGGCAGCGTCTCCGCCACCAGCCCGGCGAAATGCACATGGGCGCCGACACCGAGGCGATCCGCGAGCGCCCGGTACTCGGCCTCCGCCGGGCCTTCGCCCATCAGCACCACGGCGATGTCGAGGCCACCGGCGCGCAGTCGGGGCAGCGCCTCGATCAGCAGCGCTTGGCCCTTGCCGGGGTGCAACCGGCCGAGGATGCCGGCGAGCAGGCCGCCGCCGGGCGCGATGCGTTGGCGGATCGCCGCGGCTTCCGCATCATGCTGTGCCGGGGCGGCGGCGGCGATGCCGTTGCTGACGATCTCCACGCGCCGTCCCCCGGCTAGGCGCACCTCCTCCGCCATGGCGGAGGAGCCGACCAGCACCAGGTCCGCGCCGCGGATCAGGAAGCGGTCGATATCCTCATACAGCTTGTGCCTGCCGGAATGCGTGTGGCGCAGCCAGCCATGCACATGCGCGATCCAGGGCACGCGGCGCACCCGCGTGATCATCCACGCCAGCAGGTCCGCGCGCATGTCGTTGGTGTGCAGGATGGCGCCCGGGCGTTCATCCAGCAGCCGGGCGAGCTGAAGCGCGCTTCCCGGTGCACCGCCCAGCCCGCGCCAGGGCAGCACGGCGGAGGGGACGCGCGTGACCAGATCCCCCAGCACCGGCGGCAGCGGCTGCGCGTCGCCGGCCAGCAGCGCCAGCAGCGGCGGGAAGCGCTCGCGGTCCAGGTGCCGGACGATCGTCTGCAGCACCGTCTCCGGCCCTCCGGCGCGGTCATAGGCGCCCTTCACCATCACCAGCGGCGTCGGCCCATGGAAGGGTTGGGACCGTCTGTCCATCGGTCGCATCTTCGTCATGTCGCGTTGCTCCGCCGCAGCGTCCGCAGGGTGGCGATTCCGAACAGCACGGCGCCCGCCACGGTGGCCGCCACGCCGAGCACCGGCAGGGTGTGCAACGGCAGTGCCGCCGCCCCGAGCAGCGCGTAGATCGCCGTCGCGGCCAGCGGCATCAGGACCAGCCCGGCCAGATTGCGCGCCCGCAGCGGTGCCGCGTGCTGCGCCAGGATGGTGGGCGCATCGGTGGCGCGGTGCCGGCGCAGCAGCAGCCACAACAGCAGCGCCAGCAGCGGCAGCAGCGCCAGCGCCATCGGCACATGCGGCACCGTCACCAGGCCGGTGAAAGCGAGCAACACCAGCAGCGCAAGGATCAGCCCCGGGCGGGACGGGCGGAACGCCGCAGGGCGCCCCGCGGCCACCGCCATGTAGGCCAGCGCCAGCAGCGCCGTCGCGACCAGGGCCTGCAACAGGAAGGCCGGGGTGCCGGCCGCCACAGGCACCGCGTCGAAGCGCCAGCCATAGGCCCAGACGCCCCAGAATACGCCGAGGCCGAGCGCGAGG
>NZ_JAUYTS010000047.1 GCF_030695085.1 Falsiroseomonas sp. | reverse complement strand
TATTGTCCCACGCCTTCTGCCCCGCCTCGGCGGACAGCGGCAGGTGCGGCGGGCGAATGTTGCGCCAGGCGCTGTCACCGGTGGCGCGGGCAATGATCTCGCGCAGGCCGGGGATCAGCGGGGAGGCGGTGGCGGCCTTGCGGGTCGCGTTCAGCACCGCCTGCGCGGCATCGGCTTCCGGCCCGGTGCGGTGCTTGTAGACCAGTGCGCCGAAGCGGGCGTTGACGTTGCCGGCGGCGGTGATGCAGCCCGCGCCGCCCTCGGCCAGGATCTTCTGCACGTATTCATCGGACCCCGAATAAACCTCGAAGCCGTCGCTCGCAAAATTGTCGATCATCGCCTTCATGTTGGCGTAGTCGCCCGAGCTGTCCTTCACGCCCTTGATCTGACCCGGAAAGGCCTTCAGCAGCCGGCCGATCAGGTCGAGGCTGAAGGGCACCGCGGATTGCTGTGGGAAATGATACAGGTAGATGGCGATGCCGCCGCCGACGCGGTTCACCACTTCGGAGAAATACGCGAACAGCCCGTCATCGGAGGGGTTCTTGTAGTAGAAGGGCGGCAGCACCAGCACGCCGCGGCAGCCCTGCGCCTTCGCATGCTTCGTCAGCTCGACCGTATCGGCGAGCGACGCGCAGCCGGTACCCGGCATCAGCTTCGTGGCCGGCACGCCGCGCGCGATGATGCCCTCCAGGATTTCCTTGCGCTCCGTGAAGCCGAAGCTGTTCGCCTCACCCGTGGTGCCGAGGATGCCGAGGCCGTTGCAGCCATTCGCCAGCAGCCAGTTGCAATGCGCGGCGTAGCGATCCAGGTCCGGCGTGTAATCCGCCGTCATGGCCGTCAGGGCCGCCGCGTTGATACCGCCGAAAAGCGCGTCTTTCATGGCTTAAAATCCTTCCCGTAGGTGATCTTCAGGCCCGCCTCCGGCGGGGTATCGGCCGTGCCGCCGCGGGCCAGCGGCCCGGCCAGTCCACGGCATTCTCCTCCAGCGCGCCGGCATCCCGTTCCGCAACGCTGCGGCCGCGGACGGAGACGCCGGCGCTGTGCACCGTCTCCGGGTCGCCGGAGACCAGCGGATGCCACCAGGGCAGGTCGCGCCCCTCGGCCAGCAGGCGATAGGCACAGGTCGGTGGCAGCCAGTCGATTCCGGCGACCTTGGCCGGAGTCAGCTTGACGCAATCCGGCACCCGCGCCTTGCGGTTCGCATAGTCCTTGCACTGGCAGCTGTGCCCATCCAGCAGCCGGCAGGCGACGCTGGTCCAGACCAGTTCCTCGGTCTCCGCATCCCGCAGCTTGTGCAGGCAGCAGCGGCCGCAGCCATCGCACAGGCTTTCCCATTCCGGCCGCGTCATCGCGCCGAGCGTCTTGGTCCGCCAAAAAGGTTCGGGGCCTGCCATGGCTGGCACGCTACCCCCTGCGGCAGCGGCTGGAAACGCCGCCTTCCGCATATCAGCCCTCGGCTGTGTCGCGGAAATAGGGCTCGACCGTGCCCTTCAGCTTCAGCGTCAGCGGCTGCCCCTTGCGGTCCACCGCCTTGCCGACCGAAACCCGCACCCAGCCTTCGCTGACGCAATATTCCTCGACATTGGTCTTCTCGGTGCCGTTGAAGCGGATGCCGATGCCGCGGGCCAGCAGCGCCTCCTGGTAGTGGGGGCTGCGCGGGTCGACGGACAGGCGGTCGGGCAGGGTCTCGGGTGCGTCTTCGCTCATGCGGGGGTGGTAGTCTCCGCGGGCCGCGATGCCAAGGGTTCCTGCAACCGGCGCAGCGCCGCCAGGAAGCGCGCGGCGGCCCGTTCCGGTGGCCAGGGCTGCCAGGGCGTGCCGCCATGTTCGGCCACCAGCGGGTCCTCCTCCATCACCGCGGCGCGAATGCCGAGCGTGGCGCGCACCTCGGCGCGCGACCAGCCGGCGACATGCACAGCCTCCGCCGCCGCCATCGCCACATCCAGCTTCTTGTGCAGCTTCTTCTCCGCCGGGTCCCAGGGCGGCAGGGCATAGCGCTGCGCCACGACGGCCTGGAGCCTGTCCTGCAAGGCCAGGAAACCCGGGCCGAGGAAGGGCTTCAGCGGCGAGATGCAGTCGAAATTGGTCAGCCCCTCCTCCGCATCATGCAGCAATTCGCGCAACGCGCCCGCCCGCCCGGGTGCCGGGCTGGCCCGCAGCCGCAGCGCCAGCACCGCCAGCGAATGTTGCGCCACGGAAAGCGGCGCGCCCGGCCAGATGGAGTGCCCACCCCAGCGAAAAGTCCGCGCCAGGCCGGTGGCCAAATCCTCATCCGTCCAGTCGAACGGTGTCGGCGCCAGCAGGTCGAGCCTGCGGCCGGAGGGCAGGCGGACCCAGGCGCGCGCGTCGTTCAAGGTGCCGTCAGGTCGAAATCGGCGGTCACGGCGAGGTCCTCGCTGAACCAGGACCGCACCGCGGCCTGCCGCTGGCCGCAATATTCGGGGCGCCCTTCCGCATCCAGCCGCATCGTCAGGTCATGCCCCGGCACCAGCAGCGTGCCCGCCACCGCCCGCCACAGCGACCAGATCCCCGCCATGGAGGACTGGGAGGCCGGGGCATCCATCGTCATGTCGGCCGCCATGGACAGCATCTCCGCCCGGTTCTTCGCCGCATCGCCGCTGAAGATCACCGGCGGGTCATTGGCCGACAGATAATACACCAGGCAGCCCGGGGTGTGGCCCGGTGCCGCGATGGCATGCACCCCCGGCAGCGGCTCATCCCCCGCCGCAATCCGCCGCGTCCGCGGGCTGGTCGCCAGCTCCCGCACATGCAGCTCCGGCAGTGCGTTGAAATCCCAGGGTTCGGCCTCGGCCCAGGCCATCTCCTCGGCACCGATCCAGACGGTGGCGTTCGGAAACAGCGGCGCATTCACGCTGTGGTCCCAATGGGCATGGGTCAGCAGGATATCCGTCACCTCCTCCCGCGTCACACCGCGCGCCGCGAGTTGCCTGGCCAGTTCGGGCCGCACGCCGAAGGACCCCACATCCACCAGCGCGGTCCTTCCCTCGCCGCGCAGCAGGGCGATGGTGCTCCAGCCCAGCGCGCCATGGCAGACGGATTTGCCCGGATAGCCCTGTACCAGCACGTCCAGCGTATACATCAGCTATTCCTCGATCATCCCTACCACAGTAGCGGGGTTGCGGAGCGCGCCAAGCCGGCCGATTCTGGGGGGACATGAAGTTCCTGCACGCCGCCGATATCCACCTGGACAGCCCCATGGCCGGCCTGCAGGCGCGCGCCGACCTGCCGCCGGAGCTGCTGCGCCACTGCACCCGCCGCGCCTTCGCCAGCATGGTCGACCTGGCGATCGCGGAGGATGTCGCCTTCGTCATCATCGCCGGCGACCTGTATGACGGCGACTGGAAGGATTTCTCCACCGGCCTGTTCGTCGCGGAACAGATGAAGCGGCTGGCGCGCCCCTGCTTCCTGCTGCGCGGCAACCATGATGCGCGCTCCGTCATCACCAAAGACCTGGCGCTGCCGGCCAATGTCTTCGAATTCTCCACCCGGACCTGCCAGACGCATGAACTGGGCGAGCTTGGCATCGCCATCCACGGCCATTCCTTCCCGAACCGCGCCGTGCCGGAGGATCTCTCCGGTGGGTATGCCGAACCACGCCGCGGCTGGCTGAACATCGGCGTGCTGCACACCTCCGGCAACGATCCGGGCGAGCATGAGACCTATGCCCCCTGCGACCCCGGCCTGTTGCGGCTGAAGGGCTACGACTACTGGGCGCTAGGCCATATCCACCAGCGCCAGGTGCTGGGCGAGCATCCCTGGATCGTCTTCCCCGGCAACATCCAGGGCCGCCACATCCGGGAGACCGGCGCCAAGGGCTGCAGCCTGGTGACGGTGGAGGATGGCCGCATCGCCGCCGTGGAACACCGCACCGTGGATAATCTGCGCTGGGCGCTGCTGGAGGTGGAGGCGGCGGAGGACGCACCCCTGGCCCGCCGAATCGCCGATGCGGTCGGCACCGCGCTGGCCGCCGCCGAGGATCGCCCGCTGCTGGCCCGCCTGGTGCTGACCGGGGAGGCAACGCCCGGCCTCGCCACCGATGCCGAGCGCCTGGCCGCCGAATGCCGCAACGCCGCGATCGAGGCCGGCGGCACCCTGTTCATGGAGGCCGTGCGCCTGCGCACCCGCCCGCGCCGAAGCCTGGAAGCCGGCGCGCTGGACCCGCTGCGTGCAGCCTTCGAGGCCGGCCTGGCCGACCCCACCCGCGTCGCGGCCCTGCTGGTCGAAATGGCCGCCCTGCGCGCCAAGGTCCCCGCCCCGGCGCGCGATGCGCTCGACCTGCCGCAGGATGCCGAAGGCCTGGCGCGCATGGGCGAGGAAGCCTGGGCGCTGGCGGCGGCTGCCATCACCGCGGAACAGCCGGCGTGACACCAACCCGCGAATGGCACGACCTGCACCCGCCAGTGGCGGGTGAGCGGCCGAACGGCCGCCGCCACCTCTGCGGCGAGCCCAGCGGCCGGAGGCCGCGCCCGGCGCTTGAGGGCTTGCAAAAAATGCCGACGAGTCGCCGAAGGCGGCCGTCGGCATGAGGCTGCTGCGGCTGGACCTGCTGCGCTACGGGCACCTGACCGATACGCGGCTGGATTTCCCGGAAGCGGCGCCGCTGGTGGTGGTGCTCGGCCCGAACGAGGCCGGCAAGTCCACCACCCTGTCCGCCATCGGCGATGCGCTGTTCGGCTTCCCGGCGCGCAGCCCCTACGCTTTCCTGCACGAGACCAGCGCGCTGCGCCTGGGCTTCGAGGTGCTGGGCCGCGACGGCAGCTGTACCGCCTTCATGCGCCGCAAGGGCAACAAGAACACGCTGCTCGATGCCGCGGAGAACCCGGTGCCGGAGGCGTCGCTGCTGCGGCTGCTCGGCGGCGCGAGCAGGGCTCTGTTCGAGACCACCTACGGCCTGAACGGCGCGACGCTGCGCGACGGCGCGCTGTCCCTGCTCGCCAGCGGTGGCGAGGCGGGCGAGAGCCTGCTGGCCGGCATGGGCCTGCCGCATCTGCGCCGCGCGCTGGACCGGCTGGATGCGGAGGCCAAGGCCCTGCACGGCGATGGCCGCGGCCGCCGCGCCCTTTCCGCCGCTGCCGAATCCTGGGCCGAGCAGCGCCGCGCCGCCGAGGACGCCGCGATCCGCCCGCGTGACTGGCTGGAGACCAAGGCGGCCTACGACGCGCTCTGCACCGAGATCGAGGACGCCACCGCGCAGGGCGACAAGCTGGCCGCGGAGGCCGCCCGGCTGCACCGCGCCCGCCGTATCCTGCCCTTGCTGGCCAGCCTCGACGCGCTGCGCTCGGACGCCGAGGCGGTGGCCGACGCGCCTGCCCTGCCCGCCGATGCCAGCGCGACGCTGCGCCAGCTTCTGGAAGACCAGCGCCTGGCCGCCGAGGATCACCGGCGCGAAACGGCGGAGGCGGGGGCGCTGGAGGTCGAAAGCGCTGCCCTGCAGCAGGACCCGGCGATTCTGGAAGTGCAGGACCAGCTCGACCTGCTGGCCGCCCGCCAGAGCGGCGCGCTGGAAGCCGCGCGGGACCTGCCCGGCGTGCAGCGCAAGGTGGAGGACTTCCGCGCCGAGGTGGAGGAAGCCGCCGCCCTGCTCGGCAGCTCCGCCACGCCGGAGGAACTGCGCGAGGCGCTGCCCCGTGCGGCGGATCGCCAGGCTGCCCAGGCGCTGATCCGCCGCCACACGGAACTCGCCACCGCCCAGCGCAGCGCCGAGGCGACGCTGGCCGAGGCGCGGCGCCAGCGGGATGCGCTGGCCGCCCGCCTCGCCGGCAGCACCGCGCCACCCGCCACCGCCCCGCTGCGCCGCGCCATCGATGCCGCGCGTGGCGAAGGGCAGCTGGATCGCGAACTGGCGGCGGCGGAGCGTGCGCTGGCGGAGGCCACGCGGCAGGTGGCCACGGCGCTTTCCGCCCTGCCGCTCTGGTCCGGCGACGCCACCGCGCTGGCTGCCCTGCCGCTGCCCCTGCCCCCGGCGACCGAGGCCGCCGCGAAGCATCTGGCCGAGGCCGCCGCTGCGGCCGCATCGGAACGCGCGGCTGAAGTGGCGCTGGCCGCCGAGATCGGGGCGCTGGAGGAGGCGGTGCAGAACCTGGCTCGCGGCGAGACGGTGCCGACGCCAGCGCTCATCGCCGCCGAGCGCGCGCGCCGTGACGCGGCCTGGGCGATTCTGCGCGACCATCTCGCATCCGGCAACACCGCCGATCCGGCCCTTCCCGACATCTTCGAGGCCCTGCGCGACCAGGCCGACCGCCTGGCCGATGCCCGCGCCGATGATGCCGCCCGCGTCAGCGACTACACGACCAAATCCGCCCGCCTCGACCTGCTCCACACCCGCGGGCCGCAGGCCCGCGCGGCCTGCCAGCGGGCCGATGCGGCCGTGGCGGAGGCCGAGGCCGCCTGGCAGGCGCTGTGGCAACCAGCCGGCCTCGTCGCCCAGGATGCCGCCACCATGGCCGAGTGGCGCCGCAGCCGCGCCGAGGTGCTGCGCCTGGCGGAACAGCAATCCGCCGCCCAGCGGAAGCGGGATGAGCTTGCGGCCCGCCGCGGCGCCGCGTTGGCGGCCCTGCACGCCGTGCTGCCAGGCCCCGAGACCCTGCTGGCCCCGCTGCTCGACCGCGCCCAGGATGCGCTCGCCGAGGCGGAGGACGCACAGCAGCAGCACCGCGACCTGACGCGTCGCGCCGCCGAGGCCGCGGAACAGGTGGAAGCCGCGCGCCACGCCGAGGCGCGCACCGCCGCGGCACTGGCCGATTTCGTCCCGCAGTGGCGCGCCGCGACCGAAGCGCTGCGCCTGCCGGCGGAGGCCTCGGCCGAGGCGGTGGAGCGCGCCCTCGGCGCCTGGACCCGGGTGGCGGAGGCCGCGAAGGCCTGGCGCAGCGATGCGGCGCGCGTCGCCGACATGACCCAGGCCATCGAGGCCTTCGGGCAGGAAACCCGGCAGGTGCTGGATCGCCTCGGCATCCCGCCCGGCGAGGATTCGGCGCCCGCCTCGGTCGCCCGGCTCACACGGCGCCTCGCCACTGCGCGGGAGGCGGCGAAGGAGTCCGCCGCGCTCGCGAAACGCCTGCAGAACCGCCGCCAGGCCGCCGCCGCCGCCGCCGCGCGTCTCACCGAGGCCGAGCACCGCCTCGCCGCCCTCCGGCAAGCCGCCGGCGCCGCGGACCTGCCGGCGCTGGAGGAGGCGATTCGCCGCGCCGCCGCCCGTTCCGAACTCCGCACCGCGATCGCGCAGGCGGAGGCCGCGCTGCGCGCCCAGGGCGATGGTCATGACGAGGCCACCCTGCGCGCCGAGGCCGAAGGCACCGACCCGGACCAGGCCACCGCCCGGCTGCACCGCATCGCGGCCGAACAGGCGGCGCTGCTGGAACGCCAGGGCACATTGGGCGCCCGGCGCCAGGATGCGGAGGCAAGGCTGGCCGCCATGCAGCGTGGCCAGGATGCCGCGGCCCATGCGCAGCAGGCCCGCCACCACCTGGCGGAGGCCAGCGCGGCCGCGGAACGCTACGCAAGGCTGCACCTCGCCCGGACCCTGCTGCAATCCGGCATCGAGCGCATCCGCCAGGAACGCCAGGGGCCGCTGCTGCGCCAGGCCAGCGCGCATTTCGCCCTGCTGACCGAAGGCCGCTACACCCGCCTCGCGACCGATGAGGATGAGGCCGGCCGCACCCTGCTGCGCGCCGTGCGCGACAGCGGCACCGAATGCCCGGTCGATGCGCTGAGCGAAGGCACGCGGGACCAGCTTTTCCTGGCGCTGCGCGTCGCCGCCGTCGAAGCCCAGGCCGCTTCCGCCGAACCGCTGCCCTTCATCGCCGACGACCTGCTGGCCACCTTCGACGATGCCCGCGCCAGCGCCGCGCTCGCCCTGCTGACCCGCCTCGGCGCCACCACCCAGGCCATATTGTTCACCCACCACGCGCATCTGGCGGAACTCGCCGCGCGACAGGGCGCGGTGGTGCGGGAGATGCCCGGCTTCCAAGCCCCCGACTTCCAAGTACAGGCCCGTACGGCGTAAGCTCCGCCAAACGGAGGAATACGAGAATGGACGCCACCACGCTGCCGCCGGTGCTCCGCCTGGCCCCTGATGATGGTGTGCTGATCGCGCGCATCGCCCTGCCCCCCGGCACCACCGTGGCGCCCGGCATCACGGTCGGCACAAAGCGCATCCCGCCCGGCCACAAGGTGGCGATCCGCCCGCACGCCGCAGGCGAGGAGATCCGCCGCTACGGCCAGATCATCGGCTTCGCGACGGAGACCATCGCGCCGGGTGACTGGGTGCACACCCACAACTGCGCCATGGGCGATTTCAGCAAGGACTACGCTTATAGCCGGGAGGTGAAGGCCACCGCCTATGCCAATACGCCCGCCAGCTTCATGGGCTTCCGGCGGCCGGATGGCCGGGCGGCGACGCGCAACTACATCGGCATCATCACCTCGGTGAACTGCTCCGCCCATGTCGCGGACCTCGTCGCCGATGCCTTCAAGCGCAATCCCTTCACCGGCACCGACCCGCTGGCCGATTTCCCCAATGTGGATGGCGTGGTGGCGCTGACCCACAAGACCGGCTGCGGCATGACCGAAGGTGAGCCGCTGCGGCTGCTGCGCCGGACCCTGGCGGGCTATGCGCGCCACGCCAATTTCAGCCACGTCATCGCCATCGGCCTGGGCTGCGAGGTGAACCAGCTCGGTGGGCTGCTGGAGGAACAACGCCTGGCCGGGCGCCTTCGCAGCATGGACATCCAGGAGATGGGCGGCACGCGGAAGACCGTGGAAGCCGGCATCGCCTTCGTCCGCGAAGTCCTGGCGGAGGCCAATGCCGCCCGGCGCGAGCCGATTCCGGCCAGCGAGCTGGTGGTCGCCCTGCAATGCGGCGGATCGGACGGCTATTCCGGCATCACCGCCAACCCGGCGCTCGGCTACGCTTCCGATCTGGTCGTCCGCCACGGCGGCACCGTGATCCTGTCCGAAACCCCCGAGACCTATGGCGCCGAACACCTGCTGACCCGCCGCGCCGTGTCCCGCGAAGTGGGCGAGAAGCTGGTCGATTTGATGCGGTGGTGGGAGGATTACACGGCGAAGGAGGGGGCGGAGATGAACGCCAATCCCTCGCCCGGCAACAAGGCCGGCGGGCTGACGACGATTCTCGAAAAGTCGCTCGGCGCCATGGCCAAGGCGGGCACCACCAATCTGGTCGAGGTCTATCGCTACGCCGAACCGGTAACGGCCAAGGGCTTCGTCTTCATGGACACCCCCGGCTACGATCCCGTCGCCGCCACCGGCCAGGTCGCCGGCGGCGCCAACCTGGTCTGCTTCACCACCGGCCGCGGCAGCGTGTTCGGCGCGAAGCCCGCCCCCTCCATCAAGCTCGCCACCAATACGCTGATGTATGAGCGCATGTCGGAGGACATGGATGTGAATTGCGGCACCATCGTCACCGGCGAGGAGACCATCGAGCAGGCCGGCCAGCGGATCTTCGAGCTGATGCTGCGGGTCGCCAGCGGCGAGCGGACGAAAAGCGAGAGCTACGATTTCGGCGGCAGCGAATTCGCCCCCTGGGTGATCGGCGCGACGATGTAAGGGGAAGCGTCGCCTCCATCCCCCTGGAGGCCCGGTGCCGCGCCCGGCTTCAGGCGCTCAGCCGACCGGACCGCGGTCCAGGCGGCTGAGCGTTTCATTCACCCCGCGATAGGTCGCCTCGATCCCCGTCACACCTCGCGCCGCCAGGCGGGCGGCATGCATCGCGTGATAGGCCTCGGCCGCCTCACGCGTCGCGAACAGATAGACGCCGCCGGCGCGGCCTTCCGCCGGCTCCTCCGTCCAGATCTTCCAAAGCAGGCCTGGCTGGCCGGCGATGTCTTCCGCCAACGGCTTCAGCGCCTCGGTGCGGTCGGGACCGAAGGCGCTGTTCGGAAAATCGAAGATCAGGACCGTGGCGGTCATGCGGCCCGGGCCTCAGGGGACAGGGGGGGCGGCCGGGGCGTTCAGGTCCAGGAACTTCAGCGGCCGCCAGCCGGAGACGTTGTTCGCCTCGAAGCTCAGCTTCCAGGACCGGCCATTGGTGCTGTCCACCAGAACCACGAACATGCCGGTGCCCACTGGGCAGGCGACAACCTGGAACCGGCCCGTGTCACTCGTCTCAGACATGAACAACTCTCCCGCTCATTCAACTCAGGCGTAAGCTACCGTGCGCTGCACCTGTTCGCCCAGTCCCTGAATCGACAAGCGGATCGTTTGGCCCGGCTTCAGGAACACCGGCGGCTTCTGGCCGAGGCCGACACCCGGCGGCGTGCCGGTGGAAATCACGTCGCCCGGATGCAGCGTGATGAAGTGGGAGACGTAGGACACCAGGTGTCGCACGCCGAAGATCATGGTGCGGGTCGATCCGTCCTGCATCCGCGCGCCGTCGATATCCAGCGTCATCGACAGGTCCTGCGGGTCCGCCACCTCATCCTTGGTGACCAGCCAGGGACCGAGCGGGCCGAAGGTGTCGCAGCCCTTGCCCTTGTCCCAGGTGCCGCCGCGCTCGATCTGCCATTCGCGCTCGGAAACGTCGTTGCACACGGCGTAGCCCGCCACATGCTCCATCGCCGTTTCCTCCGGCACGCATTTCGCGGTGCTGCCGATGATGATGGCGAGCTCGACCTCCCAATCGGTCTTTACCGAGTCCTTCGGGATCATCACGTCGTCATTCGGCCCGCAGACGGCGCCGAGCGACTTCAGGAAGACGATCGGCTCCTTCGGGATGGCCGCGCCGGTTTCCGCCGCATGGTCGGCGTAGTTCAGGCCGATGCAGACGAAGTTCTTCATGCCGGTGACGCAGGGCCCGAGCCGCGGCGTGCCGGTGACGGCCGGCAGGCTGGCGGGGTCCAGCGCCGCGATCTGCGCCAGCCCGGCGGCCGAAAGCGCGACCCCCGAGAGGTCCGGGATCACGCCCGAGAGGTCACGGATGGTGCCGGAGCTGTCCAGCAGGCCGGGTTTTTCCTGGCCCGCAGGGCCGTAGCGGAGGAGTTTCATGCGTGTGCCTATACCCGTGTTGGGGGTGTCGCGAAACTGGCGGGGAGCCCCGCCGCCTTTGGCGCATTTTCCGAGTCGCCAGGCAAAGCGGCCTGGCTTGAAAATGCTCTACAGGGTCCAGCCGCCATCGATGACGATGGCCTGGCCGGTGACAAAGGCGCTTTCATCGCTGGCGAGATAGACCGCGAGCGCCGCCATCTCCTCCGCCGTCGCCAGCCGGCCCATCGCCTGGCGCGCCACGAAGGCGGCACGCGCCGCTTCCTCGCTGCCCGCGGCGGCGGCATTGGCGCTGATCCGTTCCCCGAGGCTCGGCGTATCCACGGTGCCCGGGCAGATCGCGTTGCAGCGGATGCCCTGCGTCACGTATTCCGTGGCCACCGATTTGGTCAGGCCGATCACCGCGGCCTTGGTGGTGCCGTACAGAAAGCGGTTCGGCGCGCCTTTGATCGAGGAGCAGGCCGAGGACATGTTCACGATGGTGCCGCGTTTGCGCTCCAGCATCCCCGGCAGCACCGCCTGCACCATCTTCCACATCGACCGCACATTCAGCGCGAAGCCGAAATCCCATTCGGCATCGGTCGCGGTCAGCACCGTGTTCTGGTGCACGAAGCCGGCGCAGTTGAACAGGATGTCGATCTGCCCCGCCTCCCGCACCGCGGACTCGATCGCCGCCTGGTCCAGTACGTCGAGGCCGCGCGTGGTCAGGCCCGGCGCCGCCAGGTCAGACAGCTTCGAAACATCCTTGTCGGTGGCGATCACCTCCGCGCCCTCGGCTGCGAAGGCCAGCGCCGTCGCGCGGCCAATGCCCTGCGCCGCCGCCGTCACCAGGCAACGCTTCCCCGCCAAACGTCCTGCCATCATGTTTGCTCCAGAGCGGACCGATTCAGACCTCCGGGCCCTGCGGCCCTTCGGTCATCGGGCCGCCTCAATGGTTGTGCCGGCTTTCGCCGCGCGTCTCCAAAATGTTGAGGAACAGCGTCGCCGGCTCCAGGCAGCCGCCGGTGCCGAGCTGGCCGACCATGCTGCGGTAGATCTCCTCCCACGGCGTCTTGTGCAGCAGCACCGGCGCGGTCCAGGCCGCGCGCCGCGCCGCCATTTCCTCGGCCGGGATCAGCACATCCACGCGCCGCGCCTTCAGGTCGATGCGGATCGGGTCGCCATGCTTCAGCAGCGCGAGCCCGCCGCCCACCACCGCTTCCGGCGTGACATTGAGGATGGAAGGCGAGCCGCTGGTGCCCGATTGGCGCCCGTCACCGATGGTCGGCAGCGCCATGATGCCGCGTTTGATCAGCGCCGCCGGCGGCTGCATGTTCACCACCTCCGCCGCACCCGGATAGCCCACGGCGCCGCAGTTGCGGACCACCAGCACCGTTGTTTCATCAATGCCGAGCGACGGGTCCTCGATGCGGGCGTGGTAGTCCTCCGGCCCCTCGAACACCGCGACCTTGCCCTCGAACACATCCGGGTTGGTGGTCAGGAAGCGTTCGCGGAAGGCCTTGTCGATGACGCTGATCTTCATCACCGCGCTGTCGAACAGGTTGCCCGACAGCACGATGAAGCCGGCATGTTCCTTCATCGGCTTGGCGAAGCTGCGGATCACCTCGCGATCCGGCTCACCGAGGCCTTCCAGATTCTCGGCGACGGTCTTGCCGGTCACGGTCATCACATCGCCATGCAGGATGCCGGCATCCAGCAATTCCTTCATCACCGCCGGCACGCCACCGGCCCGATAGAACGCCTCGCCGAGGAAGCGGCCCGCGGGCTGGCAGTCCACCAGCAGCGGCACATCGGCGCCGACGCGCTGCCAATCGGCCAGGTCATGCTCCACGCCCATATGGCGCGCGATCGCCACCATATGCACCGGGCAGTTCGACGATGCGCCTATGGCGGATGCCACCATCACCGCATTCTCGAAGGCCTTCTTCGTCATGACGTCGGAGGGGCGGAGATTGGCCTTCACCATCTCCACCGCCCGCACGCCCGTCATGTAGGCCATCTGCGCCCGCTGCCGGTACGGGCCGGGGATGGCGGCGGAGCCGGTCAGCGTCATGCCCACCGCTTCCGCCAGGGAATTCATCGACAGCGCCGTCCCCATGGTCGAGCAATGCCCGACCGAGGTGGAACTGGCCGCCACCATCTCGATGAAGCCCTCGTAATCAATCTCACCGGCGGCGAGCTTCTTGCGCGCCTCCCAGACGATGGTGCCGGACCCGGCCAGGCGGCCATGCCACCAGCCATCCAGCATCGGCCCGCCCGGCAGGGCAACGGCAGGGATGTTCATGGTCGCCGCGCCCATCAGCATGGCCGGCGTGGTCTTGTCGCAGCCGGTGGTCAGCACGACGCCGTCGATCGGGTAGCCGTGCAGGATTTCGACCAGCGAGAGGTATTGCAGGTTCCGGTCGAGCGACGCCGTCGGGCGCTTCAGCGTCTCCTGGATCGGGTGCACGGGAAATTCCAGCGGCACGCCCCCGGCATCCCGGATGCCCGCCTTCACCCGCTCCGCCAGCGCGATGTGGTGGCGGTTGCAGGGGGAGATGTCGGAGCCGGTCTGGGCGATGCCGATCATCGGCCGGCCGGACTGCAACTCGGCCCGCGTCATGCCGAAATTCAACTGCCGCTCGATATAGAGGGAGGTCATCCCCGGGTCCTGGGGGTCGTCGAACCAGCGCTGGCTGCGAAGCTTGAAGGGCTTCTTCGTCTGGTCGTGGTCGTCCATGGTCTTTCCCCCTCGGCTGCCGCCGTTTGGGGGAGTGAGGCGCCGCCCCGCGGTTTCGTCAACCTCCCCCTGTCGCGGCGGGGTGCGAGGCCCGCGACAATCCCGGCGCCAGCCATTGCCGGAACAGCCGGAACCACAGCGAGTCTTCTGCCAACCCCTCCCCAGCGCAGGACATGCGACGCCTCCCCGGTCACGTCGCCGCCTTCTGCCCCGCCTTCGTTTCGCGGTGATTTCACGGCCGCCACCACTTTGTTGCGCCCGGCGTCCCAGCATGCTGCGTTGAGGCGCACCCGGCGCTCCCTCACGTGCCCCATCTTGAAAGGATGCCGTCCGCATGGCGGATGCCCCCGCCATCATCATCTGCGACGACGAAGCCGGCCTGCGCGATTCGGTGGCCGAATACCTGGCCGATCGGGGCCTGGACGTGCGCTGCGCCGAGGGCGCCGCGACGCTGCGCGAGCTGCTGGCGGAACGCAGCGCCGATCTGGTGGTGCTGGATATCGCCATGCCGGGCGAGGATGGCCTGTCCATCGCCCGCGCGCTGCGCGCCCAATCCGACATCGGCATCGTCATCCTGTCCGCCGCCGGTGGCGTGCTGGACCGGGTGGTGGGGCTGGAGGTCGGCGCCGATGACTACATCGCCAAGCCGGTGGAACTGCGGGAACTGCTGGCCCGGCTACGCGCCGTGCTGCGCCGGCGGCGGGCGCGGCTGGACGCCCCCCTCCCCGCCCGGTCGCCGCAACCCGAGCCCCCGGCAAGCCGCCGCATCCGCATGGGCCGCGCCTGGCTGGACCTGGAGGCGCGGCGGCTGACCGGGGCCGCGGGGCAGGAGATTCCGCTCGGCCCCTCCGAATTCGCCCTGCTGCGGGCCTTCGCCGAGCGCCCTGGCCGTGTCCTGACGCGCGACGCGCTGCTGGAACTGGCGCATCCGCGCGGCGACGCGCATCTCGACCGCTCCATCGATGTCCGTATCGCCCGCATCCGCCGCAAGCTGGAGGCGGTGCCGGGCCGTCCCGAAATCATCCGCACCATCCGCGGCGCCGGCTACGTCTTCGACCCCGCCGCCGGGTAGGACCCCGTCAGGCCGCCGCTTCCTCCACGAAACCCTGCACCGCCTGGAACAGCGCGCCGCGATTGCGCTCCATCCACATGTTGTGGGTGCCCTCCGCCAGCACCACCATCCGCTTGCCCGGCGACTGGCTGAGTTCGCCGAACACGGCGAGGCCCAGCGCCGGCGGCGTGGTTCGGTCCCATTCGCCGACGACGATCAGCGTGGGCGCGGTGACCTTGGCCGGTTCCCACCAGGGCTTCCCGGCATTCCAGAATTCGCGCCCATCCGCCACCGGCCCGTTCGGCACGCGAAGGACGGAGGGATTGGCGCGGATGCCATCCGGGTCCAGCGCCCAGGTGACACCGGCGAAATGCTCGAACCAGCCCGGCGGGATCAGCCCGGCGCGCTGCGCTTCCGGGGCCTGCGCCAGGATGCCTTCGCGGAGCGCGCGCTGCGTCAGCGGCCGCCAGGCGCCCAGCGGCCCGCCGCCGGGGTCGGTCCGGCTCGGCCCGTCGCGCAGCCAGGGCGGCGCGAACAGCACCAGGCGTTCCACCTGGGCGGCCTGGTCCGCGGCGAAGCGGCCGACCAGCTTGGTGCCCCAGCTATGGCCGAGCAGCACCAGCTTTTCCAGCGACCGGTGCTGGCGAATGAAGGCGACCGCCGCCGACAGGTCCACCAGCGCCTGTTCACCGCGCGTCACCGGCGGGTTCTGGTCAGCCGGCTGGGACATGGCGGGCGGGCGCGTGGAGCGGCCAAACCCGGAAATATCCAGCGTCCAGACATCGAAGCCGCGTCCGGCGATGTAGTCCATCCAGGACAGGCCGCCGAAGGGCAGGTCGAAGCTGCTGCTCGCCCCGAATCCGGCGCCATGCACCATCAGCAGGGTGCGGGAGGCGCCGGTGGTGACGCCTTCCTGGCGCTTGTTGCGGAGGAACACCTCGATGCCCTCGCCGCTCGGCACCATGAACTCCTCGGTCAGCACCTGAGGCGCGGCCTGGGCGCGGGCCGCCACCGGCAGGGCGGCGGCTGCCGCCACCAGGGCAGGCGCGGCGAGGATGAGGCGTCGCTTCATGAAGCAGGCTCCGGACGTCATTGGCCCCCAGTGTAGCCTTCGCCGCGGTCGCCCCCAAGCGGCATGCGGTGCGGGCGAGACGCCGCGGCTGCCACCAAACGGGAAGGTCATGGGACGGCGGCGACGATCCGGGCTACCACCCCGCCGCCATGTCACATGCAACACAGACTCGCAGCCCCGGGCGCCTCGGCGCCTGGGGGCCGGAAATCCGCGCCACCCTGGCGCTGGCCTGGCCCCTGGTGCTGACCAACCTCTCGCAATTCGCGCTGTCCCTGACCGATGCGGTGTTCCTCGGCCGCGTGGCGACGGAGGCGCTCGCCGCCGCGACCCTTGGCGGCAATCTGTTCTTCGCGATGCTGTCGCCCGCCTTCGGCCTGGCCTTGGCAGCAGGGCCGATGTGCGCGCAGACCCGCGGCCGCGGACGGGGCCATCTTCGCGGCATGCGGCGAGATGTGCGGGCCGCCTTCTGGGCCTGCGCGGCGGCCACCGTCCCGGTCTGGCTGGCGCTGTGGCACACGGAATGGCTGCTGCGCGCGCTGGGGCAGGACCCCGTGCTGGCGGCGCTGGCCGGGCAGTATGTCGGCGCGCTGATGTGGGGCATGCCGCTATTCTGCGGCTTCGTCGTGCTGCGCGGCTTCCTCTCGGCCGAGCAGCGGCCGCTTTCCGCCCTGGTGGTGTCCTTCATCGGCGTCGCGCTGAACATTCCGCTGAACTACTGGCTGATCCATGGCGGCCTGGGCGTGCCGGCGCTTGGCGTGGTCGGCGCCGGCATCGCCTCCTCGCTCTGCAACCTGTTCATGTTCGCGGGCCTGGCGGTGGTGATCGCGCATGACCGCCACCTGCGGCGCTACCACCTGTTCGGCCGCCTGTGGCGCCTGGATGTCGCCCGGCTGCGCGAGGTGGCGCAGATCGGCCTGCCGATCGCGGGCACCATGGCGCTGGAGATTTCCGTCTTCGCCTTCGCCGCCATCGCCATGGGCTGGTTCGGCGCCGTAGCGGTGGCGGCACATGCCATCGCGGTGCAGATCGCCTCCGCCACCTTCATGGTGCCGATGGGCATCGGCCAGGCCGCCACCGCGCGGGTCGGGCTGATGACCGGCGCCGGGCGGACGCGGGAAGCGGCGCGGGCGGGCTGGATCGGCATCGCGCTCGGCGCCGGCTTCATGGTGGCGTCCGCCACCACGCTGGTGCTGCTGGCCACGCCGCTGGCCTGGCTGTTCCTGTCACCCGGAAATCCCGGCGCGACGGAGACCGCGGCGCTGGCCGCCACGATGCTGGTGATGGCGGGCTTCTTCCAGCTATCCGATGGCGTGCAGGCCGTCGCCTCCGGCGCGCTGCGCGGCCTGAAGGATACGCGGGTGCCGATGCTGCTGGCCGGGCTGGGCTACTGGATCATCGGCCTGCCGCTCGGCCTGGTGCTGGCGCTGTGGCTCGATGTCGGGCCGATCGGGCTCTGGGTCGGCCTGTCCGTCGGGCTGTTCCTGGTGGCGGGCATGATGCTGGCGCGCTGGATGCGGCTTTCCGCCTCCGGCGGCTTGACGCTGCGCCGCCGGCTGGGATGACTGGCCGCTGGCCTGAGACGGATGCCTCGATGACCCTGTGGAAACGCGACTGGACCCCGGCGCAGATCAATGCGCGGATGGTGGACAACATGGCCGGGATGCTGGGCATCACGATCACCGAGATCGCGGCGGATGCGGTGCACGCGACCATGCCGGTGGATGCCCGCCACGCCCAGCCCTTCGGCCTGCTGCATGGCGGCGCCAGCGTGGTGCTGAGCGAGACGCTGGGCACGCTGGCCTGCATCCTGACCCTGCCCGAACACCAGCGCGCGGTCGGGATCGAGGTGAATGCCAACCACATGGCCGGGGTGAAGCGCGGCGAGATGGTGACCGCGATCTGCCGCCCGCTGCACACCGGCGCGCGCACGCATGTGTGGCAGACCGAGATCCGCCGCGCCGATGGCAAGCTCGCCTGCGTCTCCCGCCTCACCTGCGCGGTCGTCGACGCCTGACCCGATCCGGAGACACCAGCCCCCATGACCAAGCGTAAAGTCGCCATCATCGGCACCGGCGGCACCATCGCCTCCCAGGGCCTGCATCCGCTGGATGTGCAGGACTATGCCTCCTCCGGCCGGCCGATCCTGGATGCGGCGGCGCTGGTGGCTGGTGTGCCGGAGCTGGCGCGGGTGGCGGATGTGTTTGCCGTGCCCTTCGCCGCCATCCCCTCCACCGCGGTCGGCTGGTCCGACTGGCGCGCGCTGGTCGCCAAGATCATCGAGCTGGAGGCGGCGCATCCGGACCTGGCCGGCGTCGTCATCACGCATGGCACGGCGACGCTCGAGGAAACCGCCTATCTCCTCTCGCTCACCCTGCCGACCGAACTGCCGGTGGTGGTCACCGGCGCGCAGCGGCCCTTCACCGGCCTGTCCTCCGACGGGCCGATGAACCTGGTCGGCGCGGTGCGCGTGGCGGCAGACCCGCAGGCGCGTGGCCTCGGCGTGCTGGTGGTGCTGAATGACGAGATCCATGCGGCGCGGGAGGTGACGAAGACCTCCACCGGCCGGATGCAGACCTTCCGCAGCCCGGATCTTGGTGCGCTGGGCCATGTGGATGCCGACCGCAACAGCTTCTGGCGCCGCCCGACCCGGGTGCTGCCGGTGGCGGCGCGCTTCGATATCCTGGGCATCGAGCAGCCGCCGCGGGTCGATGTGCTGTATTCCGTGGCGGGTGGCGATGGCGTGGCGGTGCATGCCTTCCTGGCCGCCGGCGCCACCGGCATGGTTGCCGCGGCGCTGGCACCTGGCTTCCTGACACCCGCCGAGCGCAGCGCCATGGTGGAGGCGATTGCGAAGGGCTGCACCGTGGTGCTGTCCTCCCGCGCTGGATCGGGGCGGACCTTTCCGACCAGGCGCTATGGCGAGGAAGGCTTTCTCAATGCCGACAACCTCAACCCGCAGAAGGCGCGCATCCTGCTGATGCTGGCGCTGACCCGCGGCAAGGACCCCGCGGCGATCGCCCGGCTGTTCGAGACGGCCTGATCAGCAAACCCCGCGGATCGCAACCGATCCGCGGCTCTGTCGTGCCGCAGGCGCGCCTCCGTCCTACCGCAGGCGCGGCGCCCATCAGGCCGCTCGGCTGCCCCTGGCGGGTGCCGGTCGCGATCAGTCAGACCTGGTCCGGCTCAGCACCCGCCCGGCAGCGGGGTCATCTCCAGCGCCTGGCCGGTGACGGAGAATTCGCCAAAATCCATCACCAGTTCATCGGCGATGCCATTCTCGAAATAGCGCAGCCCGACCTCGTATTCGGGCTGCGAGGCGCCGCCACCACCGCTGGCACCGCGCTCGAAGAACGCGATCCGCATATGGCCGGAGGCCTGGTTCGCCAGCAGCGGGAAGCGCGGCTCGCCGGAGGCGGGCACCCAGCTCGGGATGATGGTGGTGGTGTCCTGCGCACCCTCATTCGTCGTGCCGTCGAACAGCGGCGCGGCGAACAGCCGCTGGCCGGCGCGGCCGGCTTCCACCGCCAGCACCGTATGGCGCATCGGCAGCAGCGTGCCGGGGGGCAGCGTTTCCTCCAGCCCCGCCGGTTCGCTGAAGCGTACCGTGCCGCTGCCATCGGGGCGCAGCTCGGCCTCACCGGAGACACGCTGGCTGACGGCGCCTTCGGTCGTCTGGGTCAGCGAGAAGCGCAGGCTGGAATTGTCCTTCGCCTCATAGGTCGCGTAGTCGGAGACGGTCTCGATCTCCCGCCCATCGCGATCGACCACCGTCATGGTCATGCGCTGGCGCGTCGCCCAGCCCTCGCAGGCATCGGCCACGTCGAACACCATGGCGCCGCGCACCCCGGCGATGCCGGAATTCCGACCCTCGCCCAGGTCCAGCCGGTAGGCGGCGCGATGCGGCGCCATGCGGGCGACGCCGGCCGCCAGCGCCTCCGTCGTCACGCCCGGCGCGCGCGGGCCGGTGGTGACCGGCTGCGGCTGGGCCAGGGCGGGCACGGCAAGGCAGCAGAACGCGGCGAGGAGGCTCATTCGGCGGGTGGACGGCATGGTGTTTCCTCGAAGCGTGCTGCGGTGCATCTAGGAAGCCTTGGGCGCCGCCGCACCACCCTTCGGCGGCGGCAGGTCGAGCTTGATGGAAAGCTCCTTCAACCGCGCCGCATCCACCGGCGCCGGCGCGCCCATCATCAAGTCTTCCGCCTGTTGATTCATCGGGAACAGAATGACTTCGCGAATATTCGGCTCATCGGCCAACAGCATCACAATGCGGTCGATGCCCGGGGCAGAGCCACCATGCGGCGGGGCGCCGTAGCGGAAAGCATTCAGCATGCCGCCGAAGCGATCCTCGACCGTCTGGGCAGTATAGCCGGCGATCTCGAAGGCGCGGATCATGATGTCGGGGCGGTGATTGCGGATGGCGCCAGACGAAAGCTCGATGCCGTTGCAGACGATATCGTACTGATAGGCCTTGATCTTCAGCGGGTCCATGGTGTTCAGCGCCTCCAGCTCGCCCTGGGGCATGCTGAAGGGGTTGTGGCTGAAGTCCACCTTGCCGGTTTCTTCGTTCAATTCGTACATGGGAAAATCGGTGACCCAGCAGAACCGGTAGGAATCCTTTTCGATCAGGCCGAGTTCATTGCCCAGCCGGGTGCGGGCCTGGCCTGCCAGTTTGGCGGCGACATCCACCTTGTCGGCCGCGAAGAACACCGCATCGCCATCCGCCAGGCCGCAGGCGGCCTTGATGGCGGCGACGCGTTCCGGCTGCAGGTTCTTGGCGATCGGGCCGCCGGCTTCCCCGTTGGCAAAGGTGATGTAGCCGAGTCCGCCGGCGCCCTGCTCGCGGGCCCATTCATTCATCTTGTCGAAGAAGCTGCGTGGGTTGCCCGCCGCGCCCGGGGCCGGGATGGCGCGGACCACCGCGCCCTTCTCGATCGCCCGCGCGAACAGGCCAAAGCCGCCGCCGGCAAAATGCTCGGTCACATCGGCGATGCGGATCGGGTTGCGCAGGTCGGGCTTGTCCGAGCCGAATTCCAGCATTGCCTGGTCGAAGGGGATGCGCGGGAAGGGCGCGGGCGTCACGGACCGCTTGGTACCGGAGAAATCCGAGAACTCCTCGAAAACGCCCGAAAGAACCGGCTCGATCGCTGCAAAGACGTCTTCCTGAGTAACAAAACTCATCTCGAAGTCGAGCTGGTAGAATTCGCCCGGGGACCGGTCGGCGCGGGAGGCTTCGTCCCGGAAGCAGGGGGCGATCTGGAAGTAACGGTCGAAACCGGCCACCATCGCCAACTGCTTGAACTGCTGCGGCGCCTGGGGCAGCGCGTAGAACTTGCCCGGATGGTTGCGCGCCGGCACCAGGAAGTCCCGCGCCCCCTCGGGGCTGCTCGCTGTCAGGATCGGGGTCTGGAATTCGGTGAATCCCTGGTCGATCATGCGGCGCCGGATGCTGGCGATGACGGCGCTGCGCAGCATCAGGTTGCGGTGCTGGCGTTCGCGGCGCAGGTCGATGAAGCGGTAGCGCAGGCGCAGGTCCTCAGGGAACTCCTGCTCGCCAGCTACTTGAATCGGAAGGATTTCTGCGGCGGATTGCACTGTCACGTCGCGCACGCGCAGCTCGATCTCGCCGGTCGGCAGCTTGGCGTTGATGGTCGCACCCTCACGCGGCACCACCTCCCCGGTCACGGTCACCACGGATTCCGGCCGGGCGCCGTCGAGCGTGGCAAAACCCTCGCTGCCCTGGGCGACCACGCATTGGGTCAGGCCGTGATGGTCGCGCAGATCGACGAACAGCAGCCCGCCATGGTCGCGCTTGCGGTGAACCCAACCCGAGAGGCGAACGGTCTTGCCGGAATCCGCGGCGCGGAGCGCGCCGCAATGGTGGGTGCGGTAGGCGTGCATGGGGGTATTGGCCTGGCGGTGATGTGCTGAGGCGGCAAACCGCCCGACCGGGCCCGCGATGTCAAGGGCGCCGCCTTCCGCAAGCGCCCCGCTGGCGCTACAGACACGGCATGAGCCGCCGGAACGCAGGCGCCGAAGCGGCGCCCTACCTGATCACCGATACCGAGGCGCTGGTCGCCCTGTGCACCCGATTGCGCGCCGAGCGCTTCGTGACCGTGGACACGGAATTCATGCGGGAGCGGACCTACTGGCCCGAGCTCTGCGTCGTCCAGCTGGCGGGCGACAACGAAGTGGCGGTGGTGGATGCCCTGGCGCCGGGGATCGACCTGACCAGCCTCGGCGAATTGCTGGCCGATGAGGCGGTGATGAAGGTGTTCCACGCCGCCAGGCAGGATGTGGAAATCTTCCTGCTGCGCTACGGCGCCGTCCCCACCCCGATCTTCGATACGCAGATCGCCGCCACGGTTGCCGGCTTCGGCGACCAGGTGAGCTATGACCAGCTCGCCCGGTCGCTCGCCAATGCCCAGATCGACAAGGCGCATCGCTTCAGCGACTGGGCCGCGCGGCCGCTGTCCCCCGCCCAGATCGCCTATGCCGCGGCGGACGTCACCCATCTCCGCCGCATCTATACCGGCCTGACCACCAAGCTGGAGCGCGAGGGCCGCACCGCCTGGGTGGCGGAGGAGATGGCGGCGCTCGCCGAGCCCGCCACCTATCGCCAGGACCCCGACACGGCGTGGGAGAAGCTGCGCCCGCGCACCACCAATCGCCGCTTCCTCGGCCTGCTGCGCGCCGCCACGGCCTGGCGGGAGCGGGAGGCGCAGCGCGTCAACATTCCGCGCGGCCGGCTGGTGAAGGACGAGACGCTGCTCGAGATCGCGGCCACGGCGCCGGAGAGCGTCGGCGACCTGTCCCGCGCCCGGGGCATTTCGGAAGGCTTCGCCAAGGGCAAATCCGGCGCCTCCCTGCTCGCCGCGATCCAGGAGGCGAAGGCGCTGCCGGAATCGGCGCTGCCGGAGGCGCCGAAGGAACGCGCCAATGGTGCCAACCCCTCCCCCGCCCTCGTCGCGCTGCTGAAGGTGCTGCTGGCGGCGAAAAGCGAGGAACACCAGGTGGCCCCCCGCCTGCTGGCCAATTCCGAGGAGCTGGAACGCCTGGCGGCCGGGGAGACGGAGCTGGCCGCACTGCAAGGCTGGCGGCGGGAGGTGTTCGGCGAAGCGGCGCTGGATCTGCGCGCCGGCCGCGTGGCGCTGGGCGTGGATGGGCGGAAGGTGCGGCTGATCCAGGCCTGAATATCCGCGCCACCGCTGCAACCGGATCGGGTCGGCGACGTTTCTCCCGGCATCTGAAGCCGGAGCCAACATCATGCCGATCGATCGCCGCACCCTGAGCCGCCACGCCCTGCTGAGCCTGACCGGTGGCAGCCTGCTGTCCACCCTGCCGCGCCCATCCCATGCCGCCTCGCGGGCGGAAATCCAGGCCGAGACCAGCGCCGCCATGGCCCGGCTGCGCGCCCAGCCCAACACTGCGGTGCTGTTCGAACGCGCCCAGGCCGTGCTGATCTTCCCGCGCATCGTCAGCGGCGGGCTGATCGTCGGTGGCCAGTATGGCGAGGGCATCCTGTATCGCGGCACCGAACGCCAGGGCTTCTACCGCATCGTGGGCGCCAGCTTCGGCTTCCAGGCGGGCGCCCAGGTGGCGGGGCTGGCCATGTTCTTCATGACGGATGAGGCGCTGCGGGCGCTGCAGGCCGCGGATGGCTGGGAGATTGGCACCGGCCCATCCGTGGTGGCGCTCGACCGCGGGCTGCAGGCCAACATGACCAGCACGACCCTGACCGAGCCGGTCTATGCGATCAGCTTCAACCAGCAGGGGCTGATGGCGGCGCTGGCGGTGAACGGGACGAAGATTACGCCGTTCAACCCGAGCTGATTTCCTGGGGAGGTTGGGTCTCCCCTCACCCAACCCTCTCCCCGCTGGGGCTCGCCCCACTGGGGCGAGGGCTTTTCGACTTTGGGGCCTACACGCGGCGGACGGCGCGCAGCACCAAGTGGCGGGGGCGGCGGGGGGCCTTGTCCACCAGCGGCGGCAGGGATGGCGTGGCGACCGGCTTGGGCGGCAGGCCGCGCAGCATGCGGGTTTGCAGGCGCGGCATGTGGCGCGCATCGAAGGCCACCTCCGGCCTGCCCGGCTGCGGCACCGGCGGCTGTGGAAGCTGGTCCGCCGGGCAGGGCAGCGCAGATTCCATGCCGAGGTTCCGCGCCAGCAGCAGGCTATAGGGGCTGAGCTGCCGCGCGGCGCGGCGGAAGGCGCGGCAGATGCGCCATTCCAGGCTCTCCATATCCGGCCGGGAGAAGGGGTGGCGGGAGACGGCGAGCAGCAGCCTGTCCAGCGTGCCGGCGCGCGCCTGGTAGATCAGGGCGCTGTGGGCGGTGCCGTGGTCGCAAACGGATCTGGGCAGAGCGGTCCAGGGGTCCTCGCTACAGGCCACCCAAAAAATGGCATTCCAGATTTTCCGCCGGTCCCTGGGCGGTCTGCCGCGGCCGGTTGGGAGGTAGTCGCACAGCGCCGCCCATTCGCGGTCCGTCAGGGGAAACCAGGGGTGCGGGGTGGTCGGGCGGAGGGGGAAGTGGAGCTTCATGGGGGCGCTCCCGGCGGGGATTTATCGGGAAATCTTCCTATAGGAATTTTAGCGACTCGCAAGGGGTTCTGACGCCCTGCTTCGCTCTCGGAGTCGCGGCGGCTCTCTACTTGAAGCAGACTCTGCGCGACGGAAGCAGGCCCGCCGGCTCAACAGCGCCTCATCTGCGGGGCGGCTGCTTCAGTGCTCGATCAGGCTTCGGATGGCCGGCGTTCCTCCTGCCAAGCGCATGATTCTTGAGTTGACCAAATTGATCAATTTCATTATCGCCAATCCATGCCCCTCGCTCCGGCGCAGTGCCGCGCCGCCCGCGGCCTTCTTGACTGGACCCAGGACGAACTCGCCGACCGTGCGGGCGTCAGCCGCGGCACCGTGCGTGGCTTCGAGGCCGGCCACCACGAGCTCCGGAAGTCCTCCGCAGCCGAGATCCGTGCTGCTCTCGAGGTGGGCGGGGTGGCGTTCCTCGACGCTGAGGGAGGAGGAGGCCCCGGCGTCCGCCTGGCCTCGCCGGCCGTGGGGTCGGACGCGCGCCCATCCGGCTCCCAGGGGCAAGACGACGCAGGGGACGCCCGGTGAGGGAGGCGCGATGGTTCTGGGGCGAGGCAGGGCTGGCAATGCGCAGCCTCGTCTCGGTGCAGGGCGGCGCGATTGCGGCCGGCGTCATTCTGGTCGCCATGCCCGCCGTCGGCGGCGAGATCCTGCTCGCCTCTCCCGGCAGCGGCGACGAGAGTTAGGCCTCGGCGATGGAAAGCGTCGGCGCCATCAACCTCCTCCTGCTGCTTGGGGCTGCCCTGGTCCTGGCCGGCGTATTCTCAGGCCTCGTCGCGAATCGCTTCGGCGCACCCTTGCTGCTGGTCTTCCTTGTCGTCGGCATGCTCGCCGGCGTGGATGGGCCGGGCGGCATCGCCTTCGACAACTACGCGGCCACCTATCTCGTCGGCTCCCTCGCCCTCGCGCTCATCCTCTTCGAGGGTGGACTGCACACGAGGCGATCTCGGTTTCACGGTGCATGGGCACCGGCGGTGATGCTGGCGACGGTCGGCGTCGTGCTCACGACTGCTCTCACTGCCGTCTTCGCCAAGTGGTTTCTAGGCCTCGGCTGGACGGAGGCGTTGCTGCTCGGCGCCACCGTCTCCTCGACCGACGCCGCGGCGGTGTTCTTCCTGCTCGGCACGGGCGGACTGCTGCTGCAGCGACGCGTCGGATCGACGCTCGAGATCGAGTCCGGCACCAACGACCCGATGGCGGTGTTCCTCACCATCGCGCTCGTGGAGATCATCTTGTCCGGCGCGGACGCACCTGGCTGGGGCATCCTCCTCACCCTTGTGCAACAGGGCGTCGTCGGCGCCGGGGCTGGGTTGCTGGGCGGCTGGGCGATAGTCCGGGTGCTGAACCGGGTGACCCTGCCGAGCGGCCTGCATCCCTTGCTGGTCGCCGCCGGCGCGGTCACCGCCTTCGGCGGCGCGGCTGTGCTTGGCGGCAGCGGCTTCCTCGCGGTCTATCTGGCCGGGCTGGTGGTCGGGAACACGCCGATCCGCGCCTTCCCAACGGTCACGGCCGTCATGGCCGCGGGCACCTGGTTCTGCCAGATCGCGATGTTCGTCTTGCTCGGCCTGCTCGCCACGCCGAGCGACCTGGTGAACTTTGCGGTGCCCGGGCTTGCGATCGCGGCCTTCCTGATGTTCGTCGCCCGGCCGCTCGCGGTGTGGCTGTGCCTGCTGCCCTTCGGCTTCCCGCCCCGGGCGGTCGCCTTCATCGCCTGGGTCGGGCTACGCGGCGCGGTGGGCATCTTCCTGGCTTCACTGCCGGTGCTCGCCGGGCTGCCGAACGCGCAGCTCTACTTCAACGTCGGCTTCTTCGTGGTCCTTGCCTCCCTGGTCGTGCAGGGCTGGACCATCGCCCCGCTCGCGCGGCGTTTGCGGATCGGGTTGCAGGGCATGATACTCCGCCCCCGCCGCGTGGAGCTCGATTTGCCCGGCCAGCTCGAGCGCGAGTTGGTCGGCTATCCCTTGAGCAAGGACAGCCCCCTTCTTCTCGGAAGCCGTACCCTGCCGGAGTGGACGGAGGCGGTGCTGGTCGTGCGTGACGGGCATGTGACGACGGCTGCGGTGGCCGGCAAATTCCAGGCTGGTGACTACGTCTACCTTTTAACTCCGCCGTACCGCGTCCGGGAGCTCGACCTGATCATAACGCCGCGCGGGGAGTGACCGCCGGACGGACAGGCCCTCGCGCCTTGGCAAACCTCAAAGGTCGGGTTTCCGCCTATCGCAGCCATTCGGCCCTGATCCGGAAACCAACCCTCAAATCGCCGCCACCTCCACACTCGCCACCAGCCCCAGCGCCCCCGCCAGCGCATCCAGCCGCCGCTGCACGCTCTCCCCTGCGAACACGCCGCTCCCCTCCACCAGCCGCAGCACCAACTCCTCGCCGCGCCGCCGCAGTGCTGTGCCGGCCAGCAGAACGGGGGTGCCGCCGGACAGGGTGAAGGCCAGGCGCAGCGCGGCGCCGAGGGTTTCCGCGCGCTTCACCGCGGCCGGGTCCAGCAGCAGCCTTGCGGTGGCCAGGAAGGGGGCGGTGGCGTCGGCCTCGTAGCGCAGCGCCACGACCATCGCCAAAAAGGCGCGCTGATGGTGGTCCAGGCCGACGCCGGGCTGGCGCAGGACTCGAAAAAAGGCCTGTTCGGCGCGGTAGTCCGGGTGGTCGTGGCTGCCGATATCGGCGATCCAGCAGCTCGCCTCGCGCAGCACCGCCTCATCCGGCGTATCCGCCTCGAACAGCGCCTCGGTCCAGGCGAACAGCGCCGGGGGCAGGTCGGGGTCGCGGCCCCAGCGCTGCGCCAGGTCGTGGCCGGCGGCCAGCATCGGGTCTTCCTGCCGCACGGCATCGGGCAGCAGCCGCGAATACCAGCCCTCCCGCAGCCCGTTGGCGGAGAAGACCACGCGGCTCGCCCCGGTGGCGCGCAGCAGGCGGCGCAGCACCACGGCGGCAAAGGGCATGTCGCCCAGGCGCTTGGCGGGTGCGCCGGGCATGCTGGCCAGCATCTTGCGGTCCGCCTTGGCGACCACGCCGGCCAGGTCCCGCGCTTCCTCCCGCCGCAGCACGTAGTGGTGGACGATGGAGAGCGGGTAGCTGGTCTGGGCGATGTGCATCCGCGCCAAAGCGCGCCAGGCGCCGCCCACCAGGTACAGATCCCGCCCCTCCCCGCGCTTCAGCCAGGGCACGCGGGCGAGGTCCGCTTCCACCAGGCCGCGGGCCTTGGCGATATCGCCGCCGGCGCGGTCCGCCAGGCGGATGGCGCCGACCGGCAGGCTGGCGGCGTTGGTGACGCGGCCCTGGTCGAGGTCCACCACCTCCAGCGATCCGCCGCCAATGTCGCCCAGGATGCCATCCGCCTCGGGGAAGCCGAGCAGCACGCCATCGGCGGAGAGATTGGCCTCCTCCTCCCCGGTCAGGATCCGCACCTGCAGGTCGGGCAGGCGGTCCCGCAGGGCCTGGATGAATTGCGGGCCGTTGCCGGCATCGCGCGCCGCGGCGGTGGCCACCACTTCCATCGTCTCGGCGCCCATGGCGCGGGCCACGGCGGCGTAGCGGCCCATTACGGTCAGGGCCGGGCCGATCGCCTCCTCGTTCAGCAGGCCGGTATTCTGCAGGCCGCGGCCGAGGCCGAGCACCGCCTTCTCGTTGAAGATGGTCAGCGGATTTCGGGACAGCCCCTCGAACACCACCAGGCGGACGGAGTTGGAGCCGAGGTCCACCACCGCCAGGCGGGGCGGCGGGCCGTCGATACGGTTACGGGTCATGGTGCAGTGCAGCGTCCAGACGGGATTGGTGGTGCGTGGCGAAAACCGGGCGGCGCGTCAACGCCTCACGCAGCCGCCCGGTCGCACGCCGCCCCGCTGGTCAGTCCTGCAACACGCGGTCCTGGCGGCGGCGCACGGGGCCTGCCGGGCGTTGCAGGGCGCTGCCGCGGCCCGAGAGGGAGGGGTTGGTCATGAAATACTCATGCGCGGAAACCGGCTTCGGCCCGGGCGGCACGCGGCGATAGGTGCCGTCGGCGCGCAACTGCCAGGACTGCATCGAATCCTGCATGTTCACCACCATCACCTGGTCCAGGATCTGGGTGTGCACGGTGGGATTCTCGATCGGCACCATCGTCTCCACCCGCCAGTCCATGTTGCGGGCCATCAAATCCGCGCTGCTGATGAAGACGCGGGCGCGGCGGGATGGCAGGCGGTGGCCATTGCCGAAGACATAGACGCGGCTGTGTTCCAGGAAGCGGCCGACGATGGATTTGACGCGGATATTCTCAGACAGGCCCGGCACGCCGGGGCGCAGGCAGCAGATGCCGCGGACGACGCACTCAACCTTCACGCCGGCCTGGCTGGCGCGGTACAGCGCGTCGATCACCTGTTCATCGACCAGCGAGTTCAACTTCAGCCAGATGCCTGCGGGCTTGCCTTCCCCCGCGAAGGCGATCTCGCGCTCGATCAGGCCGAGCAGGGCCGGGCGGATGGTGAGCGGGGCGAAGGCCAGGCCTTCCATGGTCTCCGGGCGGGCATAACCGGTCATGTAGTTGAACAGCTTCGCGGCATCCCGCGTCAGCGCCGGGTCTGCGGTGAAGAAGGACAGGTCGGTGTAGATGCGCGCGGTGATCGGGTGGTAGTTGCCGGTGCCGAAATGGGCGTAGCTGCGGAGAATCTCGCGCTCGCGGCGCACCACCAGGGACACCTTGGCGTGGGTTTTCAGCTCGACGAAGCCGAACACCACCTGCACGCCGGCGGCTTCCAATTCGCGGGCCAGCGCGATGTTGCGCTCCTCATCGAAGCGGGCCTTGATCTCGACGATGCCGGTGACGGATTTGCCGGCCTCCGCCGCCTCGATCAGCGCGCGGGCGATCGGGCTGTCGCGGGATGTGCGGTACAGCGTCTGCTTGATGGCAACCACATTGGGGTCGCGCGCGGCCTGGCGCAGGAACTGCACCACCACGTCGAAGGATTCGTAGGGGTGGTGGACGACGATGTCCTTCGCCGCGATGGCCGCGAAGCAGTCGCCGCCGAAATCCAGGATGCGTTCGGGGAAGCGCGGCGTGTAGGGGGTGAACAGCAGGTCCGGCCGGTCATCGACGATCAGTTGCTTGATGTCGGCGATGCCGAGCAGCCCGTCCACCTTCACCAGCCCGGCGCGGTCCGATTCCATCTCCTCCGCCACCAGCTGCACCATGTCGGCGGCCATGCGGCTGTCCACGGACAACAGGATGGCCTGGCCGCGGCGGCGGCGCTTCAGCGCGGTTTCGTAGGAACGGACGAGGTCCTCCGCCTCCTCCTCGAACTCCACATCGGTGTCGCGGATCAGGCGGAACAGGCCATGCTCGGCGGCGATGAAGCCGGGGAACAGGCGGCGGAGGAACAGGACGATCAGATCCTCCAGCATCACGAAGCGGATGCGCTTGGAGTCCGGCTCCGGCGGCAGGCGGATGAAGCGCTCGATCTGCGGCGGCAGCGGCAGCAGGGCGCGCATGGTGCCGCCATCCTCCTCCCGCACCAGCTTCAGCACCATGCACAGCGCCAGGTTGGCGATGAAGGGGAAGGGGTGCGCAGGGTCCACGGCGAGCGGCGTCAGCACCGCGAAGACGCGGTCCATGAACCAGCCCTCCAGCCAGGCGCGATCCGCCTCCGTCAGCTCGGAAGGTTTGCAGACGGAGACGCCGGCGGCATGGAGCAGCCCGCGCAGTTCGCGCCAGGCCTCCTGCTGGCCCTCGATCAGGGACTGCGCGGCGGCGTTCACGGCGGAAAGCTGCTGCGCCGGGGTCAGCCCATCGGGGGAGGGCGTGGAGATGCCGGCGCGGTCCTGGCCGATCAGCCCGGCGACGCGGACGGAGTAGAATTCATCGAGGTTGGAGGCGGAGATGGCCACGAAGCGCAGCCGTTCCAGCAGCGGGTGGCGCGGATTGGCGGCTTCCTCCAGCACCCGGGTGTTGAAGGCGAGCCAGGATAATTCGCGGTTGATGAAGCGCGCCGGGCTGTCCGCCGCAATCGCCGGCGGCCGCACGGCACCGATTGGCGCGCCGGGCTTGGGCGTGGCGGGGTGGGTCGCAGTCGGGCCTGCGGGCGTCGGCATCGTGTCCATGCCGGTGAGACTAGCCCAGCGGCCGGTCACTGGGGGAGGCTGATTACGCGGACGTCTCGGAACGGTCATCCAGCGCCAGCACCTGGCGTGCCAGCGGCCGGGTGATCGGCGTGGCCCCGGCGAGTGCCGCCGCATCGAGCGCCGCCACGGCGCGAGCGATGGCGGCCGCATGGCGCGGCAGGCGCGACAGCAGGAAGGCCTGCACGCCCGGTTCCACCCGCAATTGCCGGTCCGCCAGATGCTTGGCCAGCAGCGCCGCCAGCAGGGATTCGGAGGGGGTCTGCAGGCCCACCGCCTGGGTGGCGCGCAGCCGGCTGGCGAGGTCCGGCAGGATGGTGCCCCAGCGCGCGGGCGGGGCGCGGGCGGCCAGCAGCAGCGGCGCGCCGGCCTCCGCCGCATGGTTGATCAGGTGGAACAGCGCCTGTTCCGGTGCCGCATCGGCGCGGTCCAGCGCGGTGCCCGCCACATCGGCCAGCGCCGCATCCATGGTCAGGCCCGGCCCTTCCAGAAGCCGCCAGCCACGCTCCGCCGCCGCGGCGTGCAGCATGTGCGACTTGCCCACCCCCTCCGGCCCATGCAGGGCCAGGCGGCGCAGCGGCCAGTTCTCCGGCGCCTCCAGCCAGGCCAGCGCCTCCGCATTGCTGGCATCCGGGATCAGGTCGGAGGCGGCGGAGGAGGCAACCTCCGGCAGCGGCAGCGGCAATTGGCCGCTCACCCCGGTGGCGCCGCGAGAAAACCGGCGATGGCCTCGACCACGCCCGGCGCCAGCGGGCGGTCCGGGTCGCCATAGGCGGCGAGGTTGTCGGCGCGGTCGGTCACGGCCTTCAGCACATGGTTGGCCTCCGGCAGCAGCACCAGCCGCGCCGCCGGGTTGGCGCCGGCCAGCGCCTCGGCATCGGCGCGCCCCACCTGGAGGTCCCGCAGACCTTGCAGGACCAGCATGGGCAGGCGGGCGCCGGCCGCCAGCCGGGCCGGGTCCAGCGCGAACACGCTGGCCAGGAAGCCCGCGATCTGCGGCCGGAACAGCGGACGGAGCCCCGGGCTGATGGTCTCCGGCAGCCCCTGCCCGGCCTCCAGCCGCGCGATGATCGCCATGGCTTCCGCGCGCAGCGGGCCTTCCGGCAGGGCGGCGTGGAGCTGTTCGCGCAGCAGCGCGCCCAGCGGGCGCCCAGGCGTCGCAATCAGCACCAGGCCGCACAGATCCGGCACGGTCTGCGCGGCCAGCAGCACCACCAGCCCGCCCTCGCTGTGCCCTGCCAGCCAGATGCAGCGCGCCCCGGTTTCCTGCCGCAGCGTGGCGACCCAGGTGCCGAGATCGGCGGCGTAATCCTCGATGGTCACCGCCTCGGCATCCCGCACGGCGGCGTGGCTGCCATGCAGGCCGCGCTTGTCGATTCGCAGCGTGGCGATGCCGCGCGCCGCCAGCCCCTCCGCCAGCAGGCGATAGGTGCCAGGGCGCAGGCCGGGCAGGCCATTGCCATCGCGGTCCGTGGGGCCGGAGCCGGGGACCAGCAGCAGCACCGGACGATCCACCGGACCATCCACCGGACCACCCACTGGGCCATCCGGTGCGCCTGGGGTGAAGGCGCCCTCCAGCCGGCCCTGCGGCCCTGGCGCGTGCAGCAGGGTCTCGCCCGCCGCCGGGCCGGGCGCGGCCAGCAACGCGCCGACGCAGAACAGGGCAGCGTGCAGGGGGGACAGCATCGCCGGGGCTTTAGCGCAGGACGTGACCGGCCGCATCAACCCATCCTTCACCCACGCCCAGCCAAAGTGGCGCGGGGCAAAGCCTGCCCCTGCCGCAAGGAATGCCGCAACCCCCCCCTGCAACCGCCTGCCCGGCCAGTGAAAACCGGCGGGCGAAAAGGACGCGGCATGTTCGACGGATTGATGAAGCCCGCCAGCGCCGGGCACAGCACCATCCAGCGCGGCCTGGAGGCGGTGCGCCGCCATCTCGGCATGGAAGTCGCCTATGTCTCCCGCTTCGAGGGCGGCCGGACGGTGTTCCGGGAGGTCGATGCCCCGGGGCTTGAAGGGCTGATCAGGCCCGGCGATTCGCGCCCGCTGCACGAGGTGTACTGCCCGCACATCCTGGCCGGGCGCCTGCCGGAGCTGATCCCGGACACCGGCGCCCTGCCGCTGGCGGCAAGCCTGCCGATCACCCGCGCGGTGCCGATCGGCGCGCATGTCTCGGTGCCGATCCAGCTGCCCGATGGCCGCGCCTACGGCATGTTCTGCTGCCTCAGCCCGCACCCCAACCCAAGCCTGAACGCCCGCGACCTGCAGGTGATGCGCGTCTTTGCCGAGGTCGCCGCGCATGAGATCGCGCGGGAAATGGCCGAGGAGGAGGCCAGCGAGGCCCGGCTGGCGGAGCTGGAGGCGGTGATGGAGGGGCGGCTGTTCACCTTCCGCTTCCAGCCCATCCTGACGCTGCAACCCTTCCAGGTGGTGGGGTTCGAGGCGCTGTGCCGCTTCGGCCCGGAACCCTATCGCACGCCGGATCTGTGGTTCGCCGCGGCGCATGCGGCGGGCCGCGGGGTGGAGCTGGAACTGGCGGTGCTGCGGCGCGCGGTGCAGGCGGTACGCCGGCTGAAAGCGCCGGCCTTCCTGTCCTTCAACGCGTCGCCGGCCACCATCCTCAGCCGGCGGCTGACAGCACTGCTCGCCGGGCTGCCGACCGAACGCCTGGTGCTGGAGGTGACGGAACACAGCCAGGTGGCGGATTACGAGGCGTTGCGCGCGGCGCTCGCACCGCTGCGCTCGGCCGGCGTGAAGCTCGCCATAGATGATGCGGGCGCCGGCTATTCCAGCCTGCAACACATCCTGCAATTGCAGCCGGACATCATCAAGCTGGATATGGGCCTGGTGCGCGATGTGGACCGCGACCCGGCGAAGCGCGCCTTGGCCGCGGCCCTGTGCTTCTTCGCCCGCGAAACCGACTGCCAGATCGTCGCGGAAGGCATCGAGACGGAGGCGGAATTCGCGGCGCTGGAGGCGCTGGGCGTCTCCAGGGGCCAGGGCTACCTGCTCGGCCGGCCGGGCGATCTGGCCGCGGCGCAGGAGATGGTGGGCGCGGCGGCGCCAATGGGATAGCGCCGCCCTTCGCCGCCCACCGCGCCTCAGCGCAGCGCCACGGCCAGCGCCTCGGAGGCGGGGGTGAAGCCACGGAAGGAGATGGGTAGCGCCACCTCCTGCCCCGTCGCGTCACGCCATTCGATGCGGCCTGGCTGGTCGGCCGGGCGGGCGCGCAGGCGGCGCAGCGCATCCTCCCGCATCTCAAGCTCGGCGAAGCAGCCCAGCCGGTTGCAGGTCTGGAAGGGCAGCGCCAACGGCGCCTCCCCCTCCATCACCAGGCGCAGCGGCTCGGCGACGCGGATATTCACCGGAAGCTGCGCCACCAGTCGCAGCGCGGCCTGCGGCGCGGCACGTCCGATGGCCAGCGCGGCGCCCAATTGCCGCGCCGGGTCGCGCACCGCCATCACCATCTCACAGCCGCGTGCCGGGGGCCGGCCGGTGCAGTTCACCGACCAGTCGCCGAATTGCGCGCTGGTCCGCTCCGGCCCCTCCGCCGCCGGGGTGATTGTGGGGGCGGCTGTGGGGGTGGCGGCGGCGGGCGCCGGGCCGCGGGCCGCCGGCTGGGCCACCAGCCCGGCCGAGGGCCAGAGGAAGACAGCGCCCAGCAGACCGGCGAGGCCGGTCGCCAGAAGCGCAGGGCGCCGATCCAGCAACACGCGATGCAGGCGCATGCCTTCTCTCCCTGCCCTGCCGCTCACCACTGGTACCGCAGGCCGATGGTGCCGGCATGTTGCGAGACATGCTGCTGCACCGTGCCGCCATAGCCGGCGAACAGCGCCACGCCGTTCGGCAGCGTCAGCTCCAGCCCCAGCCCGCCGAGGCCGGCGGTGCCGCCGCGGCTGGCGGTGCGCGCCACCATCGCCGCACCTGGCGCACCGGTGAAGGCGGCGGTCGTGCTGGTATCCGTATCGCCCATCTCCTGCGCCACATGCAGGCGGAGATGCGGGCGAAGCTGGTAGCCCTCGCCGAGGTTCAGCGTGGTTTCCAGCCGGATTCCGGCGGTGGCGCGCAGACTGCTGGCCTGGCTGTCCTCCACCGCGAGCGACAGCACGCTGGCGCCATCCTCGGTCAGCCTGCCGCGGCGCAGCGTGTCGTAGCGCAGGCCGATGCCGGGCTGGACCTGCCAGCCGCCAAGCTGGTGCCGGGTGCCGGCCTCGATGGCGGCGCTGCCGCCCAGGCCGCTGCCGGAACCGCGCGCCGTCAGGCCGTTCACGCCCAGGTTGCGGCGGGCATTCACCTCCGCATGGCTCAGGCCGAGCTGGCCATCGACATAGAAGGGACCGCCGGTCCAGCCGCCATACAACCCGCCATGCACCATCGTGCCGGTGACGCGCGCATCGGCGTCGGAGGCGGTGATCCGGCCGCTACTGCCGCCGAGCGCCATGCCGACCAGCAGGCCGGCATCGAGGCGGATATCGGCACCCGCCGCCATGCCGGTGGTGGTGTTGCGGTAGCCGGTATCACCCGTGGCACCGAAGCGGGCATTGCCGCCGAAGCCGGTGGCCCAGGCGGTGCGCCGTCCATCGCCGCTGGTCGCCGCCTGGCCGGTCAGGCCGCGCCGTGCGGCCGTCTGGTCCGCGATCGCCTCGCCGAAGCCGCGGCTGCGGTCGAGGCCGACCATCAGCGCGTCGCCATAGAGGGTGCCGGCCAGCCGCGTCATGATCGGCGGCAGGGCGGCCGGAACCTGGCTGAACAGCGTGGCCAGCACATCGGTTGCCGCCGCGCTGGTGCGCAGGCCCGGTGCCGGGCGCAGCGCATCCAGCCCCAGGCCGACCTGCGCCTGGTTCGGCGTCAGCCCGACGCCGAAGGGGTTCAGGCTGGTGTAGCTGGCGGGCGTGGCGTGCAGCGTCAGCGCCTGGGCCCGATACAGCGCATCCATCCGGCTGCCGGGCAGCAGCCCTTCCGGCTGCGTCATGCCGGCGAAGCTGCCGAAGACGCCGCCCTCGGCCTGCACCACGGTGAAGCCCTGGCCGACCGGCGGGGTGTAGCTGTTGGTCGCACTGCCGCTGATGCCGCGCAGCAGCGGCACCAGGCTGCCGCCCTGGGCGGTGAAGCTGCTGCCGCTGCCCACCAGCACCACGCGGCTGTAATTGCCGGCGCCGCTGCCGGTGCCGGTGCCATCGATATCGATATCGAGCCGCAGCGTGCCGCTGGGGGAGATCACCAGCGGCGCCAGGAAGGTGAGCGTGCCCGGGCTGGCGCCGGGGGCCAGCACGCCCTGGATCGTCGTTGGGGTGAAGACCTCACCGGTGCCGCGCAGGATGGCGTTGGACAGGACGGTCAGGCCGCTGGCATCCACCGTGATGGGGCCCTGCACCGTCGCATCGCCGTTGAACAGCACCAGGTCCGGCGCATTTTCCTGCTGGAGATTGATCGGGCCGCTGAGGCTCAGGACGAAGCCATTGGCGTCGATCTCGCCCAGGGTGTTCACCTGGATCGGGCGGGTGGAGGCGAAATCCGCCAGCGCCAGCAGCTTGCCGTTGTCGATGATGACGATGCCATCCGGCGCACCCAGCGCCGCATCCTTGGCAACCGCCAGTGTGGTGCCGCCGATCACCAGCGTGCCGCCGGCATAGCTGTTGTCCGCGGTCAGCGTCAGCACGCCGCCGCCATCCGCGACCAGCCCGCCACTGCCGCCGATGGTGCCGGACAGGGTGATCGCCTGGCTGTTGGTATCGACCGTGCCCTGGCCACCCATGGTGAAGGCGCGGGCGGAGGCCGTGTCCGCCAGGAAGCGCAGCCGCCCGTTATCCAGCGTGACACCGCCGGAGGCGGCGCCGAGCGCCGCATCGCTCGCGATGGCCAGCGTGCCGCCGTTGCTGACGCGGGTGCCGCCGAAATAGGTGTTGAGGCCGCTGAGTGTCTGGGTGCCGCCGCTGACCGCGAAGCCGCCGGTGCCGCCAATGGTGCCGGCGAAATCGGTGGAGCCGTTCGTCACATTCAGCGTGCGCGCGCCGAGCGCCACGGTGCCCGAGCCGGCCAGGGTGGTGACGGAAGCCCCCGCGCTGGTGCCGGAGATATCCAGCCGCCCGGCGAGATCGACGCGCGAGGCTTCCGCCACGCTGCCGGTGCCGAGCAGGTCCAGCGTGCCATTGGCGCCGATGGTCAGCGGACCCTGGAACACGTTCTGGCCGCTGAACCGCTGCGTGCCACCAGTGATGGTGACGCCGCCACTGCCGGCGATGCCGCCCGCGAAGCTGGTGCTGCCCGCCGTCACCGTCAGGTCCCGCGCGCCCAGCAGCACCACGCCGCCGCCGGAGAGCGTGGTGATGGCGGCGCCATTGGTGGTGTTGATCAGCGAAAGCACGCCATCCGCGCGCACCTCCGACGCCGAGGCGATGCTGCCGCTGCCGACCATCTGCAAGGTGGCACCAGAGTCCACCTGCACCATCCCGGTCAGGCTGTTGGCCCCGGACAGGCGCTGCGTGCCGGCACCGATCGCCAGCGTGCCGGTGCCGGCGACATTGCCAGCGAATTCGGTGCTGCCGGCGGTGACGCGCAGCGTGCGCGCGCCGAGCGTCACATCGCCCGCCCCCGCCAGGGTGCGGATCGCCACCTGGCCGGAGGCGCTGGCGATGTCGAAGCGGCCATCGGCCTGCACCTGGCTGGCGGCGGCGATGCTGCCGGCGCCCAGCATGTCCAGCCGCGCGCCGCTTTCCACCACCACCGCGCCGGTCAGCGCATTGCTGCCGGACAGCGCCTGCGTGCCGCCGCTGACCGTCAGGCCGCCGCTGCCCGAGATGGTGCCGGCGAAATTATCCGCACCGGCCGTGACCGTCAGCGTCTGCGCGCCGAGCACCGTGGAGCCGGTGCCGGTCAGGCTGCGGATGGCGGTGCCGGCGCTGGTGCCGGCGATGTTGAATTCGCCATCCGCCTGCACCCGCTCCGCCGCCGCGATGCTGCCGGTGCCGGTCAGCGCCAGCGTCGCGCCGCTGTCCACGATCGCGCTGCCGGTGAAGCTGTTCTGGCCGCTCAGCGTCTGCGTGCCGCCATGGATCGTCAGGCCGCCACTGCTGCTGGGGGCGCTATTGGGGCTGCCCAGCGGCAGCATGTCACTGCTGGGCGGCGGGCTGGCGGTGCCGGCGATGTCGCCCGCGAATTCCGTGCTGCCGGCCGTCACCGTCAGGCGCTGCGCGCCGAGGGCGACATGGCCCGCGCCCGCCAGGGTGCGGATCTCGGCGCCCGCGCTGGTGGCAGAGATATCAAGGGTGCCATCGGCCTGAACCCTGGCTGCATCGGCGATGCGGCCGCTGCCGGTCAGCGCCAGCGTCGCGCCATCGGCGATGCTGGCCACGCCGGTGAAGCCGTTCGTGCCGCTCAGCATCTGCGTGCCGCCGGAGACGGTCAGCCCGCCGCTGCCGCCGATCCCGCCCGCGAAGCTGGTGCTGCCATGGGTGGCGGTCAGGGTCTGCGCGCCCAGTGCCACGCTGCCATTGCCCGACAGGGTGGTGATGCTGGCGCCCGCGCTGGTGGCCGCGATGTCCAGGTTGCCATTCGCCGCGACGCCGGAAGCCGCGGCGATGCCGCCGGTGCCGGTCAGCGCCAGCACCGCGCCGTGGTCGATGGTGACGGCACCCGCCAGGGTGCTGGCGCCGCTGAGGGTCTGCGTGCCGCCGCCAATGGTCAGCGCGCTGCCGGCGCTACCCTGGATGTCGCCCGCGAAGCTGGTGCTGCCCTGGGTGATCCGCAGCGCCGCCGCACCGAGCGCGACATCGCCGCTGCCGGACAGGGTGGTGATGTCGGTGCTGGTATTGCCCGAGACATCCAGCGTGCCGGCAATCTGCACCTGGCTGGCCGTGGCGATGCCGGCGCTTCCGCCATCCAGCGCCAGGGTCGCGCCGTCATCGACCTGCACCACGCCGGTCAGGCCGTTGGCACCGGTCAGGGTCTGGGTGCCACCGGCCACCGTCAGCCCACCCGTGCCGCTGATGTTGCCCGCGAAGCTGGTGGCGCCCTCGGCGATGCTCAGCGTCTGCGCGCCCAGCGCCACCGTGCCGTTGCCCGACAGGGTGGCGATGCTCGCCCCCGCGCTGGTGCCGGCGATGCTGAACTGGCCATTGGCCTCGACACCCGAGGCCGCGGCGATGCTGCCGGTGCCGGTCAGCGCCAGGGTCGCGCCGCTGTCGATGGTGGCGGCGCCGGTGAAGCTGTTCACACCGCCCAGCGTCTGCGTGCCACCTGCCACGGTGAGGCCGCCGGTGCCGGAAATGACGCCGCCGAAGCTGGTGCTGCCATTGGTCACGGTCGCGGTCTGCGCGCCGAGCGCCACGCCGCCATCGCCTGCCAGCGTCACGAAGCTGGCCCCGGCATCGGTGCCGCTGATGTCGATCGTGCCATGGCTGCCGATGGTGACGCCGCTGGACTGCGCGATGCTGCCCGCCCCCTGCAACACCAGCACGCCGGCATCGATGGTGGTGGCGCCGGCATAGGTGTTGGCGGCGGTCAGGATGAGCTGCGCCGCGTTGTTGCCCGCGGTCAGGGTCAGCCCGCCATTGGACAGCACGCCGGACATGGTCGTTGTCACACCCGTACCGTGCCCGAGATGGATGTTCCGCGCCGCGCCGGCCAGGTTGATGCCGTTCTGGAAATCCACATCGGCGGTGCCGGTGGCGGAGCCGAAGATCAGCGCGTTGCTGCCGCTGACGAAACTGCCCTGGCCCCAGGTCAGGGTGGTGCCGGCATTGAGGCGGACGACCAGCCCATCCCCCACGCCGGCGAAGCCGCCCGAGCCGGTCCATTGCACGCGATCGGCGAAGGTGCCGGTGAAGCGGTCGAATTCACCGCTCGCTTCCAGCACGCCGCCGGCCAGGTTCAGGTTGCTGTTGGCGGTCAGGCCGACGCCATCCTGCGCCCGCAGCGCGCCGCCGGTGATGATGGTCTGGCCGGTATAGCTGTTGGCCGCATTGAACACCGTGAGGCCGCTGCTGATGGTGACATCGGCGCCCTGCCCGTTCGGCACGCCGCCGAAGCTGATATTGGCGGAGCTGTCATCGGCGATACCACCATTGACGGTGATGGTGTTGCCGGTGCCGGCGGCGAAATTCACCGTGGCGCCGCGCATGATGAAGATGTCGCTGCCCGCGACCTCGCCGGCCGCGCCGCCATTCAGGCTGCCGCCGGCCTGGATGTTGTTGCGCCCGAAGGTGGAATTGCCGGTGACGGTCAGGCTGCCGCCATCGCGCACGAAGATCGCGCCACCGAGGCCGGAGCCGCCGCCGCCGCCGTCGCCCGCACCGCTGCTGCCGCTGCCGCCGCCGAAGCCGCTCGCGCCGCCCTCGCCCGCGCTGCCGGCGATGGTGCCGATGCCGCCCGCGCCGCCACGCCCGCCACCGCCGCCGAAGCCGCCCTGCCCGCCGGTGCCGCCGTCACCACCGAAGCCATCCCGCGCACCGCCGCCGCCATCGGCCCCGTTGCCACCGGCGCCACCGCGGCCACCGCCGAAGCCGAAGCTGCCATCGCCACCGGCACCGCCTGTGCCGCCATCACCGCCGAAGCCGATATTGCCGTTGCTGTTGTCCAGTTCCCACTGGATCAGGTCGGCGGTCGCGATCGCCAGCTGCGCGGTTGCCGCCACCAGGGCGGCGGTTTTGGCGATGACGTCCGCGGGATTCGGCGGGATCGCGGAGCTTGCCGCCGAGAGGTCGGCGATGGCGAGACCCTCCGCGATGATCGCCAGGGCTTCCTCCGCGTAGAGGCGCGGATTGCTGCTCCAGCCCTCGCTGCCATCGCCGCCGCGTCCGCCAGTGCCGCCGAAGCCGTTGCTGGCGCTGCCGCCGACCAGGCCGTTGGTGCCGGCCACGCCATTGCCGCTGCCATCGCCGAACAGGATGACATTGTCCTGGAACACGCTGCCGGCAGCACCCGTGGCACCATTGGCCGAGGGCACCATCAGCCCGTTCAGCACGCCGCCCGTGGTGCCGTTGCCGCCGGTGCCACCGATGGCCGCGTTGCCGGACATGGTGACGCTGTTCAGGACCGCCGCCGCACCGGAATCGATGAAGATCGCACCGCCGAGGCCCGCGCCGCCGCCCGAACCCGCGCCGCCCTGAGTGATGAAGTTGAAGACGGTGGCGTTGTTGATGGTCAGCGTGCCGCCCTGCACGAGGTAGCCGCTGCCCAGCGCGCCATCCACGGTGCCGGACAGGGTGCGATCGGTGGTCAGGATCTCCCCTGCGCTGGCGGGCATCGCCATGCCAGCCAGGATGATGACCGGAACGATGAGGATGGCGCGCGGCGCGGCCGGACGGGCCTTGCGGGAGCGTCGGGATTTCATGCGGCGGAGTCTTTCCACGAAGGCCGGCAGGATTTTCTGCCTGATGCCTCCTAGCCGCTGCCTGATTACCGTCCGGTAAACGCAACGATCATGCCCCAACACGTAATTCCCTGGGGGGAGGGTTGGCCTGGCCGCCTTCAGCCGCTGCCGGTGCGCGGCGGGTCCAGATACAGCGGGCTTTCCAGGTAGCGGCGCAGCCAGTAGCGCGCGATCACGCCGATCGCCGCCGCCATCGGCACCGCCAGCAATACGCCGAGGAAGCCGAAGGCCACGCCGCCGGCGAACAGGGCGAAGATCACCCAGACCGCGTGCAGCTCCACCCGGTCGCCCAGCAGCCGGGGATAGATGATGTAGCCCTCGACGATATGACCGACGAGGAAGACGCCGACCACCAGCAGCACCTCGTTCCAGGTGCCGAACTGCGCCACCGCCAGCACCACCGCCATGACAAAGCCGGTCAGCGACCCGACATAGGGGATGAAGGACAGCAGCCCCGCCAGCAGCCCCACCGTGAGCCCCAACTCCAGCCCCAGCGCCGACAGGGCGGCCGCGTAGTAGGCGGCCAGGATGCCGCAGCACAGAAGCTGGCCGCGCAGCCAGGCGGACAGCACGCGGTCCGTATCCCGCGCCAGCTGGCGCAACGTCTGGGCGGATTTGCGCGGCAGCCAGCTCTCGATGCGGCTCATCATGCGCTGCCAGTCGCGCAGCAGGTAGAAGCCCACGACGGGCGTCACCACCAGCAGCGCGAACACGTTGAACAGCGCCACGCCGCCGCCGATCAGCCGCGCCACGGCAGAGCCGAGGAAGGTGACGATCTGCCCGGCCTGGCCGATCACCAGGTCCCGCAGCTGCGCGTCCACCACCTCCGGCCCCAGGGCGTTCTGCGCGGCCTCCAGCGCCTGGCGCACCGCCTGGCCGATCCCGGCGACATAGGCGGGCATGCGCAGCACCAGCACGCCGATCTGCGCCACCAGCAGCGGATACAGCAGCAGCAGCGCCAGCAGAGCCAGCGCCGTCAGCCCCAGCACCAGCAGGAAGGCCGCCACCGGCCGCGGCACGCCGATGCGGGCCAGACGGGTGGTCGGCGGGTCGAGGAAATAGGCGATGCAACCGGCCAGGACGAAGGGCGTCAGGATGGCCGAGAACATCCACGTCGCCAGCAGCAGCGCCGCCAGCGTGCCGATCACCATGGCCCAGCGTTCGCCCCGCGTCGCCAGCCGGCCCGGCTGTACCGGCGGCGGCAGCGGTGCCGGGCCGGGGCGCGGCTTCGGCAATTCGCCGGCCGGCATCTTCACCGCCGGTGGCAGGCTGGGTGGCGGCAACTGGGGCGGCGGACGGTTCATTTACCGGAACGGGCCGCCTGAACCACATAGGCGGCGCCGGAGGCGAAGGTGGTCGCGGTCACCAGCCAGATCGCCGCATCGAGCAGCGCACGGGTTCCCAGCCCGTATCCGGCCATCAGCAGGGCGAAGGCCGCGAGGCCGATCTGCAATACGGTGTTCAGCTTGGATATCCACAGCGGTTTGATCAGCGGCGGCTGCCCCAGCATATACAGCACGACAACGCCGCCGACGATCAGCAGATCGCGGAACACCACCAGGATCGCCAGCCAGTCCGGCAGCACGCCGAGCACCGCCAGCGTGACATAGACCGAGACCAGCAGCGCCTTGTCCGCCACCGGGTCCATCATGGCGCCCAGGGCGGAGCGGCTGTTGCGAACCCGCGCCAGCCAGCCATCCAGACCATCCGAGATGCCGGCCGCGACGAAAACCCAGAACGCCATGTCCAGCCGGTTGTGCAGCATCAGCCAGATGGCGGCGGGCACCGCGCAGAGCCGGGCGAAGGTGATGGCGTTGGGCAGCGTGAACGGCCCGGCATCGGTTTCAGGCCGGGGCGCTTCAGGCCGGGGCGCTTCAGGCCCGGGCGTGTCAGCGGAACCCGGCAAGGCTCAGGCGCCATCCCTCGCCAGTGGAAGCCGCGCCGCTGCGGGGGTCGAAGGGCGCAGGCGTCGCGGGGGCCAGGGCCAGACCCGCCGAGGCCAGCGCCAACGCGGCCTCCGGCGCCTGGCTCCGCAGCCCGAGCCGCAAACGTGCCTGGTCCCCGGCCACGGAAACGACCTGCACCCGGGCCACGGGCGGGGCGGATTCCAGGCGGCGGGTGATCTCGACCCATTCCGCGAAGCTGCGATAGCTGGCCATCGCGTCCACCGTGGTCACCGCCGGGCCGCTGGCCATGGCGGGCGCCGGGGCCTCCGAGGGCTGCGTGCCCTCGGTGGGCGCCGCAGAATCCGGGCTGGCGGGGATGCGGCCACCGGCGGCGGCCACGCGCTGGGGGTTGAAGTTCACCGTGATGCGGGCGGTGTAGGTCCGCGCCGTGATCCGCTCCGATTCGATGACCAGCGACCGCACCATGGACTCGATCTGCTGGGTGGAGGCGTTGGGGTTGAGGCCGAGGCTGGCGGCCATCCGCTCATAGGCCAGGCGCTGGCCGGCGTTCAGCGCCTGCTCCCGCGCCAGCACCGCGGTTTCCGCCGTGGCCGTGGCGGGAACGCCGCGCTGCACCAGCGGGTCCTCCTGCGCCACGGCCGGCGCCAGGGCCACGCCGCACAGCAGCAGCAAGGCCAGGCCGAGCATACGGATTGCGGAGGTCACGCGCGCGTGGTTGTTTCCGCCCCGCTGGGCCGGCCGCAGGTCGCCCGGCATGCTTGTAACCGGCATCTCGCAATCCTTTTCCGTCTCTCACGCATACCCGATCGGGGGCCGCCATGACCAGCCTGACCTACCGTGACGCGGGGGTGGATATCGAAGCCGGCGACGCGCTGGTGGAGGTGATCAAGCCCCTCGCCCGCAGCACCGACAGGCCTGGAACGATGGGCGGGCTTGGCGGTTTCGGCGCCCTGTTCGATCTGAAGGCGGCCGGCTTCCGCGACCCGGTGCTGGTTTCCTCCACCGATGGGGTGGGCACCAAGCTGAAGCTCGCCATCGATTCCGGCATCCATGGCTTCGTCGGCCAGGACCTGGTGGCGATGTGCGTCAACGATTTGGTGGTGCAGGGGGCGGAGCCGCTGTTCTTCCTGGACTATTTCGCCACCGGGAAGCTGGAGGTTGCGCAGGCTGCCGCCGTGGTGGGTGGCATCGCGGAAGGCTGCCGGATTGCCGGCTGCGCCCTGGTGGGTGGCGAGACCGCGGAAATGCCGGGCCTCTACAAGGGCGGCGACTACGATCTGGCCGGCTTCACCGTTGGCGCGGCGGAGCGTGACGCGCTGCTGCCCAGGCCGGATATCGGGCCGGGCGATGTGCTGCTGGGGCTGGCCAGTTCCGGCGTGCATTCCAATGGCTTCTCGCTGGTGCGGCGGATTCTGGAAGGCACCAATCTGACCTTGGAAGCCCCCGCCCCCTTCGCGAGCGGGAAGACGGTGGCAGAGGCGCTGCTGGTGCCGACCCGGATCTACGTGAAGCCGGTGCTGGCGCTGCACAAGGCGGGGCTGCTGAAGGCCGCTGCCCACATCACCGGCGGCGGGCTGCCGGGCAACCTGCCGCGCGTGCTGCCCACCGGGGTGGTCGCAGCCCTCGATGCCCGGGCCTGGTCGCTGCCGCCGGTCTTCGGCTGGCTGGCGCGCCAGGGCAATGTGGCGGCGGAGGAGATGCTGCGGGTGTTCAATTGCGGCCTCGGCATGGTGCTCGTGGTGGGTGAGGCCGAGGCCGAGGCCGCCAAGGCGCAGCTTGAGGCGGCGGGCGAGACCGTGTTCCGGATCGGCGTGCTGGAGGCCGGCGAAGGGGCCGCCGCGGTGCGCATCGACCATCTGGGGGCCGGCTGGCCCGCCTGACCATGCGCGTCGCCATCCTGATATCCGGCCGCGGCAGCAACATGGCCGCGCTGCTGCGCGCCGCCGCCGCACCGGGCTACCCGGCCACCATCGCGCTGGTGCTGTCGAACCGGGCCGATGCGGCGGGGCTCGCCGTGGCGCAGGCGGCGGGCGTGCTCACCGCGGTGGTGGAAAGCCGGCCCTTCAAGACGGACCGCGACGGCTTCGAACGGGCGATGGAGGCGGAATTTGCCCGGCACGGGATTGAGCTGGTGGCACTCGCCGGCTTCATGCGGGTGCTGACGGAGGGCTTCGTCGAACGCTGGCGCGACCGGATGGTGAACATCCACCCCTCCCTGCTGCCGAGCTTCAAGGGGCTGGACACCCATGCCCGGGCGCTGGCGGCCGGGGTGAAGTTGCATGGCTGCACGGTGCATCTGGTACGATCCGGCGTGGATGAGGGGCCGATCCTGGCCCAGGCGGCTGTGCCGGTGCTGCCGGAGGATGACGAGGCGGCGCTGGCGGCGCGGGTGCTGGAACAGGAACATCTTCTGTATCCGGCGGCGCTCGCCTGGCTGGCCTCGGGCCAGGTGCGGATGCAGGGAGACTTGGCGGTGGTGACCGCGCCGGGCGCGCAAGGTGCGCTGGCAAACCCCTTGCCGGCCCCCGCCGCGCTACCTACAACCTGGGACTGACGCGTATCCGGATGAGGGTGGTCATGGCCGAAGAGGCAACGACGTACGAGATGGTCGAAGTGAAGGCCGAGGATCTGATGGCGGAGCGCCAGGGCCTCTATGGCGGCTTCCTGCGCGCCACCACCTGGAGCATCGGCGTGACGGTCGCCATCCTGGTACTGATGTGGATCTTCCTGGTCTGAGGCGCCGGGGCGCCGCGGCGCCCTGACAACCGCCCATCCCCGGATGCTGCCGGCCCACCGGCACCCGGGTTCAGACCAGCAATTCCACCCCGCAGGCCGCCGACAGGCGGCGCAGATCGGCCAGCACCGCCTCCGGCGGCGGGCCGGACGGGGTTCTGGCCGGCGCGTCGGCCGCCACCTTCTCCCCCAGCGTGCTGAAGAACTCCTCATGCTGCCGGCCCGGCCAGTTGAGGATGAGCATGCTCGCCTCCTCCGCGCCGATGTTGCGGAAATCATGCGGCGCGCCGGTCGGGATCGGCACCCAGTCGCCCGGGCCCACCACGCGAACCACGCCATCGACCCGGAATTCGTAGGTCCCGGACAGGATCCGGAACGCCTCCTCATCCTCCGGGTGCCGGTTGGGCGGCGCGCCGGCACCGGGGGCCGAACGGCATTCGCTCAACAGGAACGGCGCGCCGCGGGAGGGCCGGGTGCGAAAGGTCAGGACATTGCCGAACAGGTGGTAGCTCTCGGATTCCGCCACGACGGATCTCCTTGCGAAAGGGTGGAACGGCGCCCACATTAGACATCAGTCTCTTTAAGAGACAAGTGTCTTATATGGAGCCTGCCCTGTCCACCTCGCTTGAATCGGGCCGCAGCGCCCAGAAGCTCCGCACCCGCCAGGCTTTGCTGGCCGCCGCCCGGGCCTTGATGGCGCGTGGCGTGCCGGTGACGGTGACGGCCGCCGCGGCCGAGGCCGGCATCTCCAAGGCCAGTGCCTATCGCTACTTCACCACGCCCGAGACCCTGACCATGGAGGCCGCGCTGGACGGCGCCTTCGCCAGCCCGGCGGAGGTCGTGGGGGATGCGACGGAGGTGCGGGACCGGGTGCGGCGCGTGCATCGCTACCTGTCCGATGCCGCGCGGGCGCAGGAACGTGGCTTCCGGCTGTACCTGGCCAAGTCGCTGGAAGCCTCGGCCCAGGCCGGGCCCGGTTCGGCGCCGCAACTGCGCGGGGGGCGGCGGCTGGCGATGTACGAACTGGCGCTGGCGCCGCTCCGCGCGCGGATGCCGGCGGGGGATCTTGCCGTGCTGGTGCACGCGCTGTCGGGCGCGACGGGGCTGGAGGCCTGGCTGGCCCTGAAGGATGTGTGCCGGCTGGAGGATGCCGAGGCGGCGCGGATTACCGCGCTGACCGTCGAGGCGATCCTGGATCGGCTGCTGCCGCCAGGGGTCTAGAGGGACGTGGCGACGCCCGAGCCCCTCTCTCCGCGGGAGAGAGGGGCGTTTTGCCAATCAGCCGACGATTTCGGTGCCGGCGAAGAAGTAGGCGATCTCGATCGCGGCGTTCTCGAGGCTGTCGGAGCCGTGCACGCTATTGGCCTCGATGCTCTCGGCGAACAGCTTGCGCACGGTGCCCTCGGCGGCGTTCGCCGGGTTGGTGGCGCCCATCACGTCGCGATGCTTGGCAACCGCATTCTCGCCTTCCAGCACCTGCACGACGACCGGGCCGGAGATCATGAAGGTCACCAGGTCGTTGAAGAAGCCGCGCTCACGGTGCACGCCGTAGAAGGCCTCGGCCTGGGCGCGCGTCATGTGGATGCGCTTCTGGGCGACGATGCGCAGGCCCGCTTCCTCGAACACGGCATTGATCTTGCCGGTCAGGTTGCGCCGCGTGGCGTCGGGCTTGAGGATGCTGAAGGTGCGCTCGATGGCCATGGGATGATCCTTGGTTGGTGGCGCGCCGGATAGGCGGGGTTTGGCGCGGGCGCAAGGGTCGGGCCGGTTACGGCTGGCTCCCAGGACCGTTCCGGCCCGGGCCGGAGGCCCAATTCAGGCCCGGCCCGGAGGCCCCCATTCAGGGCTGCGCCGCCCAGGCCTCCAGCACCCCCACCGCCTCCGCCACCAGCGCCCGGCGCGCCTTCATGCGGCCCTGGCCGATGGGGCCAGAGGCTTCCGCCCGCACCGCGGTGATATCCGTGCGGAAGCGCCGCGCCGGGCCGACGCCGGCCAGCGCGCGGGCGCTGTCGGACAGGGCGGCGGCGAAGACAACGGCATCGACCTTCGCCATCTGCATGGTCGCCACACACAGCGCACAGGGCTCGCAGGAGGTGAAGACGGTGCAGCCGGTCAGGTCCAGCGTGCCGAGGCGCTGGCAGGCATCGCGCATCGCCTCCGTCTCCCCATGCGAGGTGATGTCGAGCTTGCCGATCGCCTGGTTGAACCCCTCCCCCACCACCACGCCATCCTTCACCACCACCGCGCCGAAGGGCTGCGCGCCGGGGGTGGATGCGGCCTGCTGCGACAGCGCGATGGCGCGGCGCATGAAGGTCTCGTCGGTCTGGTCCATGGCGGACGCCTCGCTGTGTGAAGGGACGCCCAGCTTGAAGCCCCTACGCCTGGCGGGAAAGGCCCGCTATGAAGCGGCGCATGACCGTTCTCATCATCCGCGACCTCACCATCCGCTTTGGCGGGCGGGAATTGCTCAATGGGGCTGAGCTGACGCTCGATACCGGGCACAAGCTCGGCCTGGTCGGGCGCAATGGCGCGGGGAAGTCCACGCTGCTCAAGGCCATCACGAAGGAGCTGATCCCGGATGGCGGGGAGATCCGCCTGGCCGCCCGCGCCCGCATGGGCGTGGTCTCGCAGGAAGCGCCGGGTGGGCCGGGCAGCCTGCTGGAGGCGGTGCTGGAGGCCGATACCGAACGCGCCGAGCTGCTGGCGGCGCTGGAACGCCCCGACCAGGCGAACCGGGCGGCGGAAATCCATGAGCGCCTGATGGCGATCCAGGCCGATGCCGCGCCGGCCCGCGCCGCGACGGTGCTGGCCGGCCTCGGCTTCGATGCGGAGGCGCAGGCGCGGCCGCTGGACAGTTTTTCGGGCGGCTGGCGGATGCGCGTGGCCCTGGCCCGCGCGCTGTTCCTGGAGCCGGACCTGCTGCTGCTGGACGAGCCGACCAACCACCTCGACCTTGAGGCGACGCTCTGGCTGGAGGGCTGGCTGAACCGGTTCTCCGGTGCCGCCATCATCGTCAGCCATGATCGCGGGCTGCTGGACCGGGCGGTGGGCGGCATCGCGCATCTCGATCGCGGCAAGATCCTGTACTACCCCGGCAACTACGAACGCTTCGTCCGGGTGCGGACGGAACGCGCGGCGCAGGTGGAGGCGCAGCGCGGCAAGATCGCGGCGCAACGTGCCCATATGCAGGCCTTCGTCGATCGCTTCCGCGCCAAGGCGTCCAAGGCCAAGCAGGCGCAGTCGCGCATCAAGGCGCTGGAAAAGCTGCCCGTGCTGGATGCGGTGATCGAGGACGCCTCCACCACCTTCGCCTTCCCGGAGCCGGAGGAGCTGGCGCCGCCCGTGCTCGCGCTCGAACACGTCGAGGTCGGCTATGGCGGCGCGCCGATCCTGCGGGGCCTCGACCTGCGGATCGACCAGGATGACCGGATCGCGCTGCTCGGCGCCAATGGCAACGGCAAGTCGACACTGGCAAAGCTGCTGGCCGGGCGGCTCGGGCCGTCCAAGGGCACGGTGAAGCGGGCGCCTCGGCTGCGCGTGGGCTTCTTCGCGCAGCATCAATCGGAGGATCTGGACGCCAGCGGAACGCCGCTGACGCATATGCAGGCCGCCCTGCCCAACGCCACTGTCGCGCAATGTCGCAGCCAGCTCGCCCGCTTCGGCCTGACGGTGGAGCGTGCCGAGACCAAGATCGCGAATTGCTCGGGCGGGGAGAAGGCGCGGCTGCTGCTGGCGCTGTGCACGCGGGATGCGCCGCAATTGCTGATCCTCGACGAGCCGACCAACCACCTCGACATCGATGCGCGGGAGGCGCTGGTGCGCGCGCTGGCGGATTTCGGCGGCGCGGTGCTGCTGATCACCCATGATCCGCATCTGGTGGAGCTGATCGCGGACCGGCTGTGGCTGGTGGCCGATGGCCAGGTGAAGAATTTCGACGGCGACATGGATGAATACCGCACCCTGCTGGCGGATCGCGCCCGGAGCGGCGGCCGGCCGCAGGAGGCCGAGGGCGGCGGCAAGGGCTCGCTGGAGCGGAAGAAATCAGCCTCCTCCCGCGCCGCGCTCGCGCCCATGCGGACCCGGCTGAAGGAGATCGAGCGGGAGATGGAGAAGCTGGCGCTGGAAGCCAGGCTGATCGAGAAGCGCCTGTCCGACCCCGCGACCTACGCCAAGCGCAAGCCCGAGGACATCACCTGGGCCAATACCCGCCGCATCGTCATTTCCCGCCAGACCGCGACTCTGGAGGAGGAGTGGCTGAAGCTGTCGGAGCAGTTGGACGCGGCCTGAGCGGCGCGGGCTGCACCAGTTCCTCGGCCAGGGTGCGGCGCAGGAAGGTGGGCCACAGGGCGCGCGCGGTGGCGGGCTCGGCGGGGCTGCGCTCCAGGGTCGGCGGATCGGCTCTCATTGGCCTCATTCCTCCCGGTCTTGTGCCTGGGCAGCCTGCGCCAGGGTTGAGGCCGCTTGCAACCTTGGCGTGCAGGGTGCCGCAGGCGTGAACGAGGGCACTTGACGGGCCGGGGCGGAGGTTGCCAAACGCAAGGCAAGTCCTGGGGGAAACCGCATCATGCTCCGCCGCCGCAGCCTTCTGGCCCTGCCGCTTCTGGCCGCGCCTGCCATCATCCCGGGCGCCAGGGCGCAGGGGGCGGGACCAATCCGCCTGATCGTGCCGGCGCCGCCCGGCGGGCCGACCGATATCCTGGCCCGTGTCACCGCCGAACATGCCGCGGCGACGCTCGGCCAGCCGGTGGTGGTGGATAATCGCGCAGGCGCCGGTGGCGTGATCGGCGCGGAGGCCGCGACGCGGGCGGCACCGGATGGGCTGACGCTGATCCTCGGCCACAACCAGACCCATGCCTCGAACCAGGCGATGATGGCGCGCCTGCCCTATCATGTGGTGGACAGCTTCACCCCCGTGGCGAAGCTGGCGACGGTGCATCATGCGACGGTGGTGCCGGCCAATTCGCCGGCGCGGAGCATGGCGGATCTGGCGAAGCTGACCGGCGCGGTGAGCTATGCTTCCTCGGGCGCCGGGTCGGCCAGCCATGTGATCTCGGAGAGCTTCGTGCGGCGGTCGGGGCTGAATGCCACGCATGTGCCCTATCGGGGCGCGGCGCCGGCGGCGACGGATACGGTGGCGGGGGTGGTGAATTTCTACACCTCGACCTTCCCGACCGTGGCGGGGCTGGTGAAGGATGGCCGGCTGCGCGCCTTGCAGATCGGCGCGCCGGCGCGGCTGGCGGAATTCCCCGATGTGCCGACCTCGGTGGAGGCCGGCGTGCCCTATATGGCGGTGGATGCCTGGTTCGGCCTGTTCGCCCCGGCCGGCGTGCCGGCGGCAGCGGCGGAACGGCTGGCGCAGGCCTTCCTCGGCGCGCTGGAGGATGCCGAGGTGAAGCGCCGCCTGGTGGCCGCCGCCTTCACGCTGGACCCGCTGGCACCCGCCGCCTTCGCCGCTTTCCAGCGGGCCGAGGTGGCGCGCTGGGCGGAGCTGGTGGAGCTGACGGGCGTGAAGCTGGACGGCTGAGACCCGTGACGCTGGACGTCGCCATCATCGGCGGCGGCCAGGCAGGGCTGGCGGCGGGGTATTTCCTGCGCCGTACCGGCCTGACCTTCGCCATCCTGGATGACGGCACGGCGCCGGGTGGCGCCTGGGGTCATGCCTGGGAGTCGCTGACGCTGTTCTCCCCGGCGCAATGGTCGTCCCTGCCCGGCTGGGCCATGACGCCGCCGGCCGATGGGGGCTACCCGCCGCGGCGGGATGTGCTGGCCTATCTCGCGGCCTATGAGGCGCGCTACGCCCTGCCGGTGCGCCGGCCTGTGCGGGTGGCGGCGGTGCACCGGGCCGCCGAGGGGCTGCGGCTGGAGGGTGCGGACCTCACCGCCCGCGCGGTGATCAGCGCCACCGGCACCTGGAGCCACCCCTTCATCCCGGACATTCCCGGCCGCGACCAGTTCCGCGGCGTGCAGTGCCATTCGGCGCAGTATCGCCGGCCGGAGGATTTCGCCGGGCAGCGGGTGCTGGTGGTGGGCGGCGGCAATTCCGGCGCGCAGATCCTGGCCGAATTGTCCCGCCACGCCGCGGAGGTCACCTGGGTGACGGAACGGCCGCCGGTCTTCCTGCCGGATGACGTCGATGGCCGCGTGCTGTTCGAGCGCGCCACCGCCCGCTGGCAGGCGCAGCGGGAGGGCAGGCCGCCGCCGGAGGCACTCGGCGGCCTCGGCAATATCGTCGCCGTGCCGCCGGTGCGGGAAGCCCGCGCCCGGGGCGTCTTCGACCGCAGCCTGCGCGGCTTCGCGCGGCTGGAGGCGGATGCGGCGGTCTGGGCGGATGGCACGCGCATTCCGGCGGATGCCATTTTGTGGTGCACCGGCTTCCGGCCGGCGCTCGGCCATCTGGCGCCGCTCGGGGTGCTGGATGCGGAGGGGCAGGTGGCGGTGGGGCCGGATGGCCGGGCGGTGGCGGAGCCGCGCTTGTGGCTGCTCGGCTATGGCGACTGGACCGGCATGGCCTCGGCCACCCTGGCCGGGGTGACGCGTGCGGCGCGGGAGGCGGTGCAGGGCGTGGTGCGGGCCTTGGCGTAGAGCATTTTCGAGCCTTGCAGCTTCGCAAGGCGACCCGGAAAATGCGTCAAGGCAAGCTGCCAGCTTTCATCGAAGCGTCACGCCGCGCGGCCTGATCTTTCGATATTACTGGAAGCATGGACAGCGAACAGGCGGCCCTAGGCTTCACCGCCCTCGGCCAGGGCACCAGGCTGGAGTTGATGCGCGCGCTGCTGGCGGCGGGGCCTTCCGGGCTGCCGGCGGGCGAGATCGGCGCGCGGCTCGGCGTGCCGGCCTCCACCTTGTCCTTCCACCTGCGGGCGCTGGAACAGGCGGGGCTGGTCGCGGCGACGCGGCATGGTCGCAGCCTGGTCTATGCCGCGCAGATCGTACGCCTGCGCGGGCTGGTCGCCTTCCTGGCGGAGGCCTGCTGCGGCGGGGAGCCGGCGCGCTGCGGCGACCTGCACCGCCTGTTCGACACCGAGAGGGAGACCCCCCGAATGGAAGCGCCACGTTTCAACGTGCTGTTCCTGTGCACGCGCAATTCCGCCCGGTCGATCATGGCGGAGGCCATCCTGAACCGGATCGGCGAGGGCCGCTTTCGTGCCTTCTCGGCCGGGTCCGAACCGGCGGCCGAGGGGCCGCTGCCGGAGGTGCTGAACCAGCTCAAGGCGCTCGGCCATGACGTGTCCGCGCAGCATTCAAAATCCTGGGATGTCTTCACCGGGCCGGACGCGCCGCGCATGGATTTCGTGATCGCACTGTGTGACACGCTGGCCGGCCAGGCCTGCCCGGATTTCGGCGCCACCGCGCTGACCGCCGCCTGGCCGCTGCCGGACCCGGCGAAGTTCTCCGGCAGCGCCGTGGAACGCGCGACGCTGCTGAATGAGCTGTATGCCGCGCTGCAACGGCGCCTCGGCATCTTCACCAGCCTGCCCTTCGGCACGCTGGACCGCATGGCGCTGAAGGCGCGGCTGGATGAATTGGCAACTCCACAAGGGATGGCGCGCGTATGAGGGTCGGGATCAGCGGCATGGGCCGCATCGGGCGGCTGGCGTTGCGCGCGGCGCTGGGCGCGGCGGATCGCCAGGCGGAGGATCCGCGCGCCGGCAACCGGCTGGACCTGGTGCATCTGAACGAGATCAAGGGCGGGGCGGCCGCCTGCGCGCATCTGCTGGAATTCGACAGCGTGCAGGGCCGCTGGCGCGGCGGCATCGCGGCGGAGGGCAAGGACGCCATTCGCATCGGCGACAGGCGCTTGTCCTTTTCCGAACATGCCAGGCCCGGCGACATTCCCTGGGGCGATATGGGCGTGGATGTGGTGCTGGAATGCACTGGCAAGTTCCTGACGCCGGAGGTTCTGCAAGGCCATCTCGACCGCGGCGCGAAGCGGGTGATCGTCGCGGCGCCGGTGAAGTTCGACAGCGTGCTGAACGTGGTCGTCGGCGTGAACGAGCACTTGTACGACCCTGCAAAACACCCGATCGTCACCGCGGCGTCCTGCACCACCAACTGCCTCGCCCCGGTCGTGAAGGTGGTGCATGAGTCGATTGGCATCCGGCACGGCCAGATCACCACCATTCATGATCCGACCAACACGAATGTCGTGGTCGATGCGCCGCACAAGGATCTGCGCCGGGCGCGGTCCGCCATGCTGTCCTTGCAGCCGACGACGACGGGCAGCGCCACGGCGATCGCGCTGATCTATCCGGAGCTGAAGGGCAAGCTGGATGGCCATGCGGTGCGCGCGCCGGTGCTGAATGCATCGCTGACCGACTGCGTCTTCGAGATGAAGCGGGAGACCAGCGTGGCGGAGGTGAATGACCTGTTCCGCGCCGCCGCTGAAGGGCCACTCGCGGGCATCCTGGGCTATGAGGCGCGGCCGCTGGTGTCCATCGATTATGCGCGGGACACGCGCAGCGCCATCATCGATGCGCCGAGCACGCTGGTGACGGATGGCACGCTGCTGAAGGTCTATGCCTGGTACGACAATGAGATGGGCTATGCCTGCCGCATGGTGGACCTCGCCTGCCATATGGAAAAGGTCGGGCTGTGACACCAGGCTCAGTGATCCCCAACCTGCGGCCCGCAGGGCCGAGGCGCCGAATGGCGCCCGCCGCAAATGCGGCGAAGCCAAGCCGCGCGGATGCGCGGCGCCCGGCGCTTGAGGGGCTTGAAAGAGGATGAGCACCGCCGTCGGCAGCAGCGCGGGTACGCGCAACTACGCCATCGTCACCGCGGCCTATTGGGGCTTCACGCTGACCGATGGCGCGTTGCGGATGCTGGTGCTGCTGCATTTCTTCCGCCTCGGCTATTCGCCCTTCACGCTGGCCTTCCTGTTCCTGCTGTATGAGGCGGCGGGCGTCGGCGCCAATCTGATCGGCGGCTGGCTGGCGGTGCGCTTCGGCATTGCGCGGATGCTGGCGGTGGGGCTGGCGACGCAGATCGCGGGCTTTCTCATGTTGTCGGCGATGTCGCCGGATTGGGCGGCGGTGACCTCCGTGATCTGGGTGGTGATGGCGCAGGGCGTCTGCGGCGTGGCCAAGGACCTCACCAAGACGGCCAGCAAATCGGCGATCAAGCTGACGGCGGGGGAGGCTTCCGGCCAACTGTTCCGTTGGGTCGCCTTCTTCACCGGCAGCAAGAACGCGATGAAGGGGGTAGGCTTTTTCCTCGGCGGCGTGCTGCTGGAGGTGGTGGGGTTCCGCGGCGCGCTCTGGGTCATGGCGGCAGGGCTCGCGGTGATCCTGGTCGCGGTGCTGCTGTCGCTGCCGCCGCTGATGGGCCGGGCCAAGCCGTCGCGGAATGCGCGGGAGTTTCTCGGCAAGAGCCGTGGCGTGAACCTGCTGGCGGCGGCGCGGGTGTTTCTGTTCGGCGCGCGGGATGTGTGGTTCGTCGTCGGGCTCCCGGTGTTTCTCTACGCCTCGGGCTGGAGCTTCCCGATGGTCGGCGGCTTCCTGGCGCTGTGGACCATCGGCTATGGCGTGGTGCAGGCTGCCGCACCGGCGGTGGTGCGGCGCAGCGCGGATGGGCTGTCTTCCGAAGTGCCGGCGGCGCGGCTGTGGTCGCTGCTGCTGGCGCTGCTGCCGATCGCGCTGGCCGCCGCGCTGATGGCGGATGTGCCGCGGCCGGATCTGGTGGTGGTTGTGGGGCTGGGGTTGTTCGGCTTCGTCTTCGCGGTGAATTCCTCGGTCCATTCCTACCTGGTGCTGGCCTATGCGGGGTCGGAGAAGGCGGCGGAGGATGTCGGCTTCTACTACGCCGCCAATGCCGCCGGGCGCTTCGGCGGCACGCTGCTCTCGGGCCTGCTGTATGGCATGGGCGGGCTGGCGGCCTGCCTCGCCGGGTCGGCGCTGATGCTGCTGGCCTGCTGGGCGCTGACCACGGCGCTGCCGGTGGTCAGGACAACGGCGGTGCGCTGACGCCCTTCAGCCGCCAATGCGGCGGAGGAAGGCGCCATGAACAAAACCGTCCGGCACGGCATCGCCCTGCAGATCCACCAGGCGCCAATCGCCCTCCTCCCGCAACACGCGCAACCTGGTACCCGGCGCCAGCTTGCCGAGCACGGTGAAGCCGGTGCCCGGGCCGCCGCGCAGGTTCAGATTGTCGCGCGACGAGACCTCGAAGGCGCCCAGGTCGTTCTCCGCCAGCGTGCCGGACCCGGCGGCGCCGCCCAGATGCTGGAAGCGCGCCAGCGGGAAGGCCGGGCCGGGGTCCAGCTTGCGGCCGGGGGAGATGTCGTCATGGCCCACCACCTCCTGGATGCTGGGATAGGCGGCGCGGATCGCCTCGGTCAGCGCGGCGAGGGCCTTGAGCTGCGCCTCGGGATAGGCTTCCCATCCCATGCTGGGGCCGCCATTGCGGTGGCGGGCGATCAGCACCTCCGGCTCCGGCAGGCAACGGCCGCCAAGGTCGCTGCGGGTCCAGCCCGCCGCCTCCTTGCGGTCGAACCAGCCGAGATTGGCGATCTCGATACCGATGGAGCAGTTGTTCAGCCCGTCATGCCCGCGCCATTGCGACGGTCCGGCATGATGCGCCAGCCGGTTGCAGGGTACGGTCTGGATGATGGCCCCGTCGCGATCGACGAAGAAATGCGCCGACAGGCCGCGGTTGCGGATGGCGCGGACGGAGTTCAGGGCGGAGCCGCCGGCGGTGTAGTGCATCACCAGGAAGCGCGGCGTGATCTCGCGGCCCATATGCGGCGTGGCGTCGAAGGGCACGTCTTTGAGGCGGTGGTTCTCGATGTGCATCGGCGTGTTCCCCTACGGCTGGGTTAGGAACACTATCCTTTTTCATTCGCCGGTTGCAATCAGAACCTTCAGGCCTTCTTCTCCCAGCCGCGCGCGCCCTGTTGCCAGTATGTCAGCGCGTGGCCGCCGGCCTTGGCGGTGCGCCAGCGGCTGCGGGCGGCGGCCACGGCTTCCGCATCGCCGCCATCGAACAGGTCCAGCACGCGGTCGAAGGCGTCCAGGCGTTCGGATTGCGTGGCTTCCAGCAGGAACAGGAAGCGCGCGCCATTCGGCGCACCCTCCGGCCCCGCATCCTCCGTGGTCAGCCAGATCGGTTGCAGATGCGGGTGGCCGCTGCGGGGCGAGCCATGCGGCAGCCAATCCGGGTCCGTGCAGGTCCAGAGCGCGGCATCCAGCGCCTCCAGCCGCTGCGGTTCCGCCAGCCGCACCATGGCGCGGCCACCACCCGACAGCACGCGGCCGAGCAGTTTCGGCAACGCCTGTTCCAGCGGCGTCCGGGTCAAATGGTAGAAGCCGTAATCGGCCATCAGGGGCGGCCTCCCGCAGGTTCCGGCGGCTCCTCATACTGTGCCGAAAGCAGCCGATCCAGCAGCCGCACGCCGAAGCCGGTGGCGCCTGCGGGGCCGAGGTCATGCGGCTTGTCCTGCGTGTCCACCCCCGCAATGTCCAGATGCGCCCAGGGCGTGGGGCCGGCGAATTCGGCCAGGAAGGCGGCGGCGTGGCTGGCATCGGGCTGCAGGCGGCCGGCGCCGGCGGGCATGCATTGGCGGATATCGGCGATGTCGCTGTGCAAATCGGTGCGGTGCCGGGCGCCGATCGGCATCGGCCACAGATGCTCCCCGGTTTCCTCCCCGGAAGCGGCCAGCGCCGCCAGCAGCGCGGCATCATTGCCGAACAGCCCGGCGCGGTGCGGGCCGAGGGCGGTGACGATGGCCCCCGTCAGCGTCGCCAGATCCACCACAACCCGCGCGCCCAGCGTGGCCGTCGCGTGATGCAGCGCGTCCGCCAGCACCAGGCGGCCTTCTGCGTCGGTATCCACCACCTCCACGGTGCGGCCGGAGGCGGTGCGCAGCACGTCGCCGGGGCGGTAGCTGTCCGCGCCCGTGGCATTCTCCGCGATCGCCAGCACGGCCACCACCGGGGCGGGGCAGTTTCGCAGCGCGAGGGCCAGTATGGCGCCGGCACAGGCGGCCGCGCCGGCCATGTCGGCGCGCATCGCCTCCATCCCCTGCGCGCCCTTGATGGAGATGCCGCCGGTGTCGAAGACCAGGCCCTTGCCCACCAGGGCGATGGGCGGGGCGTCGAAGCGGCCAGGCCAGCGCAGCACGGCCAGCCGCGGTGGTTCCGCCGCGCCGCGGCCGACCGCCAGCAGGGCGCCGAAGCCGGCCTTTTCCAGCCGCTTGCGGCCCCAGATATCGACCTGGATGCCGAATTCGGCGAGGTCCTCCAGCCTTGCGGCGAAGCGGCGCGTGGTCAGGTGGTTGGCGGGTTCCGAGACCAGGTCGCGGGCGAACAGGCAACCGCGGATGGCCGGTGCCGCCGCTTCCCATGCGGCGCGGCAGGCGGCGGGGTCGGCCACCAAGCAGGTGACGCGGGCGAGCGCCGGCTTGCGGTCGCGGGTGCGGTGACGGTCGAAGCGCCAGGCGCGCAGCGCCATACCGGCGGCGAAGGCGGCCACCGAATCCGGCGCCAGGCCCGGCGCGGCGACCATGGCGAGGGGCGCTTCGGCGAGCACCGCCGCGGCGGCGGCGCCGGCCTTTTCCCAATCCAGCCGAAGCGGGGATGCCGGCAGGCCGACCAGCACGCGGCGCGGCAGGCCGGGCGCATCCAGCACGCGGCCGGCCTCGGCGCCGAAACCGGCGGCCTGGGCCAGGGCGGTGATCTCCGCCGGCCAGTCCTGGCCGGACGGCCAGATCACGGGCAGGCCGGGGGTGGGATCGCCGCGCCGGAAGCAAAGCTTCAGCATGGGATGGCGGGGATCAAGCCTCGTCCCAATCCGCCACCAGCCGGTCCAGCAGCCGCACGCCATAGGCGGTGGCGCCCTTCGGGATGGTGGGGTGGTCCTTGCTGGTCCAGGCGGTGCCGGCGATGTCCAGATGCGCCCAGGGCATCGGGCCATCCTTGGTGTTGACGAAGCGCTGGATGAACTGCGCCGCCGTCACCGCCCCGCCCGGACGCCCGCCGACATTCTTCATATCCGCGATCTCGGAGCGCAGCGCCTTGTCATACGCCTCGCCCAGCGGCATGCGCCAGGCACCCTCCCCGGTCAGCTTCGCCGCCGCCAGGATACGCTGCGCCAGGTCGTCGTCATTGGCGAACAGCCCGGCATGTTCATGGCCGAGTGCCACGATGATTGCCCCGGTCAGCGTCGCCAAATCGATCATGCAGCGCGGCGCGAAGCGTTCCTGGCAGTACCAGAGCAGATCGGCGAGGACGAGGCGGCCCTCGGCGTCGGTGTTGATCACCTCGATGGTCTGGCCGGAATAGGATTTCACCACATCGCCCGGGCGCTGCGCGGTGCCCGACGGCATGTTCTCCACCAGGCCGACGATGCCGACCACATCGGCCTTCGCCTTGCGGCCGGCAAGTGCGGCCATCAGCCCGACCACGGTGCCGGCGCCGGCCATATCCCACTTCATGTCCTCCATCCCGCCGGCGGGCTTGATGGAGATGCCGCCGGTGTCGAAGGTGACGCCCTTGCCGATGAAGGCGAAGGGCTTGCCGCGGCGAGCCTTCGGCGCGCCCTTCCACTGCATCACCACCATGCGGGGTTCGACCGCGCTGCCCATGGAAACGCCGAGCAGCGCGCCGAAGCCGAGGCGCTTCATCTCCTTCGGGCCGAGGATCTCGACCTCCACCCCCAGCTTCTCCAGCGCCTTGCAGCGATCGGCGAATTCGACGGGGTGCAGCACGTTGGGCGGCTCGCTGACCAGCTCGCGGGTCAGGAACACGCCATCGGCCACGGCGCGCAGCGGCGCGAAGGCCTGCTTGGCGGCGGTGGTATCGGCGGTGGCGAAGGCAAGGCGTTCGAGCTTCGGCTTGTCCTCCTCCTTCTCCTTGGTCCGGTAGCGATCGAAGCGCCAGGCGCGCAGCAGGGCGCCCATGGCGAGCGAGGCGGCGATGGCGGGCGGCAGCGCATCGGCGGCGATGGTGGCTTCCCGGTCCTTGGCCAGCGCCGGAATCATGGCGCCGCCGGCGGCCTCGGCGGCGTGCGGGGTGAGGTCGGCGGCCTTGCCGAGGCCGATGGCGACCACCTTGGCCAGCCCGCCGCCGGGCATCCAGAGCGTGGTGGACTGGCCCTTGCGGCCCTTGAAGCCCGCGGCCTCCAGCGCGCGGGACAGGGCGCCGCCGGCCGCGGCATCGGCCTCCGCCGCAAGGCCGGTCCAAGCGATTGGCGGGGTATCGGCTTCGTGAAGCGGCAGGACCAGGGTGCCGGAGCGCGGCAGTGCGGGCTTCGCGAAGGCGATATCGGGCATGGGGTTCCGTTCCGCTGTTTTTTCAGTTCCAGCCTAGCATCCCATTGTCACGGCGACAGCACCACTCGCGCGGCGGCCGGGCGGAGGGTAATCCCGGTGGCATGGATGAAGATGACCTGCTGGCACTCGCGGTGCGCCTGGCCGGGGCGGCGGCGGCGGCGATCACCGCGGTGCGCGCGGCCGGCTTCGTGGTGGAACGCAAGCGCGACCATTCCCCCGTCACCGCCGCCGACCGGATCGCGGAGGCGCTGATCGTCGAAGGGCTGCGGGACGCGGCGCCGGGCATTCCGGTGGTGGCGGAGGAAGCGCATGAGGCCAGCGCGCTGGCGGTGCCGGAGGGGCGCTTCTGGCTGGTGGACCCGCTGGATGGCACGCGCGACTTCGCCGCGAACCTCGATACCTTCGCGGTGAATATCGGGCTGGTGGACCAGGGCCGGCCGGTGCTCGGCGCCGTGGCCCTGCCGGCCTTCGGGGAAGTGTTCTCGGGCATTGTCGGGCGCGGCGCCTGGAAGCTGGATGCGGCCGGCCGGCGGCCCATCGCGGTGCGGCCGGTGCCCGCCAGCGGCGGCATCGCGGTGGCCAGCCGGGACCATGAACGTGATCCGCGCATCATCGCCTTCGTGCGCGAACGCGGCGCGCGGCTGGTTCCCATGGGGTCCGCCGCCAAGCTGGTGCGGCTAGCGGAAGGGGCGGCGGATCTCTATCCGCGCCGTGGCCCGACCATGGAATGGGACACGGCGGCGCCGGAGGCGGTGCTGCTGGCCGCCGGGGGCCGCATGGCCGGATGGGACGGCGCGGTGCTGCGCTACGGCAAGCCGGGCTGGCGCAATCCGGGCTTCCTCGCCGAGGGGCGCGCATGACCCGCCTGCTGGCCGACCCGGCCGAGGCCGCGGCGCTGCTGCGCGACGGCGCGCTGGTCGCCTTCCCGAGCGAGACGGTCTACGGCCTGGGCGCCGATGCCTGGAATGGCCGCGCCGTCGCTGCGGTGTTCGAGGCCAAGGGCCGGCCGCATTTCAACCCGTTGATCTGCCATTTCGCCGATGCCGAATCCGCCTTCGCCGAGGTGGTGGCGGATGACCGCGCCCGGGCGCTGGCCGCCGCCTTCTGGCCCGGCCCGCTGACCCTGGTGCTGCCGCGCCGGCCCAGTTGCCGGGTGGATCTGCTGGCCGGCGCCGGGCTGGATACGCTGGCGGTGCGGGTGCCGGCGCATCCCACGACCCTAGCGATGCTGCGCGCCGCCGGGCGGCCGATCGCGGGCCCATCGGCCAACCGCTCCGGCCAGGTCAGCCCGACCACCTCCGCACATGTGCTGGCCGGGCTTGCCGGGCGCATCGCCGCGGTACTGGAGGGCGGTGACTGCGCGGTGGGGGTGGAGAGCACGGTGCTCGATTTGACCGGGCCGGGTGCGGTGATGCTGCGGCCTGGCGGCGTGCCGGCGGCGGCGATCGAGGCGGTGATCGGCCGGATCGGGCGGCCCCTGCCCCTGGCGGCGGCGGATGCCACGCGCAGCCTGCGCAGCCCGGGGATGCTGCTGTCCCACTACGCGCCCGCCTTGCCGCTGCGACTGGATGCGACGGCAGTGGAGGCAAGCGAGGCGCTGCTGGCCTTCGGGCCGCGCCCGCTGCCCGGCGCCGGGGCGCTGTGGAATCTCTCGCCCGGTGGCGATGTGGCAGAGGCGGCTGCGCGGCTGTTCGCCGGGCTGCGCTGGCTGGATGCGGAGGGGCAGCGGCTGGGGCTGCGCGGCATCGCCGCCATGGCCGTGCCTGCGGAGGGGCTGGGGGAGGCGATTGCCGACCGTCTGGCGCGGGCCGCCGCACCGCGGGGGTGAAGCACGCTGCATGGCCCCTCCCCCGTTTTGGGGGCGAAGGGCTGTCGCCAACCCGGCAGGCCGGGTGGACGAAGGTCAGGCGCTACCGGGGCGCGATGTGGCCTGGTCCGGCTGGTAGGCCTTCAGCGCGCGTTCGAGCATGGCGGCCAGGCGGGCCGCCACCTCCGTCTCGCCGCCACCCGCCCCCTGCGCGCCGAACAGCACGCCGAGCATCTGGTCGCTCAGTGAACGGGTCTGGCCTGGCGGGGCTTCGGGCCCGGCTTCGGGATCGCCTGGGCCTGTCGCAGGCGCCTCGGCAGGATTTGCCGGCGCCACGGCGGTGTCTGCCGGGGGCGCGGCAGAGTCTGCCTCGCGTGTCAGATTGTCGCTGGCCTCCTTTTCCGTGCGGGCGAACAGCCTTTCCCGCCATTGATGCAGCAGGGCGGCGTTGCCAGCGCCGCCCGAGCCTGAAATCTCCATCATGGAGCCTCCTCGCACCCGCCGGCGGGATGCCGGCGGGGCGGCAGGGCGGATCAAGCGGCGTGCCGTTACCGATGCAGCCCCTTCGCGACCAGCCAGTCCTGCACCAGCTGCGCCACCTGGTCGCTGTTGCGGTCCATCATGATCATGTGGCTGTTGCCCTGGATGCCACGCTCCGGCAGGTCCACCACATCGACGCTGCCGCCGGCCGCGCGCACGGCCTCGGCGAAGCGCACGCCATTGCCGCGGATGGTGGGCCAGCGGCTGTCCTGGGCGATGTAGTCGCCATAGACCATCAGCACCGGGATGTTGCGCAGCGCGGCCACCTTGGCGATGTCGCCGATCGCGGCGGGCTCGATCAGCACCAAAGCGCGCACCTTGTCCGGCCGTTCCTGCGCCGCGCGCCAGCCGAACAGGCCGGCCTGGCTGTGCGCGACCACGACGGAGGGCCCGACGCGGTCGAGCAAGGCGAGGTAGGCCTCCAGCGTCAGCCCGTCCGTGGTGGTGAAGCGCGGGACGATCTGGCGCATGAAGTTCATGTAGCTGTCGCGGTCGGCCGGGAACTGGTTGCCCGGAAGCACCTCGCCCCGCTGGAAGCTGCCCTGGCCGGCGCCGATGCGGAAACGCTCGAAGGGGTTGTCCACGGTCAGCAGCACGGGCTGGCCGCCGGTCTGCTCCGGGATCATGGACCAGCCGGCGCGGCCACGCTCCACCGCATCCGAGACATAGGTGGGCCAGCCGCGGCGCAGGAAGAAATTCTGCCAGCCCTCGCGGCCATCCGGCGTGGTTTCCCAGGTCACGCCCGTCAGCCCGCCGCCATGCCACAGCAGCAGCGGAACCTGGCCGCGGGGCCCAGAGGGGACATGCGGGATCATGTATTGCGCGTACATGCCGCCCATCAGGTAGGTGCCGTTCGGATCGACCCGGGCGGGCACGCCGCCGGGGGTGAACAGTACCTCCCGCACCGGCTGGCCGGAGATCACCACCTCCCGCCCCCCGACATGGAAGCTGCCCCAGCTTTGCAGGCTGACGGGCGGCTGGTTGCTTGTGGCCTGCTGCGCACCGGCGGGTAGCGACGGTCCGGCCACCACGGCGGCGAGCGCCATGGCGAGGATGGTCTTGTGCATGTTTCTCTCCCCGATCACCGGCACGCGCCGGCGGCCGCAGTGAAACATGGCGGGCCGGACCCGCCCATGCCGAAGCGACGCCATGGCATCCACCGCACCGCAGCGCTGCAATGCCGTGGACGGGACTTGATCCGGAACGCCGCGCGCGGTCCTTTGCCGGCATGTCAGATACCACCGGCCGTCCCCGGCCCACCGTCCCCGCCCTGTTCCTGACCTATCTGAAGATCGGCCTGGTCGGTTTCGGAGGCGTCAATGCCTGGGCGCGCCGGGTGCTGGTGGAGGAACGCCGCTGGGTGACCGAGCAGGAATATGCCGAGGTCCTGGGCCTCGGCCAGGTGCTGCCCGGCCCGAATGCGCTGAATGTGGCGATCCATCTCGGCGAACGGTTTCGCGGCGGGCCGGGGGCGCTGGCGGCGAGCGTCGGGTTGTTCGGCGGGCCGATGCTGGTGCTGCTGGGGCTCGCGATGCTGCATGACACCTATGGCGACCTGCCGATGGTGCGCGCGGTGCTGGCCGGCACGGCGGCGGCGGCGGCCGGGATGATCCTCGGCACCGCGGCCAAGATCACCACCAACCTGCGGCCCGCCTGGCCGATCCTGGCGGTGGGCTGCGCGGCGCTGCTGGCCGGTTCGGTGCTGCGGCTGCCGCTGCCCTGGATCGTGCTGGGCCTCGCGCCCTTCGGCATCCTCGCCGCCTGGTGGACGATGCGAGGCCGGGCATGAGCGATGGCGAGGATGTGCTCGGCCAGCTTGCCATCGGCTTCCTGGCGATCTCCCTGATCGCGGTGGGCGGCGGCATCGCGGTGGTGCCGGAGATGAACCGGCTCGCCGTCGATGTGCATGGCTGGATGGACAATGCGCGCTTCGCCCAGTTGTTCGCCCTGGCGCAGGCCGCGCCGGGGCCGAATGTGCTGGTGGTGGGGCTGATCGGCTGGCATGTCGCCGGCCTCGCCGGGATGCTGGTGGCCACCCTGGCCATGACCGTCCCGGCCGGGCTGCTGGCCTTCGGCTTTGCGCGGGTGCGGACTCGCCTGGCCGGGGCGCGCTGGCTGCGGACGCTGGAGATGGGGCTGGTGCCGATCGCGGTCGGCCTCATCTTCTCCTCCGGCATCATCCTGACCCAGGCGGCGGCGGTGCATTGGACGGCGCTGGTGATGACGATCGGCTCCACCTTGTTCGTCTGGCGCACCGAATTCTCACCGCTCTGGGTGCTCGGCGCCGGCGCCCTGCTGGGCGCGGTTTTCCTCTAGTCGCCGATCCTGTAGGGAGGCCCGACCATGCCCGACACAACCGCCTCCCCCCCCTCGCCCCCCTTTGCACCGGCTGGCCTGCTCCATGCGCTGGCCGAGCTGCTCGGCCCGCGCGGGCTGCTGACGGCGCCGGAGGATCTGGCGCCGCATCTGGCCGATTGGCGGGCGCTGTATCGCGGCGCCACGCCCTGCGTGGTGCGCCCGGCGGATACGGCGGAACTCGCCGCGGCGGTGAAGCTGTGTGCCGCGGCCGGGGCGGCGATGGTGCCGCAGGGTGGCAATACCTCCATGGTCGGCGGCGCCACGCCGGATGAGTCGGGGCGGCAGGTGGTGGTCAGCCTGGCCCGGCTGAACCGCATCCGCGCCATCGACCCGGTGGACATGACCATGACGGCGGAGGCCGGGGTGGTGCTGAAGCTGGCGCAGGATGCCGCGACCAATGCCGGCTGCCTGTTCCCGCTGAGCCTGGGGGCGGAGGGCACGGCCACAATCGGCGGCGTGCTGTCCACCAATGCCGGCGGCAACACCACGGTGCGCTACGGCAATGCCCGCGAATTGATGCTGGGGCTGGAGGTGGTGCTGCCCGACGGGCAGATCTGGGATGGCCTCCGCCGGCTGCGCAAGGACAATACCGGCTACGCGCTGCGGCATCTGTTCACGGGGGCGGAGGGCACGCTGGGCTTCATCACCGCCGCGGTGCTGCGGATGTATCCCCGCCCGCGCGACACCGCGCTCGCCTTCTGCGCGGTGGCGGATGAGGATGCGGCGCTGGCCCTGTTCCGCCGCTTCCGCGACCGCGACGAGAGCGCGGTGCGCGCCTTCGAGTACATGTCCGGCGCCGGCGTCGATTTTTGTCTGAAGCATATCGAGGGGCTGACCCTGCCGGTGGAGACCCGCGCGGACCACTACGTGCTGGTGGACCTCGCCTCCCCCCGCCCCGATGCCGGGCTGCGCGACATGGCCGAGTCGCTGCTGGGCGAGGCGATGGAGGCGGGCGAGGTGCTCGACGCCGTGCTGGCCGAATCGGAGGCCCAGGCCCAGAAGCTGTGGAAGATCCGTGAGGAACATCCGGAGGCGCAGAAGCGCGAGGGCGCCTCGGTGAAATCCGATGTCTCCGTCCCCGTCTCCCGCGTGCCGGAGATGATCCGGCGCTGCTCGGCGGCGCTTCAGGCGCTGATCCCCGGCAGCCGGCCGGTGCCCTTCGGCCATATCGGCGACGGCAACATCCACATGAACCTGGAACAGCCGGAAGGCATGGACCCCGCCGCCTTCCTGGCGCGCAGCCACGACATCATGGATTGCGTGAACGAGATCGTGCGCGAGATGGACGGGTCGTTCAGCGCCGAACACGGCATCGGCCGGCTGAAGACGGATATGATGCCCGCCTGGCGCGGCGGGGCTGAGCTCGACACGATGCGCCGCATCAAGGCCGCGCTCGACCCCTGGGGCCTGATGAATCCGGGCAAGGTCTTCCCCTGAAACCCTGGCTGCTGCTGGCGCTGGCATTGGCCGGCTGCGCCGCGCCGCCGGCGCGCGCGCCGGACCCGGCGCTGCGCGCGGCCACCGCCGTCGTGCAGCTTTCCTCCGGCGAGCCGGCGCGCTGCCGGGCGACGGGGGCGGCGATCCATCTCGGCCAGGGCCGCTTCGTGACGGCGGCGCATGTGGTGGATGGCTCCGCCCAGCGTCTGCGCGGGGGCTGCCCGGCGGGCGCTGCGCCGCTGGTGCTGTCGGTGGCCGGCAGCCCGGCCCCGGCGCGGCTGCTGGGCACCGGGCAGGACCGCATCGAGCCCGGCATCGGCCAGCGGTATCTGGGCGGGCAGGATGTGGCGCTGGTGGTGCCGCTGCGGCCCTTGCCCAGTCTCGGCACCGCCACGCTCTGCGCCGCGCCGCCGGTGGCGGGCACGCCGGCCCTGCTGGTGACGCCGCGCCGGGCGCAGCGCACCCGGCTGCTGGGTCTGGTGGCGGAGGCTGATCCGCGCTTCGGCGCCTATCTCGAAATCCCCGAGACCCTGGCGCAGGGCGAATCCGGCGGCGCGGTGTTCGAGGCGGAATCGGGCTGCCTGGCCGGGCTGGTCAGCCATCGGGACGAGCCCGCGGCTGGCCAGCCGGCGCTGCCGCGAACCCGGTTGGTGCCGGCGGCGGTGGTGGCCGGCTTCCTGGCCGGCATCGCCCCGGTCACGGCCCCGGCTACTGCCCCGGTTACCGCCCCGGTTGCAGCCCGGGTCACCGCACCGTGATGGGCGTGGATACGGCACGCGTGGCGCCTTTGCAGCCCGCCCCCTGCGGCTGGTAGAAGGGGCCGGATGACACGGATCGACCGCTATATCCTGCGCCAGCTTGTCGGCGGCCTGCTCGCCGTGACCTGCGGGTTGGCGGCGCTGGTCTGGCTGACCCAGTCGCTGCGCTTCATGGAGCTGGTGCTGGACCGCGGGCTTTCGATGTCGGTCTTCGTGCAGCTTACGGGCCTCATGCTGCCGGGCTTCGTCGCGGTGATCCTGCCGATCACCACCTTCGTCGTGGTGCTGTTCATCTATGTGCGGATGAACAGCGACCGCGAACTGGTGGTGATGCGCGCAGCCGGCCTGTCCCAGCTCCGCCTCGCCCGGCCGGCCATGCTGCTGGCGCTGGCCTCCGTCGGCATGGGATACGCGCTGAACCTGTGGCTGGTGCCGATGTCGCACACCGCCTTCCGCATCTGGCAATACGAGATTCGCAACGAGATGGCGGCGATCCTGGTGCAGGAAGGCGTGTTCTCCTCCGTCGGCGGCGACCTCACGGTCTATGCCCGGCTGCGCGACCGCGACGGCACGCTGCGCGGCATCCTGGTGCATGATGCGCGGGAAGCGGGCGCGCCGGCGACCATCCTGGCCGAATCGGGCCGCATCTCGAGCGGCCCGCTCGGCCCCCGCGTGACCTTGCAGAACGGCGTGCGGCAGCAGATGGAACGGGTGGCGCCGCCGGCCAATGCGCCGCCGGGCACGCCCGCCACCATGCGGCTCTCGGTGCTCAGCTTCCAGGAAAACAGCGTCGATCTCGCCCGCGCCACGCGGCAGGAGGAAGTGCGCTTCCGCGATTCGCGCGAACGCGGCATCGCGGAATTGCTGCACCCCGACCCGGCGGAGGAGCTTCGCCCACGCGACCTGGCCCGCTTCGTGGGCGAGGCGCATCAGCGGCTTTCCGCGCCGCTGACGGCACTGACCTTCGCCCTGGTCGGCATGGCGGTGGCGCTGACCGGCCAGTTCCGCCGGCATGGTGGTGGGCTGCGGCTGGCGCTCGGCGTCGGGCTGGTGGTGGGGCTGCTGGCGGCGGGGCTGACCATCGGCAACCTGGCGACGCGCGACAACAGCTTCGTCTGGCTGATCTGGGCGCATGCCACCCTGCCCGGGGTGATCGCCACCTGGTGGCTGCTCGGCGCGCCCGGCCTGCCGCGCTTCCGCCCGACCCCGATGCCCCCCGCTTCGATACCCCCTGCCTCGCTATCGGCCGGCTGAGCCCCGCATGGTCTTCACCCCCACCCTGACCGGCTATGTGGCGCGCGGCTTCCTGTTCGCGACGCTGCTGGTGATGGCGGCGCTGATCGGCCTGGTGGCGCTGTTCGACTTCATCGAATTGCTGCGCCGGGCGGCGACGCGGCCGGATGTGGGCTACACCATCCCCTTGCAGATCGCGGCGATGCGGCTGCCCTTCGTCGCCCTGCAGATCCTGCCGTTTGCCATCCTGCTGGGTGGCATCATCGCCTTCTGGCGGCTCACGCGGTCTTCCGAGCTGATCGTGGCGCGGGCGGCCGGCATTTCCGCCTGGGGGTTCCTGACCGGGCCGCTGGTGGTGGCGCTCCTGCTCGGCATGCTGGGGACCTTCGGGATCTCCCCCGTCTCCTCCGCCCTGCTGGCGCGGGCGGAGCGGATGGATATGTCCTTCCTGCGCACCGGGGGCGGCCTGTCCTCGCTCGCCGGGGGGCGGTTGTGGCTGCGCCAGGCGGACCGGGCGCTGGACCCGCAGGGGGTCGCCATCATCTCCGGCCGCCCGGTTGCGATGCGCGATGCGCCGCTGCGGGAGGCCGGGGACCCGCTGCCGCGCGGGCCACGCTTCGAATTGCAGGAGGTCACGGTCTGGCGGCTTTCCGCCGATGACCGGCCGCTGGCACGGCTGGAGGCGCCACGCGCCCGGCTGACCGACGGCGCCTGGGTGTTCGACCAGGCGGTGAGCTTCGGTGCGGACCGCATCGCCAGCCCGCCGACCCAGGTCAGCCTGCCCACCGAACTGACCCCCGACCGCATCCAGGACAGCTTCGCCTCCCCCGAAACGCTGGATTTCTGGGCGCTGCCGGGCTTCATCGCGGTGCTGGAGGAGGCCGGCTTCTCCGCCGTGCGCCACCGCATCCAGTTCCAGTCGCTGCTCGCCCTGCCGGTGCTGGCGCTGGGCATGGCGCTGCTGGCGGCCGGCTTCTCGATGCGCCAGACCCGGCGCGGCGGGGTGGCGCAGATGATCGGCGGCGGCGTCGCCGCGGGATTCGCCCTGTTCGTGCTGGACAAGGTGAGCAATGAAATGGGCGAAGCGGGTTCCCTGCCCGTGATCCTGGCGGCCTGGGCGCCGGCGCTCGCCGGGCTGCTGCTGGCCTTGGCTTTGTTGCTGCACCTGGAGGATGGCTGATGCCGCCGACCACCCGGCCATCCCGCAAGCTGCCGCCGCCGATCCGGCCGCCGGGCCAGCCCGCGCCCCGGTCCGCACCGCCCGAACCTTTCACCGGTTGCGGCCCCGCCCGTGGCGGGCGGTGGCGCCTGGCCGGGCTGGCGGCGCTGACCGCCCTCGGGCTGGTCCTGTATCCGACCGGGCCGGGCGCCCAGCAGGGCATGATGGGGCTGGGCAACCGTGCCGTCGGCGAAGGCCCCGTCACCTTCACGGCGGATGAGGTCGAATACGACCAGACCACCAACACCGTCACCGCCCGCGGCAAGGTGGAAGCCTGGCAGGGCGACCGCGTGCTGCGCGCCGATGAATTCACCTATGCCCGCGACACCGGCCTGGCGACCGCCACCGGCAACGTCGCGCTGATCGAGCCGGATGGGCAGACCCTGTTCGCCGACCGGGTGGAGCTGACCGATGGCATGCGCGATGCCGCCATCGAGGGCATCCGCGGCCTGCTGGCCGCCAATGCCCGCATCGCCGCCGCCGGCGCGCGGCGCACCGGCGGCACCGTCACCGACCTGGCACGCGTGGTCTATTCCTCCTGCGACCTGTGCCCGGAAGACCCGACGCGGCCGCCGCTGTGGCAGTTGCGCGCCCGGATCGCGACGGTGGACAGCGTGGACCAGCGGGTGCGCTACCGCGATGCCGCGGTGCAGTTCGGCGGCGTGCCGCTGCTTTATACGCCCTATTTCAGCCATGCGACGCCGGATGCGCCGCGCGCCTCGGGCTTCCTTTCGCCGACCTTCGGGCAGACCCGCTTTCTCGGCGCCTTCGCCGAGCTGCCCTATTACTGGGCGATCGACGACCATTCCGACGCGACCATCAGCCTCACCACCTCCACCAACCAGATCCCGAATGTGGGGGGTGCCTATCGCCGCCGCTTCAACAACGGCGAGGTGACGCTGGAAGGCTCGGTCGGCACGCTGGAGGGGACGGATGCGGATGGCTTCGGCGGGCACATCTTCGCCCAGGGGCGCTTCACGCTGAATGAGAATTGGCGCACCGGCTTCGCGGTGAACCGCGCCTCCTCCCGCGAGTATCTCCAGGCCTGGCGCTACGGCGCGCCGCGGGTGCTGACCACGACGGCCTATGCGGAGGGTTTCTGGGGGCCGGAAGGCTACGCCCGCATCGACACGATGCTGTACCAGGGGCTGGACGCCGCCAATTCGACGGATCTGACGCCCTTCGTGCTGCCGCGCGGCTATGCCGACTATGTCTTCCCGACCGACAACCTCGGCGGGCGCTTCACGGTGGATGCCTCCGCCTACAGCATCTTCCGGGCGGGCGGCACCGACACCCAGCGCATCGCCACCCGCACCAGCTACGAATTGCCGCTGGTCGGCGAGATGGGCGATATCTGGACCTTCCGCACCCATGCCGATGTGGTCGGCGGCTGGGTGGATGGGCTGGCGCTGGCGCCGACCTTCGGCAATGCCGGGGGCGATGGCTTCTATGGCCGCGGCCATATCCGCACGGCGGTGGATTGGCGCATGCCCTTCCTGCGCAGCGCCGGGGAATACGGGTCCCAGATCATCGAGCCGCGGGTGCAGCTGGTGACCGGCCCGGCGACCGGCGCGCAGCTGCGCTTCCCGAATGAGGACAGCCTCGATTTCGAATTCACCGACGCGAACCTGTTCAGCCTGAACCGCTTCCAGGGCCGCGACCGCTTCGAGGGTGGCACCCGGGCCGATGCGGCGCTGCGCGGCGCCTGGCTGTTCCCCAATGGCGGGCAGCTGGAGGGCCTCGCCGGGCGCTCCGTCCGGCTGGCCACCGATGAGACCTTCGCCGATGGATCGGGGCTGGAGAACCGGTCGTCCGACTGGGTCGGGCGGCTGCGGCTGGCGCCGGTGACCTGGCTGGAACTGCTCGGCCGCGGGCGGCTGGACAAGGAGACCGGCGAGGGCCGGTTGTGGGATGCCACCGCCACCGTCTTCGGCGGACCCTTCAGCGTCTCGGGCGGCTATCTGTTGACCAACCCCGCGCCCAACGTCACCACCCGCAAGCGGGAGGAGATTTCCCTCGGCGGCACCATCCGGGTGAACGAGAATTGGCGGGTCGGGCTGTTCGGGCGCTACGATATCGGGCTCGACCGGCCCGTTGCCGCCCAGGCCTCCGCCACCTATGAGGATGAGTGCTTCATCTTCGAGACCCGCTTCGTCCGTAGCTGGGCGCAGGACCCGACGACCCAGGCCGATTATGCCGGCGGTACCTTGCTGCTGTTCCGGATCGGGCTGAAGACGGTTGGCGACTTCGGGCTACGGGCCCTGTGATGCGCCGGATGCGGCGCCGGATGATGCATCTGGCCGGGCAGCCGAACCCGGACCGCAAGGCGATTACGCCTGATCTGAAAATGCTTTAGGAACGCGCCATGCGCCCCACCGCCCGAGCCCTGCTGCTGCTGTCCACCCTGGCCAGCGCGCCCATCCTGACCCTTCCCGCCACAGCCCTGGCCCAAAGGCCAGCCGCCCAGCCGGCCCAGGTGGCAGGGCAGCAGGTCAATCGAATCGTCGCCGTCATCAATGGGGACATTGTCACCCAGGCGGATGTCGAGGGCCGGCGGCGGCTGTTCGCGCTGAATGCCGGGCTGAACATGACGCCCCAGGTGCTGGAACGCCTGACGCCGCAGGTCACCCGCCTGCTGGTCGATGAACGCCTGCGGGTGCAGGAAGTGCAGCGCCGCCGCATTCCGGTGACGGATGCCGACCTCGCCGGCGCCGTGGGCGAGCTGGAACGCCGCAACGGCCTGCCCGCCGGCGCCCTCGTGGCACAGCTGCGCCGCGCCGGGGTGGAACCCCGCGTGCTGTACGACCAGCTTCGCGTGCAGATCGGCTGGGCGCGGCTGGTGCGCCAGCTGCTCGGCCCGCAGGCGGAACCCTCGGAGGCCGCGGTGGCGGAGCTGATCGCCTCCCAGCGCGCCCGGACCGGGCAGCCGGAATTCCTGGTCAGCGAGATCTTCGTCCCGGTGGACGATCCGGCCGAGGAGCCGGAAGTGCGGGCCTTCGTCGATGAGGTGGTGAGCCAGCTGCGCCGCGGCGTGCCCTTCCCCGTGGCGGCGACGCAGTTCAGCCAGGCGCAGACGGCGTTGCAGGGCGGCGACCTCGGCTGGGTGGGGGCGGAGGCGCTGGACCAGGAGGTGGCCGAGGTGGTGCGCCAGATGCCGCCCGGCGCCATCGCCAATCCGATCCGCGTGCCCGGCGGTTTCCAGATCGTGGCGCTGCGCCAGCGGCGGGAAGTGGGCCGCGACATGGCCACCATCCTGACCCTGCGCCAGGCCTTCTTCCCGTTCTCCGGCGCGCTCGACCCCAACAACCCGACGCAGCAGCAGATCCAGACGGTGGAACGCGCCCGCGCCCTGTCCAACTCCGCGCGCAGCTGCGAGGCGGTGGACGCAGCCGCCCGCGCCGCGGGCGGCGGGCGGGACCCGGACCCGGGCGAGGTGCGTCTGGAAGCCGTGCAGCCGCCGGCGCTGCGCCAGTTGATCGGCGGGCTTCAGCCGGGCCGGGCCAGCCAGCCGGTGATCGCACCCGATGGGGTCGCCGTCATCATGGTCTGCACGCGGGAGACGCGGAACCAGGCGGAGCTGACGCCGGATGCCGCCCGCGCCCAGCTGCTGCGCGACCGCGCCGAACTGCTCTCCCGCCAGGTGCAACGCGACCTGCGCCGCCGCGCGCAGATCGAGATGCGCAGTTGAGGCTATCGCCTCAACTGCTGTTGTCTTGCCCTCAGGCGCCGGGCGCCGCCTCCGGCGGCTTGGCTCGCCGCATTGGCGGCGCCGGGCGCCGCATGGCGTGCCGTGCGATCATGATCCTGCAAGTACGGGTAACGGGCGCGGTCCAGAATGTCTGAGCTTTCCGAACTTCCGAGCCTGCGCGACACGGTCCGCGAATACGGGCTGGATGCGCGCAAATCGCTCGGGCAGCACTTCCTGCTGGACCCGGCGATCTGCGCCCGTATCGCCGCGCTGGCAGGCGACCTGACCGGGCGGCATGTGCTGGAGGTTGGCCCCGGCCCGGGCGGGCTGACGCGGGCGCTGCTGGCGACGCCGGCCGCGCATGTGCTGGCGGTGGAGCTGGATCGGCGCGCCATCGCGGCGCTGACCACGCTCGCCGCGCATTACCCCGGCCGCCTCACGGTGCAGGAGGCGGATGCGCTGGATACCGACCCGCTGGCCGAACTGCCCGCGCCGCGCCGGATCATCGCCAACCTGCCCTACAATGTCGCCACCCCCCTGCTGGTCGGCTGGCTGCGGCATGCCTCGGACATCGAGGGCATGACGCTGATGTTCCAGCAGGAAGTGGCGGAGCGCATCTGCGCCGCGCCGGACACCGATGCCTATGGGCGGCTCGGCGTGCTGGCGCAGTGGCGCTGCCGCGCGCAGTTCCTGCTCAGCCTGCCGCCCGGCGCCTTCACGCCGCCGCCCAAGGTGTTCTCCGCCGTGGTCGGGCTGACCCCGCATGCGGAAGACCCCGGCCCGGCGCTGTTCGCCGCCATGGAACGCACCACCGCCGCCGCCTTCGGCCAGCGCCGCAAGATGCTGCGCGGGTCGCTGAAGCAGCTCGGCCAGGCGGAGGCGCTGCTGGAGACCGCCGGGATCGACGGGCAAAGGCGGGCGGAGACGCTGACCATCGCGGAATTCGACCGCCTCGCCCGCGCATTGCTGGCCCGCGAGGCGCCCACCGGGGTTGCCTGACAAGCTGGCAGCGGGTTTGGTGCGCCTGAATCGCCAGGAGAAACGCGCCATGCTGCCACCGGATGACCAGCTCACCCTCTGCTTCGCCCATGTCGCCTACCGCTTCGGCGAACGCTACGCCCAGCGCGGCGGCAAGCTGAAGCACTTCGAGGTGCGCAGCCTGGAGGAGCTGGAGGCGCGGCTGCCGGAGGCCGATGTGCTGCTGGTCTCCGGCATGTGGCGCAACCATCTGGCGGCCAAGGCGCCGCGCCTGAAATTCATCCAATCCATCAGCGCCGGCGTCGACCAGTACGACAAGGCGGTGCTGGCGGGGGCCGGCATCCGGCTCGCCTCGGCGCAGGGTGCCAATGCCAATGCGGTGTCCGAACACGCCATGTCGTTGATCCTGGCGCAGGCCCGGCTGCTGCCGCAGGCGCGCGACAACCAGGTGAAGCAGCATTGGCGCGGCATGATCGGCGACCTGACCCAGCGCGAGGATGAACTCGGCGGCAAGACGCTGCTGGTGGTCGGCATCGGCCGCATCGGCGGCCGGCTGGCGCGGCTGGCCAAGGCCTTCGACATGAAGGTGGTGGGGCTGCGGCAGGACCCGTCCAAGGGCAGCGAGGGCGCCGATGAAATCCACGGCATGGATGCGCTGCACGCGCAGCTCGGCCGTGCGGATATCGTGGCGCTGACCTGCGCGCTGACGCCGGAAACCCGCGGCCTGATGAATGCGGCCTCCTTCGCCGCCATGAAGCCGGGCGCGACCCTGGTGAATGTGGCGCGCGGCGCGGTGTGCGACGAGGCCGCGCTGATCGCCGCGCTGTCCTCCGGCCAGGTCGGCCAGGCGGCGCTGGATGTGACGACGGAGGAGCCGCTGGCCGGCGCCAGCCCGCTCTGGGCCATGCCGAACGTGTTCATCACGCCGCATACCGGCGGCGAGACGCGGGCCTATGAGGGCAATGTGCTGGACCTGCTGGAAGCCAACCTGCCCCGGCTGCGGGCGGGGCAGACGCTGGTCAACCAGGTGGTGTGACGGGCACCTGGCGGGTCACGCCGGAGGCACCGCCGCGACGCGGCGTGTATCCGGCTGGTCCGCCAAATGCGGCCGGGGCGGCGTCTTGCCTTGATTTCCCGGCCATTGCGGCGCATATGCGCTGCATCCCGCCCGGCCCCGCCAAGCGCCTGTCATCGCGCCTGTGGGGCGCCCCCGCCGAGTACGCGTCCTGATGGGATGTGCGCAGGTGGCGGGCAGGTCCGAGGCATGCAGAGAACCAAGCACGTTGAGCGATCATAGCGACGCGACCGCCCCGCGCGCGGCCGAGACCGAACACACCGCCGCCCCGGCCGAAGCCGGCACCCCCGCGACGGAAACGTCCGCGGTGGCCGCGCCTGCG
>NZ_JAUYTS010000042.1 GCF_030695085.1 Falsiroseomonas sp. | reverse complement strand
GGGGGTTCTGGTGCGCGGCGGCACCACCAGCGGGGGGGTGGTGCGGGGGGGGGGGGGGTTTGGGGCGGAGACAGGCGGGGGCGGCGTGATCCGCGCCGGGCAGGTGGTGAATGCCTGCGGTCCCTGGGCCGGGGAATTCGCCGCGATGCTGGGCGCGCCGATTCCGGTGCGGGCGGCGGTGCAGCAGGTGATGGTGACGGAGGCGGCGGGCGGCGAGGTGATGCGCCATCTGGTGCTGCATGGCAGCCGGCACCTTTCGGCCAAGCAGGGCGATGCCGGCCATTTGGTGCTCGGCGGCGCCTGGCCCGGCGTGCTGGATGCGGCAGGGCGGCCGCGCAACCTGCGGGAGTCGATCGAGGGCAATCTGTTCGTCGCGGGCCGCGTGCTGCCGGCGTTGGCGGGGCTTCAGGTGATACGGGCCTGGACCGGGCTGAATGTGCAGGTGCCGGGGCCGATCCTGGGGGCGGACCCTCGGGTGCAGGGGCTGCACCATGCGGTGACGTTCAACGGGTGGACGCTGGGACCGGTGTGCGGGCGGCTGGTGGCGGAGGGAGTGCGGGGAGGGAAGGGGGCGCCGGGGGTGTTTGGGGTGGGGAGGTTTTGACGGACCAATACGAAGACCGCCTTGAATAGCATGATGTATACTTTCTTTTAGTTGCGAGTATTTCTAATGATCTCAGTGGCTCTAGCGTGTGACTGAGTAATCGCTGAATTAAATACTTCACAAAGCACTGCAACTAGGCAGGGATCAAAGTTGGAAAACAGCCCCCTGGTTCGGCAAAGAAAATTATGTGCAGATTTTGGATTGCCTACAAGTTTTTTGAATTCGGAGGCGCGGGCATCGCCGACTGCGCCATAATAATCGGACCTTTTGTAATTCCATTCATTGCGGACTGCGCTTGGGGAACAGTCATTTTCCTGAAGGGCGGTGATGTAGTGGCTGGCATCTATCCAGTCTTTCTTCTTGAAGGCCGTTTTGGTAAACCGAAGCGCATTTTGCCAAGCCACCACGTGGGGGCGTGTTCCTATGCTGCTAAAAACTAGCTTGCCAGCATGAGGCTGACCGATAAAATTATTATTCCCGCTGCTAAAAAAGGCCGAATGGCTAGCGCCGGTCGCTTTGATAGAGAGGGCTTTAAGATCCTCGGATGCAAGGCTTATGGAAATATAATTAAAAAGCTTGGCTATTTCTATAGCGGCAAAAAAAGCGCAATAATATGCGGTTACAACCATCCATGCGGAGGACGAAGATGCCTCTTTCGATTTGATCAAATCTTGATACTGACGTCTTACTCGCGTCGCTCCCAGAAAAAAATCGGAAACCCGCGCGCTTGCAATGGCCGGACTGTCATGACGAACCTCCCCACCGGCAAGTTCGCAGACCACAAAGCTGCTTGAGGATGGGATATCTATCGATATAGCAGGATCGTTCAAAAGCCCGTACTTGAAAGACGACCTGAAGGTCAGGTGGTCGAGTTCAGCGGGCCCCGCGACGCTAATAAGACCCGCTAATTCCGACGTGCAGGCGTCAGCTAGAAGACCTGCACATCTATTCATCGGAGAGCAAACATTAAAAAAGATCTGTCGGCATTTTAGATTTTCTGTCAATTTCTAGTTTATCTAAAAGATCTTTCTCTAGGTTGGAAATTGCCTCATCGTTGGTTCCAGTATGGTGCTCAAAATTCACTCTGAGTAAAGCCTGAAAGACATACTCAAAGGTCTCCGCTCGATAGTTGCCACGCAACAGCAATGCGCTTTCGCATGCCTTTTCAAAGACACGAAAAATAGCCTGAAAAAACGCCGACTGAATAAGTTTTTGAGATAAATCTGCCTCTAAAAGATTCTGATTTACGCCTGATATGTAGTTTTTAATTAGGGCTTTTTTCTGCAAGTAATCTAAATCTCTCATTCGCTCGCCTGCGAGAATTTTATTTATGGCGAGTTCAAATGGAACGTGAGAAAGATAGCCGGGGCCACGTTGCTCGGCGCTAAGCCGGCCGCATAATGGTGAGTCAGGCTCTATACTCAGGTCTCTGAAAAGACGTAGGCGAACATCATCGATAGAGTCCTGCTTGACCAAAAATTTCGTGAGCTCGATACGCAGCGTACGCGGGACGCCTTTCGCGGTTGAGTTAATATCGATGAAATATTGAACCTCGTCCATGAAAGAAAGGTCGGTTAGTATGCAAACGGGCAAAAGAACGTTCACGCCATGATTTTCTGATGCAATTTGGGCGCCATAGAGTCTGTGCTGCCCATCAATCACGAGAAGCGATCCAGGATGGTCGCTTATTGTAAGCTCGCCAGCCTCAACATCGAATGAGGCAGGAAATTCTGTTTGAACGCTTAAGATAATCGCGCCAGGGATTATTCGATCTTCAAGATACTTGGCGATTCGGCGCGCGCGCGGTGCGTCTAGCTGTCGCTGAAATCCTTCAGTCGGATTTTCGGCCACCCTGTCAACTCGACATAGCGGAAACAGTGTGCTTGCGCTCACGGCAGTTAAGTAAAAACCCGTGTTCGCTCTGCTTAAATTGAAGGCTTGTAACTTCACGGGCATCTCCTATCCAGCCTGTTTTGATTCGTTACTTCTGCTGCGGTGTACAGGTAAGAGCCTTGTACAATACGTTAGCCTCGCCTAGTGGGCCGGCTCGGCTCTCGCCCTCGGTGGAGGTGGGTGGCGCGCATCACTTGTTCGCCCGTTAACAAGCACGGTCTACTCAATGCAGCCTTGGCGCCTTCAAAAACTTGCTCCGATCCCCGCTCACCACCGGCACCACCAGTCGCCTTCCGTCCCGCTCCGCCGCCACATTCACCGCGACACCCGCAGCCCCGCGCGACCACAGGCTGCGCCACAGCCCCGCCAGATCCGGCGCCTCGCTGTCATCCAGCCCCAGGATCCGGTCGCCCGGCCGGATGCCCGCCTTCTCCGCCGGCCCCCTGGCGGCGACGGAGGCCACGACCACGCCTTCCTCCTGATCCGCGCAATACAGCCCGAGCCAGGGCCGCGGCGGCTTGTTCACGCGGCCATAGGCCAGAAGATCGTCCAGGATCGGGTGCAGCAGCCCGATCGGCACCACCAGGTTCAGATCCAGCTTGCGCCCCTTCTGATCCGCATGCTGCAGCACGAGGGACCCGATGCCGAGCAGCGACCCGTCCGGCCCGATCAGCCCCGCGCCACCCCAGGAAGGATGCGCCGGTGCCGTGAACAGCGCCTCCTCCAGCAGATATTCCCAGTAGCCGGCGAAGGGCTCCTTCGCGACGACGGAACACGCCAGCGCCCCGCCGCCCCCCGCGGCCCGCCCCGGCTGCGGCGCCGCGGCCAGGATGGTCTGCACCCCGGCCTCCGGCAGCGTGGCGGGGCCGAGCGGCATGGCCGGTGCCTCCAGCCGCCCCAGCGCCTGCACCAGGCCGAAGCCGGTCTCGAAATCATAGGCCAGCGCATGGCCCTGCACGACGCGGCCGGCGGCGGTCTTGATCCAGATGCTGTCGGCTTCGCCGATGAGGTAGCCGATGGTCAGCACCAGCCCATCCTCCCGGATCACCACGCCGCTGCCCTCGCGTTCCGTCCCCAGGGTGCGGGCGGAAAACGCGTCCGCCGGCACGCGGGACTTCAGGCTGACCACGGAGGTGAGCGTGCGTGCCAGGTCGAAGCTGTAATCGGCCGGGTCGGGCCGCAGGTCCTCAGGGATGTTCCAGTCCTCGTCCGACATCAATCCAACCATGCCAAAGGCGGCAGTCTAGCGCATCTGCCAGCCCCGCCAAATCGCCGCGTATGTCAGTCGAGCGCGTTTCAGTAGAGCGCGACGGCCCCAGCGGCTCCGCCGCCGGCCTGCGGCAGCGGGGCGGCCGGTTCCCAGCCGCGCGGTGGCTGCACCAGGGTCGCCGGGTTCATCGCGGAAGCCTCCGGCCGCGGGCAGCGGAAGGCGATGGTGTAGTCCCGCCCGCCGATATGGCTGCGCGTCACCTCGAAGGCGCGGTCCATCGCCGCGCAATGCGCCTGCGCCCGCTCCACCCCCACGCGCGCTGCCTGCGCCGGCGTATTGCCATGCGCGGTCAGCCCGAAGATCCCGGGCGAAAGCTCCGCCACCTCGCTGGAGGAGGAGCAGGCCATCAGCGCCAGCAGGGGCAGCAGGGCGAGAAGCCGGGGCAGGGCGCAATCTCCGCGGAACATTACGCCAAGGTACAACAGCTTGGGCGCGAGGGGAATCACCCGCGCCCGCGCCCACCTCAGCCGCCCGGCTCAGCCCGCCGCCTTCGCCTCCCGCCGCCTGCGGTGCAGGACGAATTCGGTGTAGCCATTGGGCTGCGCCGCACCCTCGAACACCAGGTCGCAGGCCGCCTTGAAGGCCGGGCCGTCGAAGCCCGGTGCCATCGGGGTATAGGCGGCATCGCCGGCATTCTGGCCGTCCACCACGGCCGCCATGCGTCGCAGCGTCTCCTCCACCTGATCGCGCGAAACGATGCCGTGGCGCAGCCAGTTGGCGATGTGCTGGGCGGAGATGCGCAGCGTGGCGCGGTCTTCCATCAGCCCGACATTGTTGATGTCCGGCACCTTGGAACAGCCGACCCCCTGGTCCACCCAGCGCACGACATAGCCCAGGATGCCCTGCGCGTTGTTGTCGAGCTCGGCCTGCACATCCTTCGGTTCCCAGTTGGTGTCCTGGGCGAGGGGGATGGTCAGGATATCGTCCAGCTTGCCGCGGCGGCCTTCGGCTGCGATCTCCACCTGGCGGGCGGCGACGTCCACCTGGTGGTAGTGCAGCGCATGCAGCGTGGCCGCGGTGGGCGAGGGGACCCAGGCGGTGTTGGCGCCGGCCTTGGGGTGGCCCACCTTCTGCTCCAGCATCGCCGCCATCATGTCCGGCATCGCCCACATGCCCTTGCCGATCTGCGCCCGGCCGCGCAGCCCGCACAGCAGGCCGACATCGACGTTCCAGGCCTCATAGGCCGCAATCCAGGGCAGCGCCTTCATCTCGTTCTTGCGGACCACGGCGCCGGCTTCCATCGCCGTGTGGATCTCGTCGCCGGTGCGGTCGAGGAAGCCGGTGTTGATGAACACCACCCGGTCGCGGGCCGCCTTGATGCAGGCCTTGAGGTTCACCGTGGTGCGGCGTTCCTCATCCATGATGCCCATCTTGATCGTGGCGCGCGGCAGGCCGAGCGCGTCCTCGATGCGGGCGAACAGGCTATCGGCCAGCGCCACTTCCTCCGGCCCATGCATCTTCGGCTTGACGATATAGGTGCTGCCGGTGCGGGAATTCATCCGCTTGCCGCGGCCGGGCGGCTGGATGTCATGCAGCGCGATCGCCACCGTCACCATGGCGTCCAGCGCGGTTTCCGGAATCTCGGCGCCGTCCAGCGTGACCACATCGGTCATCATGTGGTGCCCGACATTGCGGACCAGCATGACGGACCGGCCATGCAGCGTGACGGCGGAGCCGGAGGGGGTCTTCCAGACGCGGTCCGGGTTCAGCCGGCGGGTGATGGTCTTCCCGCCCTTCTCCAGATCCGCCGTCAGGTCGCCCTTCATCAGGCCGAGCCAGCAGCGATAGACCTCGATCTTGTCGGCGGCATCCACCGCGGCGACGCTGTCCTCGCAATCCATGATGGTGGTCAGCGCGGCTTCCATCACCAGGTCGGAGACGCCGGCCGCATCGGACTGGCCGATGGCGCTGGTGCGGTCGACATGGATTTCCAGGTGCAGGCCGTTGTTGACCAGCAGGATGGCGGTGGGCGCCCAGGGCTCGCCCTGGAAGCCGACGCATTGGCCGGGCCGGGCGAGGCCCACCTTGCGGTCATCCGCCAGCGTCGCCACCAGCGCGCCACCCTCGATCGCGTAGCCCTTGCTGCCGGCATGGCTGGCGCCGCCGGCCAGGGGCGCGGCCTGGTCCAACACCTTGCGGGCGAAGGCGATCACCTTGGCGCCGCGCTTCGGGTTGTAGCCGCGGCCGCGCTCGGCGCCATCCGCATCCGGGATCGCATCCGTGCCGTACAGCGCGTCATACAGGCTGCCCCAGCGCGCATTGGCGGCATTCAGCGCGTAGCGCGCGTTGGAGACGGGAACCACCAGCTGCGGGCCGGCCATCTGGCCGATCTCGGCATCCACATCGGTGGTGCCGACGCTGAAATCCTCCGGCTCCGGCAGCAGGTAGCCGATCTCGGCCAGATGCGCCTTGTAGGCGGCGAGGTCCACCGGGCGGGCCGGGTTGGTGCGGTGCCAGGCATCGATCTGCGCCTGCAGCGCATCCCGCTTGGCGAGCAGGGCGGCGTTGCGCGGGGCGAAATCGCGCAGCAGCGCCTCGAAGCTGGACCAGAAGCGGGCCGCCTCGATGCCGGTGCCCGGCAGTGCCTCGGCCTCGATGAATTGCCGAAAGGCCGGGTCCACGCCGAGCCCGCCGATCCGCTCCGATGCTGCCACGATCCGTCTCCCATCCTGTCTGCGCCCCCGGCACGCGGCGGCACTTGCCCCGCGGGGCATTTGGGCCGCGTGCTTAGGCGCAAAACCCTGGCTCTCCAAGAGGCGCAGCAATAAGGTCAATTGTCCGATCTTTCGGAGGAACAATACAATGTTTGGAGGGTCGGCGCCGCCACGCACCTGCAAAGAAATGTCTCGCGCTGCCATCGGCGCGAGACAAACGGCCGTGCCTGTGTTGAAATGACATGACAATACGAACGCTTCCCGAAGGCCGCCGCCGGTGAATGCATTGCCCATTGAGGGGTCCATGCCCCCCCTACCCGAAGACGCCACAGGCGAGGCGCGCCGCCTGGCCCCCGTCCACCCGCGTACCATGGTCGAACAGGCGGCGGAGGCTGTGGTGGCCGCCGCCGCGCGTGGTGTGTTCCTGCCGGGCGACCGGCTGGTGGAGGCTGAGATCGCCCGGGAGCTGGGCATCAGCCGCGTCCCGGTGCGGGAAGCGCTGCGCCTGCTGGAAAGCCAGGGCATCGTCGTCTCCACGCCCTACAAGGGCATGCGGCTGATGCAGGTGACCAACCGCGCGGTGGCGGAGCTGATGCGGGTGCGGACGGCGCTGGAGGCGCTGGCGCTGCGGGAGATCCTGGCCGCCGGGCTGGCCACACCGGAACGCCTGGCCCCGGCCCGCCGCGCCGCCGAGCGCTATGACGCGGCGGCGGAAGCGCAGGACATGGCGGTTCTTGTCGCGGCCGATGAGGCTTTCCACGGTGAAATCTGCCGGCTTTCCGGCAATGGCGTGCTGCATGGCATCTGGCTGAGCGTGGCGCGGCAGCTTTCCGTGGTCTGGGGCCTGGGCCACGACGTCCGGCCGAAGCCCCGCATCTCCGCCGAGCACACCGCCATCCTCGATCTGCTGGAACAGGGCGATGTGGAGGGAGCGCAGGCGGCGCTCGACCGGCATCTGAGCTGGCATGAGGATCTGGATTTCGAACAGGCGGTGCAGCGCCGGCGGCAGGCCAAGCGCTGAAGCCCGCCGGCGGGGTTGCCGAAGAGCCGGGGCGGGTCGATCCTCCGCGGATCGGAGGACCCCGCATGACATACCAGCCGCCCGCCCATACCAGCCAGCATTGGCAGGTCACCAAGCCCGCCGCCCGCGGCCGCCGCGGCATGGTGGCCAGCCAGTCCCGCGCCGCCGCCGAGGCCGGCATCGCCATTCTGGAAGCGGGTGGCAATGCGGCGGATGCGGCGGTCGGCATGGCGTTCGCGCTCGCCGCGATGGAGCCCTGGAACAGCGGCCTGGGTGGCATCGGCTATGCCCAGGTGGCCGCCCCCGGCGGCCCGGCGGAGACCTTCGATTTCGGCCCGGTTTCCCCCGCCGCGCTGAACGCCCGGGATTTTCCGACCACCGGCCGGATGAAGCAGGATCTGTTCTCCTGGCCGGAGGTGGAGGGCGACCGCAACATCCATGGCGCGATGAGCTTCTGCATCCCGTCCTCCGTCGCGGGCTATGCGCTGCTGCATGAACGCCGCGGCCGGATGCCGGCGAAGGATGTGCTGGCGCCCGCGGTGGCATTGGCGCAGCGCGGCCTGCCGCAGGACTGGTTCACCACGCTGAAGATCGCCAATGCGGCCTCCACGCTGAAGCTCTACCCGGAATCGGCGCGCATCTACCTGCCGAACGGCCTGCCGCCGGTCACGCCCTATCAGGGCAAGCCGGGCTTCTTCCGGCTGGGCCGGCTGCCGGAGACGCTGGAGCGGCTGCAGCAGGCCGGCTTCCGCGACTTCTACGAGGGCGATGTCGCCGCTGCCATCGCGGCCGATGTGCGGGAGGCCGGCGGCATCCTCTCCGCCGCCGACCTCGCCGGCTGCAAGGCGCGGGTGCTGCCCGCCGTGTCCGTGCCGTGGCGCGGCCATACGCTGCATCTGTCCAATGGCCTGACTGCGGCGCCCACCTTCCGGCGCGTCATGGAATTGATGGAAGCCGCCGACTGGGCCGGCAGCGCGCCCGGCACCGCCTGGCACCTGGCCTTCGCCAAGGCGATGCAGGCCGCCTATGCCGAGCGGCTGGCCGGCCTCGGCGATGCCGAGCCCAAGGGCGCCGAGACCTGCACCACGCATCTGAACGTCTGCGACGCGGATGGCATGATGGTTTCCATGACCACCACGCTGCTGTCCTCCATGGGCTCGCGCGTCGTGCTGCCGCGCTCCGGCGTGCTGATGAACAACGGCGTCATGTGGTTCGACCCGCGGCCGGGCAGCGCCAATGAGATCGGGCCGAACAAGCGGCCGCTGACCAACATGTCCCCGGTCATCGTGGCCGATGCGGCCGGCAACCCCTCCATGGCGCTGGGCGCTTCTGGCGGACGGCGGATCCTGGCCGCGGTGTTCCAGACCCTGGCGCTGGTCAGCGGCTTCGGCATGGACCCGGAGGCGGCGGCGCATTTTCCGCGCATCGATGTCAGCGGTCCCGAAGGTGCCACCGCCGATCGCAGCCTGCCGCAGGCGACGCTGGACGGCCTGGCCGCAGCCGGCCCGCTGGAGGTAGTGGAACATGCCGTGCTGCCGGTGAACTTTGCCTGCCCGAACCTCATCCAGATCCGGGCGGGCGGCGAACGGGTGGGCGTCACCGATGTGATGTCGCCCTGGTCCGCCGCCCTCGCCCAGGCCTGACGTCTCGCCATGACCGAACCGCTGACCCTGGCGGAGGAAATCGTCCTGCTCGCCCTGGATGACGAGACGGGGCGCCCGGTCGGCCGCGGCGGCATGGCGCCGGACCGGGCGCTGGCCGGCGCGCTGCTGATGCAGCTGGCACTCGCCGGGCGGGTGGATACGGACCGGGACCGGCTGTTCGTGGTGGACACCTCGCCATTGGGTGACGCCGCGCTGGATACGGCGCTGGCGCGGCTGGGCGCCCCCGGCGCGCCGGCGGATGCGCGCGGCGCCATCCCGCTGCTGGCGCGCGATGCGCCCTCCGCCCGCGCCGCCATCCTGGACCGGCTGGTGGCGCGCGGCATCCTGCGGCGAGTGGAGGACCGCGTGCTGTGGATCCTGCCCGACCGCCGCCACCCCAAGGCACCCGACCGGCCGGAGGTGACCGAGGCCCGCGCCCGGCTGCGCACCCTGCTGCTCGAGGGCGAGATTCCCACGCCGCATGATGCGCTGCTGCTCGGCCTGGCGCGCGCCGCCGGGCTGCTGCCGCTGATCTTCAGCGCGGAGGAGCTGGACTCGGTGCAGCCCTGGCTTGGCGTGGTGACGCGGATCGAGAGCCTGAACCGGTCGCTCGCCGTCGCGGTCGCGGACCTGCGCGGCGCCGGTCTCGGCACCAGCCAGCGCGGCGACTGAGCGCGGCATACGATTTGCCATGTACCCCGCCAGAGGGTGCAAGGCGTGCCACGGCCCCGGGCGGATGCCCAAGGGATGAGCGCCACCCCTCGGTTTCTGATCGCTGGGAGCGCAATAATGCAGACTCGTCGTACGCTGCTCGGGCTGACCGCCGCGAGCCTTGGGGGCCTTGCCGCCCCCGCCATCGTCCAGGCGCAGCCCGCCTGGCCGAACCGTTCGATCCGCCTGGTCGCGCAGTTTCCGCCAGGCGGGCTGGTGGATACGGTGGCGCGGCTGATGGCGCCGGTCATGTCGCAGGCGCTGGGGCAATCCGTGGTGGTGGAAAACCGCGCCGGGGCCGGTGGCATCATCGGCACCGACATGGTGGCGAAGGCGCCGGCGGATGGTCACACGCTGCTGGTCAGCCATGCCTCCGTGCATGTCTTCTCCACCGCGACGCGGCCGACGCTGCCCTTCCACCCGATCAACGACTTCACCCACATCATGCATATGGTGGAGGCGCCGAACATCATCCTGGTGCGGGCCAATTCGCCGTTCCAGACCCTGGAACAGCTGTTGGCGGCGGCGCGCACGCAACCGGTGCGCTTCGGCTCCTCCGGCATCGGCTCCGCGCCGCATCTGCTGGGCGCCATGCTGTCTTCGGAAGCGCGGGCGCCCAACCTGGACCACATCCCCTATGCCGGCAGCGCGCCGGCCATGCAGGATGTGCTGGCGGGCAACATCGAATGCATGGTGGACCCGATCACCACCAATACGGCGCAGATGCGCGACGGCACGCTGCGCGCGCTGGCGGTCTCCACGTCGCAACGGCTGGCCATGTTCCCCGATTTGCCGACCTTCGCCGAGCTGGGCTTCCCGAAGTTGACCTCGGCCCAGTGGCTCGGCCTGTCCGGGCCGAAGGGCCTGCCGGCGCCGGTGGTGGAGCGGCTGGCGGCGCTGGTGCCGCCCATCCTGGCACGGCCGGACCTGATGGCCCGGCTGACCGATCTCCAGACCCTGCCGCGCACCCCGCAGCCCACGGGCGAGGCCTTCGTCTCCGTGATCCGGGAGGAGATCACGGCTTGGACCGCGGTGGCGCGGCAGTTCAACATCGTGGTGGGTTAGCCCGCCTGCGACGGGCCGGCCTGACGGCCGGCCGTCTTTCGTGGCAGGCTCCCGCAAAAGCCCCGGGGGCCACCATGTCGCTGACCATGCCGGAGGAGATCCTGCTGCTTCTCCTCGATGACGAAACCGGCAAGCCGGTGGGGCTGCCCGGCCCCGCCGGCGACCTGGCGCTGGCCGGCGCCATCCTGATGGAACTGGCGCTGGCCGGGCGCATCGATACGGACCTCGATCGCCTGGTTCTGGTGCAGAAGCGGCCGACCGGCGATGCGCTGCTGGATGGCGTGCTGGCGCAGCTCGCCGCCGGCGATGTGGCCATGGCGGCGGAACGCACCAGCCGCTGGTGGATCCAGGACATCGCCAAATCCGCCCCGGCGCTGCGGGCGCAGGTGCTGGAACGGCTGGTGGATGCCGGGGTGCTGCGGCGGATCGAGGATCGCTTCCTCTGGGTCTTCCCCGAACGCCGCTACCCCAAGGCCACCGGCCGTGCGGAAACCGCGGAGGTGCGGCGCCGCCTGCGCGGCGTGCTGCTGGAGGATGAAATTCCGGACCCGCGGGATGCGCTGCTGATCGGCCTGGCGAGGGCCACCGGCCTGGTGCCGCTGGTGCTGTCGGAGGAGGAGCAGGCGCAGGCGGCGGCGCGGGTTGAACAGGTGGCGGGGCTGGAGGAATTGTCCCGCTCACTCTCCGCCGCGACGCGCGATGTCTATGCCGCGCTGCTGCGGCAGGGCGCCATGCACTGAAGGGTCAGAAGCTCCGCAGCACTTCCGCCACCCGCTGCGCCGTCGGGTCCAACGCCTCCGCCCAATCGCGCGGCAGGTTCAGAGTGCCCTCGCGCGGCCTGCCGGCATTGACCATGGCGGCGCCCCGCACCAGGCCCGCCGCCATATCCTCCACCGTCGCCTCCGTCGCGACGATATTGGGCGACAGGCCTTCCAGTACCGCCACCGTCTTGACCGAGAAGGCATTGGTCACCGCCAGGCCGCCACAGGCCGCCATTTCCAGTGCCGGATAGCCGGTGTGCGGCGACAGCATGGGTGCGAGCAGCATATCCGCCGCGCGCAGCTGATCCGCATAGGCCAGGTAGCCACGCCAGGGGGCTGGCCGCAGCACATGGCCGTTCGAAAGCGGCAACTCCGGCACGCCACCCCGGCCGCCGATCGCCAGCATCTGCCATCCCGCGAATGCCGGATCGGCTGAGGCGCGACGCAGCGCTTCCAGCCCGAGCCCGAACAGGTTCCGGTGGTTCGTTGGCCGCGCGTAGAACAGCAGGGTCTTCGGCCCATCGGCCCGCGGTTGCGCGGGCGGGTGGAAGACGCGGCTTTCGATCGCCGGGTCGAAGGCGATGGAGCGTTCCCGGAAGCCGGGATCCGCGAAGCGTCCATGACCGGTGCGGAAGAAATACTCCGCCAGGAGATTCTCGTTCGTGACGGGCCAGAAATCCATGCCGTAGGTTTCCAGCGCCAGGGCATGGTTGCTGGACCAGGCGTAGAAGCCGGCCTCGAATTCCTGCAGCATGTAGATGAAGCTCTGCGACCGCATCAGCGGGAGAACCGGCTTCAATTGCTGCGCCGTGGTCCAATGCGTCGCCATGAACGCCTCACCCGGTCCTACGACGAGGGGGCTCGCCTGCACCGCAGCGGTCTCGACAGCGATCTCCGGGATTTCGCCACCCACCAGCTCGGCCAGATGGTGCCGAAGCCACTCGGCCGATACGCTGCCTGGCTTCACGGTTGTGATAAGGCGAACAGGGATATCGTGGCGGGCGACGCGCACCGCCAGGTTGAGGATGGTGTTCGGGCCGCCGGTCATGCCCTCCCGCGACAAGGCCGGGTTCAACACGTTCAGGCGCATGAAGCTGCCAAGCGAATGATCCACGCGGACATGCATCGGCACCGGGTTCATGATGTCGATCAGCCGCTCGCAGAATAGCGCCGGATGCGTGACCTGCATCAGGTTCGCCGCAAAGGCCTGCGGGTCCCGCCGCAGCAGAGCGGCCTGCGCCCGCAGCTTGCCGCCGGCCCCCCTGACCCGTTCCAGGACCCGATTGATCATGCTGCCCACCGCCCATTTTGCAGCCCCCGAAGGGACGGATCGCTCCTACACCCTCGACGGCGCCCTGCCAGGGCGGGGCGGCCAGCAATGCACGCCCTGGCGAGATATTGAAGTCAGGCGGCCGGCGCCGCATGGTCCTTGCACCATTGCGCCACCTGCGCGTGGGTGGCGAACCACACCCCCTCGTGCTTCTTGATCCGCGTTACCAGCCGGTCCAGCAGCGCGATGCGGCTGCGGTGGCCGATAACGTGCGGGTGCATGGTCAGCAGGAACATGCCGCCTTCCTGATAGGCGCCATCGAATTCGGCCGCGAAAATCTCCTCCACCGCGGAAGGCGGCGTGTAGGGACGCAGGCCGGAGAAGCGGAGCATGTTGAAATACACCGCATCGTCGCGGATCCACTCCGGCGGCAGCTCGACGATTCCGGTCGGCTTGCCCTGGTCCAGCAGCTCATAGGCATCGTCATCCGCCATCAGGGAGCTGTCATACAGCAAGCCCATTTCCTTGATGATGGACAGCGTATCGACCGAGAAATCCCAGGAGGCGGTGCGGATGCCGACCGGGTGCTGGCCGCTGACCTTCTCCAGCGTTTCCGCCGCGCGCAGGGTCAGCTCCCGCTCCACGCCGGGGGGCAGCTTGGTGTTGGCCTCATGAATCCAGGAATGGACGCCGATCTCATGGCCTTCCTGGGCCACGGCGCGTACCTCCTCCGGGTGCAGCAGGGCGGAGACGGCGGGGTAGAAGAAGGTGGCGGGAATGCCGTGGCGTTCCAGCAGGGCGCGGATGCGCGGGACGCCCTGGCGGTTGCCATACTGGCCCTGGCTGATCCGCATCGGGCTTTCATCATTGTCGCGCAGCGGAATCGTCTCATGGTCCGCATCGAAGCTCAGCGTCACGCAGCAGCGCGCGCCATCCGGCCAATGCGTCGGCCGCAGGCTGCGCCCGGCCCGCGCCCGGCCGACGATGTGGCGCCATTCGGCCTCGCTCCATTCCCACGGATTGGTGCTGGTCATGCTGCAGGGTTTCCCTGGCCTTGGTGAGGCGCCATGCTGCACCCCGATGCCCCGATCCGGAAGCCCCGCATGAACACGCCCACCGACCCCGCGCAGATGACGGCTGAGCAGCTTCTGGCGCTGTATGCCGCCCGCGCCCTGTCCCCGGTGGAGGCGCTGAAGGCGGTGATGGAGCGGGTGGCACGCTACAACCCCTGGGTGAACGCCTTCGCCACCATGAACCCGCAGGCGCTGCGCCAGGCCGGCGAGTCGGAGGCGCGATGGGCGGCGGGACGGCCTATGGGGATGCTGGATGGCGTGCCCTGCACGGTGAAGGATTTGCTGAACATCGCCGGCTTCCCGACCCGCCGCGGCAGCCTGACCACGGATGCGACGCCAGCCACCGAAAACGCGCCGGCGGTGGTCGGCCTGCTGGCCGAAGGCGCGGTCATCATCGGCAAGACCACCACCACGGAATTCGGCTGGAAGACGCCGAGCGACTGCCCGCTGCATGGCGTGACGCGCAACCCGTGGAACCCGCAGCGTTCCGCCGGCGGCAGTTCCTCCGGCGCCGGTGCGGCGGGGGCGGCCTGCTTCGGGCCGCTGCATATCGGCACCGATGCCGGCGGCTCCATCCGCATCCCGGCCGCCTATTGCGGGCTGGTCGGCGTGAAGCCCAGCTACGGCCGCATCCCGCAATGGCCGCATGGCGCCTTCTCCAACGTCGCCTGCGCCGGGCCGATGACGCGCAGCGTGGGCGATGCGGCGCTGATGATGTCCGCCATGGCCCGCTTCGACCTGCGCGACCCGGTGAGCCTGCCGGATGACCCGCGCGACTGGCGCCTGGGCATGGACCAGGGCGTGGCCGGCCTGCGCGTCGCCGTGGTGCGGCGCCTGGGCTTCGCGCCGCCGCTGGACGCCGAAGGGGAGGCCGCCCTGCAGGTTGCGGCGAAGCTGCTGTCCGAACAGGGCGCCATCGTCGAGGAAGCGGACCCGGAGCTGCCCGACACGCGCGCCATCTTCTCCCGCGTCTGGGGCGTGGCGATTGCCCGCATCTGGAACGGGGCGTCCGAGGAAAAGCGCGGCCAGCTCGATTCCGGGATCGAGGAAGTGGCCCGCAAGATGAGCGACATGTCCGCCGCGGATTTCCTCGGCGCCGACATGCTGCGGGTGGAATGCGGGCACGCCATGGCGCGCTTCCACCAGCGCTACGACCTGATCCTGACCGCCGCCACGCCGACCGCGGCCTTCGACGCCGATGCGCCGACCATCAAGCCGGTGGAGTCGCTCTGGCGCGACTGGGCGCCCTGGACCTTCGCCTTCAACCTGACCCGCCAGCCGGCGATCGCCGTGCCGATCGGGCTGGATGAGGCCGGCATGCCGCGCGGCGTGCAGGTGGCGGCCGCGCTGTACCGCGACGACCTGGCCTTCCGCGCCGCCCGCGCTCTGGAACGCGCTGCCAGCCTGCCCCTGGCCAACCCGGCTGAAACCGGGCAGATGCGGGCGAAATTGAACTAGCGGTCCGATGACCGAAGGGCCGCATGGCCCGGAGGTCTGAATCGGCCCGCTCTGCCGGAATTAGGAGACTAGGCGATGCGGCTGGTGACATTCACGCGTCCGGGCAAGTTGCAGCAGGAAGTCGGCGCGCTGGGCGACGGCGACGCCGTGCTCGACCTGGCGGCCGCCGAGCCGCTGCTGCGCGGGCAGAGCATGCTGGACCTGGCCGCCGCCGAACCCGCGCTGCTCGACAAGGCGCGGGCTGCCATGGCCAAGGCGCCGGTGGTGGAGGGTGCCAAGCTCTGCGCCCCCATCCCGCGCCCGCCGAAGAACGTGTTCTGCGTCGGCAAGAACTACCACGAGCACGCCAAGGAATTCGCCGGATCGGGCTTCGATGGCGGCGCCAAGGATGTGGTGCCACCGTTCCCGGTGGTGTTCTCCAAGCCGCATACCAGCGTCATCGCCAATGGCGAGAAGATCCTCGGCCACCTCGATACCACGGGCGGCCTGGATTATGAGGGCGAGCTGGGCGTGGTGATCGGGGCCGGTGGCCGCGGCATCAGCAAGGCGGAGGCGCTGAAGCATGTCTTCGGCTACACCATCATCAACGATGTCACCGCGCGCCACCTGCAGAAGCGGCACAGCCAGTGGATCCTGGGCAAGGGCCTGGATACCTTCTGCCCGATGGGCCCCGCCATCCTGACGGCGGATGAGGCGCCGGACCCGACCAAGCTGGTGCTGACCACCTGGGTGAATGGCGAACAGCGCCAGCACGCGCCGGTTTCCGACCTGATCTTCGACATCCCCACCCTGATCGAGGCGATCAGCGCCGTCATCACGCTGGAGCCGGGCGATGTGATCGCCACCGGCACGCCGGCCGGGGTTGGCATCGGCTTCAACCCGCCGGTTTTCCTGAAGTCTGGCGATGTGGTGAAGATCGCGATCTCGGGCATTGGCGTGCTGGAGAATGCGGTGGCCTAGCGATGCGACCCGCTCCCTCCATTTCGGGGGGGGCGTGGGCAGGGTGGTCAGGGCTGCACCACAGCCCTGGCCTGAACCAAGGGAGGAAATAACAATGGATCGTCGCACACTTCTGGGCGCCGCCGCTTCGCTGCCCTTCGCCAGCCAGGCTTTCGCGCAGGCCGAATTCCCCTCGCGCGCGCTCAATATGGTTGTGGCCTTCCCGCCGGGTGGGCAGGCCGACCTGGCAGCCCGGCCCGTTGCCGCGGCGCTCGAGAAAATCTTCAGCCAGCCGGTCGTGGTGCAGAATCGCGGCGGGGCGGCGGGTGCCATCGGCAATGCCCATGTCGCGCGCAGCGCGCCGGATGGCTACACCACGCTGATGGCGCTGTCCTCGCTGGCGGTGATCCCGGCGGCGGAGCGTTTGTTCGACCGCACGCCGCAATATACGGTGGACCAGTTCACCCCGATCGCGCGGGTGAATGCGGACCCGACCATGCTGGCGGTCGCCGGCAATTCGCCCTGGCGGACGATGGAGGACTTCATCGAGGCGGCGAAGGCGAAGCCGGGCGACCTGACCTACTCCTCCTCCGGCACCTACGGCACGCTGCATGTGGCGATGGAGATGCTGGCGGCGGCGGCGGGCATCCGCATGCTGCATGTGCCCTTCGCCGGCGGCGGGCCGGCGCTGACGGCGCTGCTCGGTGGGCAGGTGAACGCCCTGTCCTCCGCCCCCGGGCCGCTGGCGCAGCATGTGGCGCAGGGCCGCGTGCGGGTGCTGGGCTGCTGGGGGCGGGAGCGGGTCGCGGCCTTCCCCGACGTGCCGACCTTCATCGAGAAGGGTTTTTCGGATGTCGAGTTCTACATCTGGGCTGGGCTGTTCGCGCCCGCCGCGACGCCCGCGCCGGTGGTGCAGCGGTTGCGGGATGCGATGCGGCGTGCGGTGCAGGACCCGGTGGTGGTGAACGCCTATACCGCCGCAGGCGCCCCGGTGGCCTATCTCGACGCGCCGGAATTTAAGACCTTCTTCGAGGAAGACAGCGCCCGTCTGCTGCGCGCGGTCGAGCGCATCGGCAAGGTGGAGTAGCGCCGCGCGGCTTCACAGGCTCGCCTGCCGGTGCCAGCCTGCACCGGCATGAAGGAGCAACGCCCGATGGACCATCCCGCAATCGCCTGGCTCGCCACCCAGAAGGGCGCCATGACCGAGGCGCTGCGCGAGATGGTGGATACCGATGGCGGCAGCTATGACAAGGAAGGCGTCGACAAGGTCGGCGCGCAGGTCGCGCGCTTCATGGCGGCGCAGGGCATTCCTGTCGAAACCCTGCCGCAGCAGAAGCATGGCGACTGCGTTCGCGCCGTGCTGGATGACGGCGCCAGCACAAGCGGTGGTAATGCGCGGCAGAATATCCTGCTGATGGGCCACCGCGACACCGTCTTCCCGAAGGGCGAGCCGCAGCGCCGCCCCTTCACCATCGAGGGTGACCGCGCCTTCGGCCCCGGCGTTGCCGATATGAAGGCGGGGCTGGTGATGAACATGTTCGTCCTGGCCGCCTTCAAGAAATTCGGTGGCGCCCCCGGCCCGCTGGTCGCGCTGTTCACCGGCGATGAGGAAATCGGCTCCCCCGAAGGCCGCCCGGTGATCGAGGCGGAGGCCAAGGCGGCGCGCGTGGTGTTCAACTCCGAACCCGGCCGGCCCACTGGCGGCATCGTCACGGGCCGCAAGGGTGGCGTTTTCTCGGTCTTCGACATCGAGGGCAAGGCCGCGCATTCCGGCGGCAACTTCGAGGCCGGCATCAGCGCGATCGGCGAACTGGCGGCGAAGATCACCGCCATCCATGCGCTGACCGACCTGCCGCGCGGCATCACGCTGAATGTGGGCCTTGTGACTGGCGGGCAGAGCGTGAACACCGTGGCCCCACACGCCCAGGGCCAGATCGACCTGCGCTATGTCGAACCCGCGGACCGGGAGGAGGTGATGGCGAAGATCCACGCCATCATCGACAAATCCTTCGTCCCCGGCACCCGCGCCAAGCTGACCATCAAGGGCGAGTTCCTGCCGCTGACGCAATCGCCTGAGGCGGCAAAGCTGTTCGCCACCTACCGCGCCGCCGCCACCGAATCCGGCTTCGACCCCAGCGGCGAATTCAGCGGCGGCTGTGCCGATAGCGGCTTCACCGCGGCGATGGGGGCACCGACGCTCTGCGCGGTCGGCCCCGTCGGCGGCAAGGCGCATACGCCGGAGGAGTATCTGGAACTGGGCAGCCTGGTGCCGCGGGCGCAGGCGGTGGCCCGCGCCATCCTGAAGCTCGGCCCGGCCTGACCCCGGAAGGCCCTCTCCGGCAAAGCGCGGGGGCTGGCGGCGCGCGCTACAGACGCCGCCACCCTTTCACCAGCCCCCACCCCACCCGCGTGAACCGGAACACGTTTCCGCCGCCCACGCCCGGCTGATCCTCCTCCCGGCTGATCGTCACGCCCTTGATGTGGCACAGCAGCAGTGCGCCAACCCCGCCATGCGCGATGATCGCCACATCGCCGGGCGGCGCCTGCGCCAGCACGCTACGCACCGCGGCCACGATGCGGGCCTGGGCGTCCACCGCGCGTTCCCAGCCGCGCACGCTTTCCTCCGGCCGGGCGAAGAACGCATCTGCCGTCGCCTCGAATTCCGCTGGTGGCAGGTAGCCGGTGGCGCTGCGGTCATTCTCCCCGAGCGCCGCGACCTGGGTGAAACCAAGGCCGAGATGCCCGGCCAGGATCGCCGCCATGTCGCAGGCCTTGCGCTCCGTGCTGCTGAACATGGCGCCGATCCCCGCCACCCAGGGCTGCGCCAGCATGGCGCGGGACCGTTCCAGCCCGCGCGCTGAAAGCGGCCAGTCGGGAATCGGCGTGGCCGGGTCGATGGCGACCTCCGGATGCGTCAGGAAGTGGACTTGCGCCATGGCTGCCGTAAGGATGGTCTCGCCGCGACCCTACCACGGAGATCCGCTTGCCAAACCCCCGCACCCCGCCCACCGATGCGCCGAAGCTGCGCACCATCGCCATGCCCGCCGATGCCAACCCTTCCGGCGACATCTTCGGCGGCTGGCTGATGGGGCTGATGGACCTGGCCGCCGGCAACGCCGCCGGGCGCCGCGGCCGTGGCCGGGTGGCGACCATCGCGGTGGAGGGGATGAAGTTCCACATGCCGGTGTTGGTGGGCGACGAGGTCAGCATCTTCGCCGAGGTCGTCTCCGTCGGCCGCACCTCGATGCGCATCGAGGTCGAGGCCTGGCGGCGCGAACGGTCGGAGGAGGAGATGTGCCTGGTGACGGAGGGCGTCTTCACCTTCGTCGCCATCGACGAGAACCGGAAGCCACGGGCTGTACCCGAGGCATGACGCGGCCCGATGATGGGAGGGCCGAAAGGCCCGGACATCTGAATCGGCCCGCCGACCTCCTCCGCGAGCATGTGATTCGCTGGTCCGAATGCGACCCCTACGGCCATATGAACCACGCGGCCTATCTGGTTCTGTTCGAAGATCTGCGGGTGGCGCATTGGCAGGCGCTGACCGTTGCGACGCTGGCGCCGGACCGGCCGGGTCCGGTCGTGGCACAGCTTGATGTGCGCTACCTGCGCGGTGTGCGGTTCAATGATGCGGTGACGCTGACCTGCCGCACCGTCTCCTTCCGCCGCAGCTCCTATGTGCAGGAGTATGCGTTGCTGAAGGATGGCGAGCCCTGCTGCACGGCGCGCGCCGTCTGCGTCGTCACGCGCCAGGACAGCGGCGAGAAGGTGCCGCTGACGCTGGAATGGCGCGCCCTGCTGCAAGCGCAGGGCGCGGAGGCGGGGTAGCTCAGCGCCGCCAGGGCCGCCGCTGCCACAGCCCCTGCAGCACCGCGTGGTCGGCGCGCATCATGTCGCGGTAGTCCTTGCCGATCAGCGGCCGCAGCGGCAGGCCGGTGCGTTCCGCATCCGCGATCAGGGCCGGGTCGGCCAGCGCCTCGCGGAACGCCGTCTCCAGCCGGATGCGGATTTCATCGGGCAGGCCCGGCGGCGCGCCGATGCCGCGGGCGGAGCCGCCGAGCACATCATAACCCTGGTCCTTGAAGGTCGGCACGTCGCTGGTCGGCGCCCAGCGCACCGGCCCGCCCTGCGCCAGGCAGCGGATGCGGCCCTCCCGCATCAGGCCCAGGCCCTCGCTCATGTTGAAGCTGCCCACCGGCAGGCTGCCGCCCAGCACGTCCCGCTGCACCGGGGCGGTGCCGTTGTAGGGGATGTGCAGCAGGCGCACATCGGCCGCTTCCTCGAAGCTCAGTTGCAGCATGTGGTCGTCGGAGCCGATGCCGGCCGTGCCGACGCCGATCCCCTCCGGGTCCTTTTTCGCGGCTTCCTTGAGGTCGTCCAGCGTGCGCCAGGGGCTGTCCGCGCGCACCCAGAACCCGCCCGGATCATCCACGATGTTGGCGATGTAGGTGAAGTCTTCCGGCCGGTAGCGCGGCGTGCGCTCGATCGCCACCGCGTGCATGGCGGTGTTGGTCAGGGCGCCCAGCGTGTAGCCATCCGGGGCCGCGTTGAACAACGCCTCGAAGCCGAGCTGGCCGGCGGCGCCGGGGCGGTTGACCACGGCGAAGCGCGCGCCTTGAAGGCGCGGCGTCACGAAATGCACGATGGGGCGCACCATGTTGTCCACGCCGCCGCCAGGCGGGAAGGGGACAATCACCTCGATGGCGCGGTCGGCCGGCCAGGCGGCCTTGGCCAGCCGCGGCGCGGCAAGCGTGGCCGCGGATGCGGCGGCAACACCCAGCAGGGTGCGGCGGGTGGTCATGGCGGGTCCTCCCAGGGACGGTTTCCGACACCATGACGCGGCCGCACGCGGCATGCAACAGCTTGATCCGGCAAGAGAAATCGTTCTGTCAGACGTAACGTCCAGCCCCAGGCGCAGCCAATCGCCGCGACAGGCAGCGCGTGCTGGCGCCCGGCCCGCGCCGCGCCGCATGCTGCCGCCAAAGCCGGAGAGATTCCGATGTCGCGCCGCCACACCGCCTTCGCCGCCGCGCTGCTGCTGGCCGCCGCGCCGGCCCTGGCGGAGACGCCCTTGCCCTGTCGCCTTGGCCCCGATGCCCATACGCATCTGCTCGCCGGGCCTGTCGAGATGGTGGTGCTTGCCGGGCCGGGGCGGAGCGGGCGCACCGAATACCGGATGCTGGTCCGCAACCCGCATCCCTGGCCCGCAGCCGTACTGGCCGCCACCAGCCTGCCCGGCCTGGTGTCCGCCCCGGCCGAACCGGTGGCGCTGCCGCCGCACCGGGCGGCGCCCGTGCTGATCGGCTGGTTCCCGCATGACATGTCCCGCGGCCGCATGGCGCCCCCCTCGGTGGAGGCGGTGCAGGCCGCGATGACCATCCCCTTCTGCCAGGTGCGGGCGCCCGGCCAGGTTTCCGGCGGAGCGGCCTTTTCAGCCGGCGGCGCGATCCTGGCGCGTGGCCTCCAGGTCATCCGCGATGAAGGCGCGCAGGATATCCGCCAGCGTCTCTGACCGGACGAAGCCGAGGCCAGGGGCGCGGGTGGCGGCGAAGGCGGCGGGCCAGCCGGCGACGATCGCCTCGACCTCCGCATCAGGCACATGCCGGGCGAGCGCCCGCGCCTCCGGCCCGGCCACTTCCTCCAGCGCCACCAGCATCTCCGCGATGCTGGCGGACAGGCCGGGCGGGTTGATGCCGCGGTCGCGGCCAAGCGCCGCCGTATCCATCCCCGCCGCATGCGCCAGCCAATCCACCGCGCGGCGCGGCGAACAGACCCAGACGCGGAAATCCTCCGCCACCGGATACAGCGCCGGCAGGCCCAGTAGCGGCTCCCGCAGCACGGCGGAGACAAAGGAACTCGCCGCGCGATTCGGCCGGCCCGGGCGCACCATCACCGTCGGCAGGCGGATCGAGACGACGTCCAGGAAGCCGCGCCGCGTCGCATCGGCCAGCAGCAATTCCCCGATCGCCTTCTGTGCGCCGTAGCTGTTGGTGGGCAATTGCCGCGCCTCATCCGGCACCATCGCCGCCTGGCCGCCATCGAAGGAGGCGACGGAGGAGGTGAAGACAACACGGGGGGGTTGAGGAAGCTTGCGGCAGACATCGATCAGCGCCTGGGTGCCTGCGATGTTCACCCTTATGCCGAGGTCGTAATCCGCCTCCGCCGCGGCGGAGACCACGGCGGCCAGGTGCACGACCAGCCCGGTGCCGGGCGGGATCGCCTGCGCCAGAACCGCCGCATCGGCCACGTCGCCGGCCTGGCAATGGACCGGGAAGGGGGCTTCCAGCGGCGCTGGCTGGTGCAGGTCGAACAGGGTGAGGCCGGTGATGCGCTGGCCCCCCACCACCGCATCCGCCGCCAGCCGTGCCGCCAGCCTGCGGCCGAGGAAACCGCCGCCGCCCAGGATCGTGACCTGCATCTGAATTCTCGCTCTTTTCCGTTCAATGGTGCGACTCGTCCGGTGCCAACTTGCCGGGACCGGGGCCGGCGCGCCACTCTCCGCCGCATGATCCCAGACCGCCCCGCCCGCCTCCTGCTCAATCGCCGCCACGGCACCCCCGGCGTGGTGGTGCTGCCCGATGGCAGTTTTCGCCGCGCCAAGGCGGAAATCACCTCCTGGCCCGGCTATGCGCCGACGCCCCTGCTGAAGCTGGAGGATGTGGCGGCCGCGGCGCGCGTCGCGGCGGTGTACTACAAGGATGAGGGCGGGCGCTTCGGCCTCGGCAGCTTCAAGGCGCTGGGCGGTGCCTATGCGGTGGCGCGGCTGCTGGTGTCGGAACTCGCCCGGCGCGGCGTCGCCAATGCCGCGACCACGGCGGAGCTGGCCGGCGGAGCGCATCGGGACGCGCTGCGCGGCATCACCGTCACCTGCGCCACGGATGGCAATCATGGCCGCTCCGTCGCCTGGGGCGCCGAGCGCTTCGGCTGCCGCTGCGTGATCTTCGTGCATGAGACGGTCAGCCAGGGCCGCCGCGACGCCATCGCGAAGTATGGCGCCGAGATCCGCGTGGTCCCCGGCAATTACGACGATGCGGTGCGGGAGGCGGCGCGCACGGCGGAGGCGGAGAACTGGTTCGTCGTCTCCGACACCTCCTATGAGGGCTACACCGAAATCCCGCGCGACGTGATGCAGGGCTACCGCGTCATGGTGGATGAGGCGGCGGACCAGATGGAGGGCCAATCGGGGAAAGATTCGCCGACGCACGCCTTCATCCAGGGCGGCGTCGGCGGCGTGGCGGCCGCGGTCGCCATCCAGTTGCGCGCCCGCTTCGGCCCGGATGTGAAGGTCATCGTGGTGGAGCCGGAGAAGGCCGCCTGCCTGCTGGCCAGCGCCGAGGCCGGGGAGCCGGCGACGGTGGCCGGTGATCTGGACACGCTGATGGCGGGTCTCGCCTGCGGTGAGCCGAGCCTGCTGGCCTGGCAGGAGCTGGAGCGCAGCGCCTTCGCCTTCATGACCGTCTCCGATGACAGCGCGGTGGATTGCATGCGCCTGCTCGCCCGCCGCAGCCCGAAGATCATTGCCGGCGAAAGCGCGGTGGCGGGCCTCGCCGCCCTGCTGCTGGCGGTGCGGGAGCCGATGACGCGGATGCTGCTGGGGCTCGGGCCGGATAGCCGGGTGCTGCTGTTCGGCACCGAAGGCGCAACGGATCCGGACGTCTACGCAAGGTTGATAGACCAGTCGGATTGACGTTGCATTGCTGCGGCGCGACATGCGGAAACCAAGGCGGCGCCCCGGCGCTGCCCGACCGTCCTTTCGGAGACACGCCGCATGAATCGTCGCCATCTTCTCGGCGCGGGCCTGGCCGCACTGGCCGCCCCCAGCTTCACCACCGCCGCCCGCGCCCAGGGCAATTGGCCGAACCAGCCGATCCGGCTGGTGGTGCCCTTCGCCGCCGGCGGCCCGACCGATATTCCGGCCCGCCTGTTCGCGGAGCGCATGGCGGCAAACCTGTCCCAGCGCATCATCGTCGAGAACCGCACCGGCGCCGGCGTGCTGGTGGGGACGGAGGCGGTGGCCAAGGCGACCGACGGCCACACCTTCCTCTACACCACCGTGGCGCATGCCGTGCTGCGCGCCCTGTTCCAGCGCCTGCCCTTCGACCCGGAGGCGGATTTCGTGCCGGTGGCGCTGGTCGGCGTGATCCCGATGCTGATCACCGTGGGCCGCAACTCGCCGATTCGCGACCTCGCCGGCCTGCAGGCTGCGCTGAAGGCGGATCCGGGCGGCATGACCTATGCCTCCTCCGGCAATGGCGGCGCGCTGCACCTGGCGACGGAGCTGATGCTGCGCTCGATGGATGCGCGCGCGCTGCACGTGCCCTATCGCGGCACCGCGGCGGCCATGCCGGATGTGCTGAACGGCACGATCCCGCTGATTGTCGATGTCGCCACCTCGGCCCTCGCCTATGCGCGCGGCGGTGAAACCCGCGCCCTGGCGGTGATGGACCGCACCCGCCTGCCGCAGCTGCCCGATGTGCCGACCACGGCGGAAGCCGGCTTCCCGGGGCTCGAGGCCTATACTTGGCACATGGTCATGGCGCCCAAGGGCACGCCGGCCGCTGTGGTGCAGCAGGTGAACCGCGGCTTCATGCAGGTGGCGGCCGAGGCCGCGGTGCAGCAGCGCCTGTCCGACCTGGCGATGCGCCTGGTCACCGACAGCACCCCTGAATCCGCCGCCGCCTGGCTGCAGGCGGAGACGCAGAAATGGTCCTCGGTGGTGCGTGAGGCCAACATCACCATCAACTGAGGGCACGCGCGCGCAACCGGCCCGGCGATCCCTGGTTGACGCCGGGCCAGACTCTCCCCGACTGTTCCGCCATCAATGAACGGGCGGACACATCGCCCGAGGGGAGAACATGTCCATGAGAGACCCGATTTTCGGCCGGCGCCATGCGCTGGCGCTCGGCGCCGGCGCGCTGGCCACGCCGTTCCTGCTGCCGCGCGGCGCGGCGGCGCAGGGCAACTGGCCGGCCCAGCCGGTCCGGATGGTGGTGCCCTTTTCCGCCGGCGGCCCGACCGACGTGCCCGCGCGCCTGATCGCGGAGGAGATGTCGAAGGGGCTGCCGAACCGCATCGTGGTCGAGAACCGCACCGGATCGGGCGTCGTGGTCGGCACGGATGCGGTGGCCAAGGGGCCGCAGGATGGCTCCATGCTGCTGTACACCACCGTGGCCCATGCGGTGACGCGGGCGATGTTCCCGACGCTGCCCTTCGACCCGATCGCCGATTTCACACCCTGCGCGCTGGTTGGCCAGGTGCCGGTCATCCTGCTGGTGAACAACGATTTCCCGGCGCGGAACCTGGCCGAGTTCATCGCGGTGCTGCGCGCCAATCCGGGCAAGTACGACTATGCCTCCTCCGGCAATGGCGGCGCGGTGCATCTGGCGACGGAGCTGTTCCTGCATGCGGCGGGCGGGCTGCGGGTGAACCACATTCCCTATCGCGGCAGCTCCGCCGCGCTGCCGGATGTGCTGTCCGGCCGGGTGCCGATGATCTTCGACATCGCCGCCTCCGCACTGCCCTATGTGCGGTCCAACCAGCTGCGGGCGCTGGGGATCAGCACCAAGGAACGCTCCCCCCTCGCGCCGGAGATCCCGACGATGATCGAGCAGGGCGTGGCGGGGTATGAGGCCTATACCTGGCACATGGTGATGGCCCGCAGCGGCACGCCACCGGCCATCATCCAGCAGGTGAACCAGGCGGTGAACCGGGCGGTGAACGTGGCGGCGGTGAAGGAAAGGCTGCTGAGCTTCACCATGCAGGTGGTCAGCGACAGCACGCCCGAATCCGCCGCGGCCTACCTCCGCAGCGAAATGGCGGTGTGGGAGCCGCTGGTCCGCGCGGCGGGCATCCGCGCAAGCTGAGCCAGGCGCCTCGCCCGGGGCCTGCCGGTTCTCGGCGGATTCCGGGTGAGGGAACGGGTGAGCCCTGGATCCCGGTCGCGCCAACGCGGCGTGCCTGGGAAGCTCAGCCCGGGCGCGACATCCCGGCCGGAAGCCTGTCATGCAGCGCCTCCTCCGCCGCATCGGTGGTGTGCGGCCCGGCAGGGGTTTCGTCCACGGCGCCGGGACGGGCCGCACGCAGGCGGCGGCGGCCCTTCAGAACCGCGGCGGCGATGCGGCGCATCGCCTGGGCCTGCAGCAGCGCCGCATCCAGCGCGGCAACCGGCGTGCGCCCGCGTGCGGCGGCGGCCAGAAGCGCATTCTTCACCGCCTGGTAGGCGGCCTCCGCTTGCGCGGCGACGGCGGCTTCATCGGCCGTCACCGGTGTCAGCGCCTCCAGCGCCTGCATCCGCAATTCCGCCCATTCTGCCGCGGCGCCAAGCCGCGCCGGCTCGGCCTGCCTGCCACCGAGCCGCTCCGCGAGGGCGGTGACCGTCTCGGCATGCTGCACGGCGCGCAGCAGGTGGGGCAGTGCGGCGGCCACCGCATCGGGCAGCTGCTGGCTGTTGAGCTGCGCCAGGAAGCCGCGCACCTCCTGGCCGAGCCGCGTGACGGCGCGGATCTGCTCGCCCGGCGTGGGGGTGGCGCCGGGCGTGGGCGTAATGCAGGCGGCCGCGCTGGCCGCGGCCAGTTCCAGCATGCGTGCCACCTCCCGCTCCAGGCCCTTGGCGGCAAGCTCGGGCACGGACAGCAGCGTTGCATCGAGGTATTGCGGCCGGCCGAGCGTCTCCTCCGGCGAGGTGTACAGGCGCGAGAGCCAGCGGATGAGCCAGCCCGCGATCGGCCAGATCAGCAGCACGCCGAGCAGGTTGAACAGGGTGTGGAACACGGCCAGGACGGTCGGCATGTCCTGCCCGGCGCCCAGCGCCGCCGGAATCCAGCGGCTGAGCGCCAGCAATCCGGGCAGCAGGGCCAGCGCCGCGATGCCGGTCAGCAGGTTGAAGGCGATATGCGCCGTGGCGACGCGCCGGGCGGGCGGCGTGGCGCCGAGGGCGGCAAGCAGCGCGGTGGAGGTGGTGCCGATATTCGTGCCGATCACCGCCGCGGCCGCCATTTCCAGCGGCACCGCCCCGCCCGCGCTGGCGGTGAGCGCGATGGCGATGGCGGCCGAGGAGGATTGCGTCGCGACGGTCAGCAGCACGCCGAGGCCGACGAAGCCGAGGATGGCCACCGGCCCGCTCTCCGGCAGGCCCAGCTCGGCAATGCGCGGCGCGAGATCGGCGAAGCCGCCCTGCAGGATATCAATCCCGAGGAAGAAGCAGCCGAAGCCGGCCAGCGCCTGGCCGATGCCGGCCGCGCGCTGCCGCGTGCCGGCGGCGAGCCGCAGCAGCATGCCGAGGCCGAGCAGCGGCAGGGCGAGCGCCGCGATGTCGAAGCGGATGCCGACGAAGGCCACGAGCCAGGCGGTGGTCGTGGTGCCGACATTGGTGCCGAACACCACCCAGACCGCCTGGGTCAGGCTGAGCAGCCCGGCATTGACGAAGCCGATCGCCGCGACCGTCACGGCGCTGGAGGATCGGACGACGGCGGTGATGAAGAAACCCGCCAACAGGCCGCGCAGCGGCGAGCGCGTCCAGGTTTCGAGGATGGCGCGAAGCGCACCCCCCGCGGCGAGCTTCAGCCCCTCCGTCATCAGCCAGGTCCCGAGCAGGAAAAGGCCAAGTCCGCCCAGCAGGGCGACAAGCGCGGACATGCGGCGGGTGAACTCCCTTGGCGCCGCACGATGCGGCCCTGATGTGGCTTCCGGCCCTGCGGCTGGCGGTTTTCTCGGGCAGGATGGTCGCTACGACGAAGGCGGCGCGGGCGGCCTCGGCCCGCTGCACACGCCCTCGGTCACGGCCCGAGCCAGGTCTGCGCCGGGCCGATGGCGGCCTCCACCGGGGCGATCGCGACCTGGCGCAGCCCGGCCTGGCCGCCCGGCGTGGCCAGGCTCGGCTGCCACTGGCACAGCACCGGGCGCGCCCGCAGGTTCTGGCCACGCTCATCGAAGCGCGCACCCCAGCCGCAGGCGGTGCTGCCCTCGGCGATGTCGGTGGCCATCAGCGCGGCGCGAATCCGGTCCCGCTCCGCGTTGCCGGCCCGGTGCAGCGCATCGAGGAAGATCTGTGCCCCGGTGAAGCAGGCCAACCCGTGGCCGGATCGCGGCTCCGCCCCGTAGCGGCGCAGATACAGCTCTGCGAAGGCGCGGGCGCCGGGGGCGATGCGTTCATGCACCGCGAAGGGGGTGAAATCCGCGCTCATCGTGCCGGTGAAATCGGCGCCGATGCTGCGCGCCGTCTCCGCCAGCCCATAGCCGCCGGCGGTGCCGATCACCATGCGCGGGCGCCAATTGGCATCCCGCATGGCGCGGAACAGCAGCACCTCGTCCCCCGGCGCGCCGACATGCAGCACCACC
>NZ_JAUYTS010000023.1 GCF_030695085.1 Falsiroseomonas sp. | reverse complement strand
CGGCGTGGTGGCGCTGGCCATCCCGCCCAACCCATACCGCTGTCCGCCCGGGCCCTATGAGCGCATCAGCATGATCGCGCACTACCTCAAGCGCCATAAGCCGCGGGCGAAGATCCTGGCGCTGGATGCGAAGGAACGGTTCAGCAAGCAGCCGCTGTTCCAGGACGCTTGGCGCACGCTGTACGGCGACATGGTCGAATGGGTGCCGGCCAATGTGGATGGCCGCGTGACTCGCGTGGAACCGCGCACCGGCGTGCTGGAGACGGAGCTGGGCACGCGGCACCGCGCCGACGTGGCCAATGTGATTCCGCCGCAATCGGCCGCCGCCATCGCCATCGAGGCGGGTCTCGCCGATGCCACCGGCTGGGTGCCGGTGGACTACCGCAGCTTCGAGGCGAAGGCGGCGCCGGGCATCCATGTGATCGGCGATGCCACCCAGGCGGGGGCGATGCCGAAATCCGGCTTCCTCGCCAACAGCACCGCGAAGCAGGCGGTGGCCAGCGCCCTGGCCGCGCTGCGCGGTGCGCCGGCGCCCGAGGCGGAGCCGCTGGCGCCGCGGCCGGTGTACTTCAACACCTGCTACTCTCATGCGGGCGAGGGCTACGGGATTTCCGTGGTCAACATCTTCCGCCCGAATGCGGATGGCAGCGCGGTGGAGGAGGTTCCCGATTCCGGCGGCACCTCGCCCCGCGGCGACCTGCCGGAACAGCGCCGGCTGGAGGCGCTCTACGCCGATGGCTGGTATGAGAGCATCACGGCGGACATGTTTTCTTGAATCTCAACGCCGCAGGCCCGGCGCCTCCACCGGCAGGCCGCGGGCGCGGTGGGCCAGGAACAGTTCCAGCGCCGTGTATTCCGGCGCGCCCAGTTCGAACTGCGTGGCGCGGACGCCAAGCTGGCAGGCGCGCAGCCGGCGGTGCAGGGAGCCGACCTCGTTCCATTCCAGCCGATAGGCGGGAAACCCGGTGCCGAGCCCGTTCGAGATCACGTCACCGCGCAGCCTGCGCCCGGCATTGTCATCATGGCACTGCCCACAGGCCAGGTTGAGCTGGCCCTGCCGCGTCTCATGAAGCGTCCGACCCTGCTCGAGGAACGCCGCCGCCGGCCCGCCCACCGCCACCGACATGGGCAGGCCGCGCGAGCGCGACGCGACGGCGGTGGTGAGCGACAGCAGCGCCTCGCTCTCATAGCCGAATTCGGGCTGGCCCTGGTGGCGCGTGCGACAGCGCTCGATCCGGCCTTCCAGGTTCAGCAGCGCGCCATCCTGCGCCACGGCAGGGTAGCGCGCGGCCACCCCCGCCATGCCGGCGATATCGCCGTGGCAGGACTGGCAGCTTGGATCGCCCCGCCGCCACAGCGCCTCGCCCTCATCCACCCAGAGCCAGCCGGGATGGCGCGAAGGGTCGTCCTGCTGCGCCCGCAAGGCGGGCGAGAGGTAATCCTGCGGGGGCCGCACCTCCGCCGCCACGGCGAGGGCCGCGAGGCCGAGCCCGGCGAGCAGCGCGAGCGACGCCGCGCGCTTCACTCCACCTCCAGCCGCGCCTCGCGCCGATAGACCGTGCCGCCATCCTCCTGCCATTCGAAAACCATGGCGCCGCTTTCCACCGCGACGGTGGTGAACTCGACATAGGGGTTGGCGGCGATGCCGGGCGACATCTCCATCCGGAACACCTCGGCGCCGGCATAGGTGACGCGCAGCGTGTGCAGGATTTTCCGCGGCACCGGCCGCAGGCCGGGAGCATCCACCGCGCGTTCCATCGGATGGCGGACGATGACGCGCACCGTCACGACCTCGCCCTTCCGCGCCTGCTCCGGCAGGGTGATGCGGGCGAGGATGTTTTCCGCCATCGGCTCAGCCCCCGTCCACGCAGGCGCCGAGGATGACGATGACCTCCCGCGTGCCGCGATGCACCCGGCCGGTGCTGGTTTCCGCCAGCACCACGATGCTCTGCGTCGTGGCGAGCCTGATCCGCGTCGTGACCTCCGCCCTTCCCGCGCGGGGCGAGAGGGCGAAGTGCGCGACGCGCGGGAAAGGGTTCAGCTCCGACAGGATGTGGATGGCCGAGACATGGTCCTCCGCCGTCATCGGGCTCTCGACCTTCACCGAGAGATCCACGGCGTTGCCGTTCTCCGACAGCGGCGGCATGGCGATGGTGACGCCTTCCGCCACCGGTGTCCGGCCCGCGAGGATGGCGCGTTCCGCGGCTGCGAAGCTCTCGCCGGTGACGGATTGCGCCGCCGCCCCGCCCGCCGCGGCGGCGGCGAGGGGCAGGGCAAGCAGGGTGCGGCGGTGCAGGCTCATTCCTCTCTGTCCTTCAGCGTGGCGAGGAAGGCGACCACATCCTCGATCTCCTGGGCGGTCAGCACGGGCTGGCCACGATAGCGTTCATCCACCCGCGTCAGGCCGGCGATGCGGTGATAGGGCGGCATCACCGCCCCTGGGTTCAGCCGCGTCGGGTCCACCAGCCGCAGCCGGATCTGGCCCTGGCTCAGCCGAGATCCAACCCCCGCGAGCGGCGGGCCGATATCACCCATGAACTGCTCCCGCGTGTCGGGGATGGAATGGCAAATCAGGCAATTCGCCGTCTCCCGGTTCCGTGTCACCGCGGCACCGCGCGCGGCATCGCCGGCAAGGCCATTCAGCGGCGCCTCGATCGCATCACCGGTAACGCTGTGGGGCGCCACCTGCGCCACGCCAGGGCCGCCGGGCAGCAGCAGCATGAGCCCGAGCCCCAGCCGGCAGGCCCAGCCAGCCCCTCCCCCGCCTGTGGGGGAGGGGTCGGGGCGCGCCGTCACGCGCGGCGCAGATCCTGGTCCTTCAGCGGCACGGTGCGGATGCGCTTGCCGGTGGCGGCGAAGATGGCGTTCAGCACCGCCGGCGCCGCCACCATGATGGTCGGCTCGCCCACGCCGCCCCAGAACCCGCCGGAGGGCATGACGATGGTTTCCACCTTCGGCATCTCGTCCATGCGCAGCATGTTGTAGGTGTCGAAGTTGGTCTGCTCGATCGCCCCGTCCTTCACCGTGCATTCGCCATAGAGCAGCGCCGAAAGGCCATAGACGAAGGAGCCTTCCACCTGCATCTCGATCTGCTGCGGGTTGACGGCATAGCCGCAATCCGTGGCCGCCACGATGCGGTGGATCCGCAGCACGCCCTGGTCGCTCACCGAGACATCGGCTGCGGCGGCGACATAGCTGCCGAAGCCCATCTGCTGCGCGATGCCGCGGCCCTGCACGCCTTCCGGCAGCGGCCCGCCCCAGCCGATGCGCTCCGCCACCGCATTCAGCACGCCGAGGTGCTTCGGGTGGTTCGCCATCAGCTTGCGGCGCAACGCCAGCGGGTCCTGCCCCGTGGCATGCGCCACCTCATCCAGGAAGCATTCCAGGTAGATGGCGTTCTGGTTGTGGTTCACGCCGCGCCAGAAATGCGGCGGCACATGCGTGTTCCGCATCGCATGGTCGATCAACAGGTTCGGGAAGCTATAGCCGATCTGCCCCTCGGCCCCGCCCGCATTGAGCCCCTGGAACACCACGGGATCGCGGCCGGCCTGCAGCGCGTTCGGGAACACGAAGGACAGGATCGACTGGCCGGAGATGCGCATGTGCAGCCCGGTGATCTCGCCATTCGCATCCAGGCCGGCGGTCATCTTCGCCTTGGTGACGGGGTGGTAGCGCCCCTGCACCATGTCCTCCTCGCGCGTCCACATCGTCTTGATGGGTACGCCCGGGATCTGCTTGGCGATCAGCACCGCGTCGATCAGCCAGTCATGCGTGGTGCGCCGGCCAAAGCCGCCGCCGAGGTCGACGCGATGGATGTCGCATTGCTGCTGCGGCAGGCCGGCCGCCTGGGCGGTGGCGGCCAGCGCCGCCTCGCCGTTCTGGGTCGGGCACCAGACATCGCAGCGCTCCGCCGTCCACACCACCGTGGCGTTCATCGGCTCCATCGGCGCGTGGTTGAGGAAGGGGTAGGAATACACCGCCTCCAGCTTGCGCGGCGCGGCGCCGATGGCGGCGCGCGCGTCGCCGTTCTGGTTGCCGATGAAGGCTTCCGCCGCGTCCAGCCCCTCGGTCAGCGTCGCATCGATGGTGGCGGAGGAGACCTTGCCGTTCTCGCCCACCTCCCACTCCACCTTCAGCGCATCGAGCGCCGTCTTGGCCTGCCAGAAGGTGTCGGCCACCACGGCCACCGCACCATCGCCCACCTGCAGCACGTGCCGGACGCCAGGCATGGAGGCGGCACTTGCGCGGTCGACGGAGCGCACCGTGCCGCCGAACACCGGGCAGCGCCGCGGCACGGCCACCAGCATCCCCGGCATCTTCAGATCGGAGCCGTAGATCAGGCTGCCCGTCGTCTTCGCCGCCGTATCGAGGCGCGGCTTGGAGGTGTTGATGACGGTCCAGTCGCTCGGGTCCTTCAGCGGAACCTCGGCCGGCGGTGTCAGCTTCGCGGCATCGGCCGCCACTTCACCGTAGCGCAGCGTGCGCCCCGTGGGGCCGTGCGTGATCACGCTGTCCTTGGCGCTGCATTCCGCCGCCGGAACACCCCAGCGGGCCGCCGCTGCCTCCACCAGCATGATACGCGCCGCGGCGCCGCCCTTGCGGACGTAATCCTGGCTGTTGCGGATGCCCTGGCTGCCGGCGGTGAGGAAGGCGCCCCAGGCGCGGTTGCGCGCCAGGCTCTGGCCGGGCGTGACATATTCGGTGCTGATCTTCGACCAGTCGCAGTGCAGTTCCTCGGCGATCATCTGCGCGAGGCCGGTGCGCGTGCCCTGGCCCATCTCGGACCGCGCCATGCGCAGCACCACGCGGTCATCCGGGTGGATCACCACCCAGGCGTTGATTTCCGGCACTTGTGCCGCGGGGCTTGCCGGCACCTGTGCCGAGGGCGCAGCCTGGCCGAGCGCCTGCCTGGGCGGCAGGTGGAAGCCGAACAGGACGGCGCCTGCGGCCGCCCCCTTCAGCAAAAGGCGGCGGGACGGCGCGACGTTGTCGAGCGGGGCCATGATGCGCGCCTCCTTCAGCCGGTGATGCCGCCAGCGGCGGCCTTGTGGATGCCGGCGCGCACCCGGTTGTAGGTGCCGCAGCGGCAGATGTTGCTCATGGCCACGTTGATGTCCTCATCGGTCGGACGCGGCGTCTGCGCCAGCAAGGCGGCGGCGGCCATGATCATGCCGGACTGGCAGAAGCCGCATTGCGGCACGTCCAGCTCGCGCCATGCCACCTGGACGGGGTGGTTGCCGTCCGGCGACAACCCCTCGATCGTCACGATCTTCTGGGATTCATCGAGCGCCGAGACCGGTGTGATGCAGGAGCGGATGGCCTGGCCATCGATGTGGACGGTGCAGGCGCCGCAGGCCGCGATGCCGCAGCCATATTTCGTGCCGGTGAGACCCGCTTGGTCCCGCAGCGCCCAGAGCAGGGGCGTTTCCGTGGCGACATCGAGTTCCACCACCGCCCCGTTGACGTTGAGTTTGGCCATACCGACGATCTCCTGCCCTTCACGCGCGAGTCCGCTGCGGAACCTTCAAGCGAAGTTACCCGCAGGCCCGCGGCCTTGTCACTTCCAGACTGCGCGAGGCCGGCGCCGGGATCACGCCACCGTGCTGCCGGCAGGCCGCCTCCCCACGCGCAACCGCCGGCGAGCCCAGTGGTGCTGCGTGGCTCGTCCGGTTGGGCGGACCGCGATCATCCGCATGGCGTATTGTCGCTGTCCGACGACCGGCTGTTCCCCGCGTTCCCGGTGGTGGCGCGCGCCATGGGGAAAGCCAGCAAAGACTGTTGGTCCGGGGATGGGTGATGCGGGCGAAGCCGTGCTCGTCCGGACCGGGACGCCAACCACCAGAACGGCAGGCGAGGCACCATAAAGGCACCATGGCCGGCCACAGCTGGGGTACAATACGCGCTATGTCACTGAAAGCTATGGTGCCGACACCCGGGATTGAACCGGGGACCTACTGATTACGAATCAGTTGCTCTACCGCTGAGCTATGTCGGCGCACCCACAGCGCGGCCCTATAGCGCCGCGCGCGCCTGGCGACAACCCGGCTCCGAACCCTCCCATGACCGCGCGCCACGACTCTGCTAGCCTCGCGCCAGATGCGTCGTCTCCTCCTCCTCCTCGTCATCCTCCTCATTGGCGGTATCGCGGCCTGGGTCCGGTTCGGGCTGCCGCCGCGCGTCGGCATCGCACTCGCCACCCAGGGCACCGCGCTGGAGGCGGTCTATGCCACCGGCACGGTGGAGCCGGAGCAATGGGCCCGCATCGGCCCCGCCATCCGCGGCCGCCTGACCGAGGTGCTGGTGGAGGAAGGCGAGCGTGTCACCGAAGGCCAGCCGCTCGCGCGGCTCGATGACCGCCAGGCGCGCTCCGCCGCGACCGAAGCCGAGGCCCGCGCCCGCTTCGCGGTGGAGGATCTGTCCCGCACCCGCACCCTGGTGGCGCGCGACATCACCGCCCGCACCACGCTGGAACGCGCGGAGCGGGACGCCCAGACCGCCCGCGCCCTGGCCGATGCGGCGAACCAGCGGCTGGATGACTACATCGTGCGCGCCCCCGCCGCTGGCCTGGTCCTGCGCCGCGACGCCGAGGTGGGCGAGGTGGTGGACACGCCCGCCGCCCTGTTCTGGGTGGGCGAACCCCGCCCGCTGCGCATCACGGCCGAGGTGGATGAGCAGGACATTGCCCGCATCACCCCCGGCCAGCGCGCCCTGCTGCGCGCCGATGCCTTCCCCGGCCGCCCGATGACCGGCGAGGTCGGCCAGATCACGCCGAAGGGGGATACCGTCCGCAAGGCCTATCGCGTGCGGCTGGCGCTGCCGGATGACACGCCGCTCCGCATCGGCATGACGGTGGAGGCCAATATCGTGCTGCGTGAGACGCCCGACGCGGTGCTGGTGCCGCCCACCGCCGTGGTGCTGCCGCCCGCGCCGCGCGATGCCTCGCCCACCGCGCCGCCGGCCGCGCCCCCCGGCACCACCCGCCGCGCCCACCTATGGGTGGTGGAGAAGGAAGTGGCGCAGCGGCGGGAGGTGGAGATCGGCGTGCAGGCGCCCCGCAGCATCGAGATCCTGCGCGGCCTGGCCGCCGGCGAGGCGGTGGTACTGAACCCGCCGGACGGGCTGCGGGACGGCGCCGCGGTGCGGCTGGAGGCGACGCCCGCACCATGAATCTGCTGCTGGACCTCGCACGCGGCATGCTGACGCGGCGGTTGCGGCAGACCCTGGTTTCCGTCACCGGCATCGCGCTGGGCGTGGCCTTCTTCATCGCCACCGCCGCCATCATGCGTGGCTTCCAGACCTATTTCGTCACCCAGATCATCGACGTCTCGCCGCACATCACCATCAAGGACGAAACCCGCCGCCCCACGGCGCAGGCGGCGGAACTCGCCCATCCGGATGGCGCCGTGCTGGTGCATGGCGTGAAGCCGCGGGACCGGGTGCGCGGCATCCGCAATGCCGCGCAGAAAGTGGCGATCCTGGAGGCGATGGAAGGTGTCGCCGCCGCCCCCGTGCTGCAGGCGCAATCCCTGCTGCGCTACGGCTCCCGCGATGTTTCCGCCGTGCTGACGGGGCTGGAGCCGGAGCGGCATCGCCGCGTCTCCAACATCGAATCGGACATGATCGCCGGCACGCTGGACGACCTGCGCCGCTCCGCCAACGGCATCATCGTGGGCGAGGCGCTGGCCTGGCGGCTCGGCATCGGCATGGGGGACACGCTCTCGGCCGTGGCGCCCAACGGCACGGTGCTGTCGATGAAGGTGGTGGGCATGTTCCGCACCGGCATCCAGGCGGTGGACCAGGGGCACGGCTTCGCGCTTCTGAAGGTGGCGCAGGTGCTGGCGGACCGCCCGAATGTGGTGAACCAGATCCTGATCCGCCTGGCGGATGTGACCCAGGCCGAACCCATGGCCCGCCAGATCGAGGCGCGCTTCGGCGACCGCACCGAAAGCTGGGAAGAACAATCGGCCAATATCCTGACCGTCTTCGTCATCCAGAACGCCATCATGTTCTCGGTGACGGGCGCCATCCTGCTGGTCGCCGCCTTCGGCATCTACAACGTGATCTCCACGGTCGTCATCGAGAAGACGCGCGACATCGCCATCCTGAAGTCGCTCGGCTTCACGGAAGGGGATATCCAGCTGCTGTTCCTGGTGCAGGGCATCGTCGCCGGGCTGCTCGGCGCGCTGGTCGGCTGCGTGCTGGGCGCGCTGATGATCGAGGGGCTGGCGCTGATCCGTTTCGGCACCAACACCCCCTCCGGCCAGGGCCAGTTCCTGCTGGACCGGGACTGGCGGCTGTATCTGCTGGCCAGCTTCTTTGCCATGGTGGCGGCCGCGCTCGCCTCCGTCATCCCGGCCCGGCGCGCCAGCCGGCTGGATCCGGTGCAGGTGGTGCGGGGCGCCGCCTAGTGCCGCCGCTGCTGGAGGCGCGTGGCGTCACCCGCCGCCTGCCGGAAGGCCCGGTGCTGGTGCGGGACATCAACCTGACCCTGCGAGCGGGCGAATTCATCGCCGTCACCGGCCCTTCGGGTTCCGGCAAATCCTCGTTGCTGTATCTGCTCGGCCTGCTCGACCGGCCGAGCGAGGGACATGTGCTGCTGGAGGGGAAGGACACGGCGCGGCTGCCGGCGGCGGAGCTGGCGGCGCTGCGACTGGCGCGGCTGGGCTTCGTCTTCCAGTTCCACTTCCTGCTGCCGGAATTCACCGCGCTGGACAATGTGCTGATCCCGATCCGCCGCCGCGGCCTGCTGCGCGGTGCCGCGGCGCGGGACCGGGCGATGGGGCTGCTCGATGCCTTCGGCCTGGCGCCGGCCGCCCAGAAACTGCCGGAACAGCTTTCGGGCGGCATGCGCCAGCGCTGCGCCATCGCGCGCGCTTTGGCGAACGACCCGGCGCTGATCCTGGCGGATGAACCGACCGGGAACCTGGACAGCGCGAACGCCGCCGCCGTCTTCGACATCTTCGCGCGGCTGACGCGGGAGGAAGGTTGCGCGGTGGTGGTGGTGACGCATGACGCCGCGCTGGCCGCCCGCGCCAGCCGGCGCGTCAATCTGGTGGATGGCGTGATCGAAAGCGACGCGGCCCAGGGGTAGGGTCCAGGGTTAGGCTAGGCCGCCGCCCCCCCCCCCCGCGCCGACCAGCCTTCGGCGTCGCGGCAATGCCGCGACCACCCGCTAAGCGGGGGATGGTGGTGGCGCAGCGGCCGGGTGGGGGCAGCCCCCTACCCCACCGTCGCCGGCAGCGTCTGCGGGCTGGCCCAGTTGATGGTGCCGACCGCCTGGCATTTCGGGCAGACCGGCGCCCATTGCGCGTGGTCCGTGCCGCAGGAGGCGCAGCGCCAGCGCGGTTCCGGCGCGGCCGTCGCGGCCTGGCGCAGCCAGCGTGCCTGGGCGGCGCGGCCTTCCGGCGTCTCGCCATGCTCGGCCTCCTCCAGGTCGCTCAGCGCCAGGAAGGCGCGGCGATCGGCCTGGCCGGAGGCGACCAGCGCGTCCAGTTCCTGCCGCGCCCGGCCGGTCAGCCCGGCTTCAAGCGCCGCGCGGCCCACCAGCAGCCGGCTTTCGGCATGGCGCGGGCTGCCCTTGACCAGTACCTCGGCGGATTTCATCCGGGCCAGCGCGTCCACATCATCCACCAGATAGTCGCGCGCCAGGTCCGGATGCGGCTGCGCCGTCCAGGCCTGTTCCAGCACGGCCCGCGCCCGGCGCGGGCTGCCGCTGTCCTTCAGCCGCTGGGCGTGTGCCAGCGCCACCGGGGCGAAGGCCGGATCGGCGGCGAAGCCCTGCCGTTCCAGCTCCGCCGCACGGGTCGCATCCGGCTCCTGCCCCGCCGCGGCCAGGGCCAGCGCGGCCTGGCCGGCGCCGGGTGGTGCCAGCGTCAGCGCCTCGCGCCAATCGCGCATCCGCAGCGCCAGCGTCTCGCGTTCCTGGCGCAGCCAGGCGGCGCCGGGCTGGGCGGCCTCGGCCTCCCGCGCCAGGCGCTGGGCGGCGGGCCAATCCTCCTTCTGGATGGCTTGGCGCAGCAGGCCGCGCAGGCCGAGGAAGCGGGCATCCGGCGTGGCGGCAAGCTGGCGGAAAATCTCGGTCGCCGCTTCCTCACGCCCCGCCAGGCGCTCGGCCTCGGCGGCCAGCAGCAGGGTCTGCGGCGTATCACCGAGCCCCTTACGGGCGCGCTTCACCTCGATGCGCGCGGCGTCGGAGGTGCCGGCGGCCAGCGCCACCAGGGCGCGGGTCACGGCGGCATCGCCCTCGCCACGGCGACGGGCGGCCTTGCGGTCCCGCAGCCGGCCGGGCAGCCGCCGCAGGGCGGAGATGGCCACCAGCAGCAGGTGCAGGACCATGAACAGCACCGCCAGCAGCAGCAGCGCCACCGGCAGGCCGACCAGCACCTCCGCATCGCCGACGCGGATTTCCACCGCGCCGCCGACCTGGGCCAGCCACAGGATGCCGGCGATGCCGGCGACGAGAAGAACCAGGTAGATCAGGGCGCTCCGCATGATCCGGTCCTCAGCCCGCGGCCAGGGCGCGAAGCGCGGTGCGCGCCGCGATCAGCGCCTCCGCCTGCTCGACCCAGGGGCGCATCGCGGCCTGGGCCGGCGGCGAGAGACGGCGCAGCGGCACCAGGCTGCCTTCCAGATCGCCGGCCTCCAGCGCGCGGCGGGATTTCTCGATCTCGGCCGCGGCGGCATCGCCCCACAGCACCTCCTCGCCGCGCCGCACGGTCACCAGGCCGGAAAGGCGGGAGACGGCGGAATCCAGCACGCCCTGGCCCTGGCGCGCCGGGTCGCTGGCCGCATGGGCGGCACGCGCCGCATCCTCGAAGGCCAGGCGCAGGCCGGATTCGGTGGGCGGGGCCGTCTCGGCGAAGCGGGTCAGCGCGGCGGGCGGCTCGCGCAGCGAGGACAGCGCGCCCCCCAGCGGAGCGCCGGCTTCCAGCGCGGCGCGAAGCTGGTCCAGCGTGGCGAGCCGGCCGGCGCGGCCTTCCAGCGCGGCAAGTCGCTGCGCCTGGCCTTCCAGTTCCTGGATGCGGGCCGCCTGCGCGGTGATCTCCGCACGACGCTCGGACAATGCGGTTTCCAGCGCGGCCAGCCGCTCCGTCAGGCGGGATTCGAGCGTGCCGAGGCGCTCCCCGGCCTGGGACTGCGCCTGTTCGGCGGTGCCGAGGCGGGTCGCCAATTCGCGGGCCACACCCTCGATCCGGGCGGAACTGGCGGTGGCGCGGGCTTCCTCCTGCTGGATCGCGGCCTCGGCGCGCTGTGCCAGGCCATCGACGCGCTGGCCCAGCGCCTCCACCGCCGCACGCGGCGCCAGGTTCTCCAGGGCGCTGCGCGGCGCGAGAGCCTCCAGCGCGCTCCGCGGCGCGAGGTCTTCCAGCGCGCTCCGCGGCGCGAATTCACTGGTATCCAGCGCCGGCCGCGACGCGGCCTCCCGCGCTGCCTGCTCGGCGGCGGCGATGCGCGCCTCCAGCGGGGCGAAGTCGGGGCCGCCGCGGCCCTCCAGCGCGGCCAGCCGCGACTCCAGCGCCGCGACCTGGCCCGTCAGCGCCGGGTCCGGCGCGCGGCCGGCCTCCTGCGGCAGCGGCCGGGCCAGCAACCAGGCGACGGCACCCACAAGCACCACGGCCGCAACCAGGATGGGCAGGGCGGCCGGGTCCAGGCGGAAGCGGCGGAAGCGCTCGGCGAAGGAGGGGGGCGGGGTCTGGCTCATGGGTCTCCTGGCGCAGCTAGAGCATGTTCAGGTCCGGCAAAGCCGCTGGACGTCTCGCAAACTAGGGTCGGGCTGCCCCGCCCCGCGAAACGGGGCCGAGCAGCGCCAGCAATGCATCCTCGGAGGGCCGTGCCGCAACCCGAAGGTCGCGCCACCGCAACGGGGCGATCGCCGTGCGGGCTGCTTCCGCAACCCGGGGGCTGATCACCAACGCCGCCATCTGCGCAATCGTCTCCGCGTGCCCGGCCTCCCGAAACAAAGTGATGGCACAGCGCGCCGACCGAGGCGAGTGGAACAGAATGACGGGCGGCACCTCGCCCGATGCCAGCGCATCCCGCACCGCGCCGGGCAGCGTGGTGGCGGGCCGTGCGGCATAGGCGATGCGGCGCAGCACCCGGAAGCCGCGGCGGCGCAGATCGGCCGCCAGATCCAGCGCATAGCCCTGCCCCACCGCCAGCAGCAGCGGCCCCGCCTGCGGGTCGAGTCGGGCCGAGGCCAGCCGGGCGAGGTCCACCGCGGTGCCCCCGGCCGCCTCCGCCTGCGCCCAGCCGGCGGCGCGCGCCGCCTCGGCCCGGCCCTCCCCCACCGCCAGCAAGGGGAGGCGGGCGGGTGCGGGCCGGGCGCGGGCGGCGGCGCGGCGGGTCAGCCGCACGGCTTGGCAGGGCGGCAGGGTGTAGGG
>NZ_JAUYTS010000019.1 GCF_030695085.1 Falsiroseomonas sp. | reverse complement strand
GATGACCTGCCGCACCGCCCTGGCGCTCAGCATCTGGCGGCGGCAGTCGCTGGAGCCGGCGGCGCGCGAGATCCTCGGCTCGGACGTGGTCCAGATCGATCACATGGGCGCCTATGCCTGTCGCAACGTCAACAACGGCGGGGTTTCGAACCGGGTCAGCGCCCATGCCCGGGCGGCGGCGCTGGACCTGTCCGGGGTGCGGCTGCGCGACGGACGGCGGGTAACCCTGGCGGGGCACTGGACCGGAGACGCCCCGGAGGCGCGCTTCCTGCGCCGCATCCGCGACGACGCCTGCCGCATCTTCGGCACGGTTCTGAGCCCGGACTACAACGCCGCCCACGCCGATCACCTGCATCTGGAGGCGACGGAGACGCGGTTCTGCCGGTAGGGGCGTGGCGACGGCGGCGGGGTGCGCGCGTCAGCGCGAGCAGGTTCATCACAAAGGGCACAAAGGAATCACAAAGGACACGAAGGGCCGGTGCGAGCTTCGTGGCCTTCCTCCCTTCCTCGTGGCCTTGGTGATGAACCCTGCGCTGGCGCCGCAGACGGACCGGATGACGCTTCGCGTCGAAAGGGGAACGGTCCGGGAGAATTGGACGACGCCGGAAGCGCGACTCCGACGACGGCCGGTGCGAATTCGGAGATCATGGATACGCCTGCGTCCGATTCTGACGCAGGGGCGTGGTCTGGTCTCGCCATGGACCATTTCCGTCTCAGAAAATATCGCGGCCCCGAGGTGTGGATGCGGGTGCGTGACGCCTATGAGGCCGGCGAGAGCGGGCCGTCGGTGGCGCGGCGATTCGACGTCGGCCTGGCCAATCTGAGGAAGAAATGCCGGCGCGAGGGCTGGTCGCGGCGGCATCAGGCCGCGCGGGCGGATCGCGATCTGCCGCCGCGCGAACGGATCGCCGGACCAGACACGGACCCGGGCGCGCCCCCTGACGGGACCGATCCGCCCGCCGGCCCGGTCATCCGACGCCGCGCCCTCGATCGCGCCGCCGCCCTGCTTGTGGAGGGCCGCGCCGCCGAAGCGCTGGCCCAGCTGAAGGCGGCCGAGGCCCTGACCCGGCTGGCCGCGGCCGAGGCCGCGGCGGCGCCGGAGCCGTCCGAGGCGGAGTTCGAGGCCGTGCGCCGAAAGGTCGGCCTGATTATCGAGGAGCGCGCCGCCGAACTGGCCCATGAAAT
>NZ_JAUYTS010000015.1 GCF_030695085.1 Falsiroseomonas sp. | reverse complement strand
CGGCCAGCCAGAACAGGCGGCTGCGCAACAGCTTGCCGCACGCCGGATCGAAGCGCTCGCCGCCGATGAGGAAGATCGATGCTCCGAACAGCATCGAGAACAGTGTGCGCATCTTGTCCTGGAAGAAGACGTGCATAATCTGCCAGCCTTGCGCCGCCTCCGCGTCGAAACCAGGCTGGATGCTGGGATTGGACGACACCGCCCAAGGCCAGGCGAAGGTCATGGCGTTGACCGCCAGGATTCCCAGCACGGCCAGTCCACGGACGACATCAAGGCTGAATAGACGGTCAGTCGTGGCCACGGGCTGAAGTTTGGCGGACGGCGCAGCCGACGGCGCGGTGATCGGTTCAGCGGCCATGATGTTCCCCCCAATCCTGGCGAGCGCCAGCTTGGCTGATGCAGCGACGGCTTGAAACTGAATTCGCGGTAAGGCGTCAGTCTTCCGCGGCGTCGCTCATCAGGCCCAGCCTGTCGCGCACCTCGGGCTGGGGCATGAAGGCGATGAAGGCGACGCAAAGCCCGGCCCAGAGGGCGTAGCTGACGCCGACCAGCACGGCGACCGGCAGGCCGCCGACGCCGAAGATCAGCAAAGTGGTCTCGGTCGCGCCCGCCGCCTCGGCGACGCCCTCGGCCTCGAACCAACTCACCACCGACATGGTCAGGGCCAGCATGGCCTGCAGCGCCGCCGCCAGCAGGCCGCCGTAGAACATGAAACGCCAGACCGCGCCCAACCGGGTTGCGGGCCGGCCATTGCGTTCGCGCTCGCGCGCCAGCAGCCAGATGCCTCCGGGCACGGCCAGGACGCCGATCGCCAGGACCACCAGCCGCCAGTCCATCTCGAGGCCGGGCAGCCAGTTCTTCGCCGGCCATATGACGAGAGTGACGACCAACGGCGGCCACAGGGCGCCGGCGACGGCGGCCAGGGCGATCCGGTGAGGCTCGCGCCGCCACGCCACCCGCTGCTGGCCGGGGAAGTCCTCGGGCTTTTCCAGGGTCGGGATCATCGGGCCGGACTCACCGCGTCGGAACCGGCGTGTCGCCGGAATAGTCGTAGAAGCCGCGCCCGGACTTGCGCCCGAGCCAGCCAGCCTCGACATATTTCACCAGGAGCGGGCAGGGCCGGTATTTGCTGTCGGCGAGGCCCTCGTAGAGCACGTTCATGATGGCCAGGACGACG
>NZ_JAUYTS010000014.1 GCF_030695085.1 Falsiroseomonas sp. | reverse complement strand
TCGGTGGCCAGGACCATGCGGGTCATGAAGTCCGGCGCCGCGCGGAACCCCGCCCAGAACAACAGGTCGGAGCCCAGAACGGCGTTGATCATCCGCTGCGCTCCCGGATCCGGCGCGGCGTTGGCGCCTGGCAGGCGGTCCGGAGCGTGCAGGGCAGGGACCACCAGCGCCAGACCGCGGCACCGCTCCGGATGCCTGAGCACCAGCTGGGTCGCCGACAGGGCGCCCGCCGATCCGCCGATTATGACTGCCCGCTCGAGCTCCAACCGCCGCATCAGCCAGTCAAGGGCGTCGGCCTGCATCTCCACCGTCGCGCCGTCCGGCATGGCGCTGCGCAGATAGCCGAACCGCGATGGGGCGATGATCCGCACGCCCTGGCGCGCCAGGGGTTCGCTGAAGGCAAGGCCCTGGTCAAAGCCGCCGCCGCTGCCGTGGATCATGAGGACCGGCGGGCCGGCGCCGACATCGGCGTATTCGATCGGGCCCCACGGGCTGTCGACGACCTGGCTGCGCCCCTCGGTGTGGGCCCGGGCTTCCGCCATGTCGCGATGATAGGCGAATGAGACGGTCCCCACGCCCGCAATAATCGCCAGGGCGGCAATGATCAGCGGCCGATGATTTCCCTTCCCCTGCGCACGGCGCAGCCGTTTTCTCGCAAGGCGGCGACGGCGCATCCGGGGTTGTTCGAGCAGCATCATGACGGCGGTGAGCCTGCCCCGCGGCGCCCGAGCCGTCCTTGACGCCGGTCAAGTCCGGGTTATCAGCGTCCGCCGCGCGTCAGGGCCCGGTATTCGACCAGCCGCTCCTTGTCGCGCCGCACCTGGTCGGCGACGGCGTTGTCGACGTCCAGCGAGGCATAGCGGACCCAGTTCTCGATGCCGAGCTTGTCCTGCACCGCCGAGGTCGGCGTCTGCCAGAAGAAATAGGAGGCCAGGGAGACGACCACGCTGAGCACCAGGGCGAGCGCCTGAAGCCCGCGATAGGCCGCCTCGTGCCCGGCCGGGGCCGGCTGGGCCGCCAGGATGGCCACCCCGACGAGGAAGACCAGCGGCGTCAGGATTCTCGCCAGCCAGCGCATCCAGTAGCGTTCGCGCCGCACCCGCCACAGCTCCATCTGGACGTA
>NZ_JAUYTS010000009.1 GCF_030695085.1 Falsiroseomonas sp. | reverse complement strand
CCGCGCCGCCGCCGCCCGAGCGGGAGGCCGCCTTCGACCTCGACGCCAAGGCCGAGGCGGGCTTCACCTATCGCATCCGCTGGCGCGGCGAGGCGCGCTACGTGGATTACATGGGCTTCGTGCCGCGTGGCGCGAACACCGCGCCGGCCAGCGCCAGCTTCGGCGTGATCGGCGGCACGGGCGAGCGGCCGAACAACCCGGCCGGACGGCGGGCGCCGCAGCAGCCGGGCGAATACGACCTGATCATCCGCGCCGCGTCCGGCGGCATCATCGCCCGCCAGGCGGTGGCGGTGGTGGCGCCGAATATGGGGTTCGAGCCGGTGGGCTCGGTCGCGCCGGGCAGCCGCGTCGTCTTCACCTATCGTGGACCCGACCAGGCCGGTGAGCGGGTGGTGATCGCCCGCCCCGGTGACCCGCCGGGCCAATACGGCGCGGACTGGTCCTTCGGCCTGTCCAGCAGGGGGCGGAGCGGCCTGCGGGTGCCCGCCGAGCCGGGCGAGTATGAGGTGCGCTACCTGAATGCCAGCCGGACCGAGGTGATGTTCGCCCGCCGCTTCGGCGTCGGCGTGCCCTTCCAGGATGCGGATACCACCGGCGTCGCCGCCCTCGCCGCCCAGGCCGCCGCCGCCACCCGCGCCGATCCAGGTCAGGATTCGATGCCGGAGGTTGAGGCGACTTTTCGGCTGCCGGAGGGCGTGCCGCCGGGCCCCGTCACCTGGTCCGCGGTGCCGCTCGACCCTGATTTGCCGCCCGAGGCCTGGGCGCCGCAGGAGCCGGGCGCGGAGGGGCGCGGCCGCTTCCTGCCCGGCCGCTACCGGGTGACCGCGATCGCCCCCGGTGAGGTGACCTTCGAGGCCGAAATCACCATCGCCCCCGGCGCGCCGGCCAGCTTCACCATCCCCGTGGTGCCGGTGGTGGAGGAACGCCATGGCTCGACGCTGACCGGCCCCTGGCAGGTCTTCCTGATCACGCCGCACAACACGCCGCAATCGCCGGTTCCGATGCTCGGCCTGCAATTGGCGCGGGAGCGGGCCGGGCCGGTGACCGGCACCTGGACCTCCCGGCCGGCCTTGCTCGGCGCGCAGCGCGCCGGGGAGACCGGGCCGGTGCAGAGCGGGACGCTGGCGGAGGATGGCCTGCTGCGGCTGACCTTCAGCCCACCAGCCCCGCCGGGCGGCGAATTCGTGCTGTCCGTCCGCCCCTATGGCATCGGCTATGCCGGATCGATGTCAGCGGCCGGGCAGGGGGTGCGAGTGGCGCTGTGGCCGGCGGGTCATGACCTGCCGGAGCTTGGCCCGCTGCGCACGGCGCTGCACGGACCGGCGCCGTGAGGCGTGGCTAGCCCCGCCGCACCACGTAGTCCGCGGCTTGCAGGGCGGCGATGATGGCGTTGCCCTGGGTGCCGTCGCGCACCTCGACCATCAGATACAGCTCGGTGCTCTGCACGGTCGGCGCGCCGAAAAGCTGCTGGTGGTTGACCTCGATGACGTTGCCGCCCAGCGCCGAGATGCGGCCGGCGATATCGGCCAGCATGCCGGGGCGGTCCGGAATGTCGAAATGCAGCCGCAGGATGCGGCCGTCGCGCAGCAACTGCCGCAGCAGCACATTGGACAGCGCGCGGGCATCGATGTTGCCGCCGCAGATCGGGATGCCGATGTTCCGGCCGGCGAAGCGTTCGGGATAGGCCAGCAGCGCGGCGAGGCCGGCGGCGCCGGCGCCTTCTGCCACCAGCTTGGCGCCCTCGGCCAGCAGGGCGATGGCCTGCTCGACCGTGCGTTCCGGGGCCAGCACCACCTCGATCCCCATGCGCTTCAGCCAGGCGAAGGGCACTTCGCCGACATCGCGCACCGCGATGCCCTCCGCCACGGTGGGGCCGCCGACGGAGACGGGCAGGCCGGCCAGGCGCTGGTGCATGGCCGGGTAGCCCTCCACCTCCACGCCGATCACGGTGATGCCGGGCTTGAGTTCACGCGCCGCGGCGGCGCAGCCGGTCAGCAGACCGCCGCCGCCGACCGGGATGATCAGCGTGTCGAGATCCGGGAAATCCTCCAGCATCTCCAGCGCCGCGGTGCCCTGGCCGGCGATGACGGCGGCATCGTCATAGGGGTGGACGAAAGTCAGCCCGCCCTTGAGCGCCAGCTCATGCGCATGCGCCGCCGCTTCGGCCAGCGTCTCGCCATGCAGCACCACGCGCGCCCCCCAGCCTTCGGTGCGGGTCACCTTGGTGGCCGGGGTGAAGCGGGGCATGACGATGGTGGCGGTGATGCCGGCGAGCGAGGCGTGCCGCGCCACCGCCTGGGCATGGTTGCCGGCGGACATGGCGATGACGCCCGCCTCCCGTTCCCGTGCCGTCAGCAGCGCGATGCGGTTGGCCGCGCCGCGTTCCTTGAAGGCGCCGGTGGCCTGGAGGTTGTCCAGCTTGAGATGCACCCGCGCCCCGGTCGCGCGGGACAGCGCATCCGAATAGATGGTGGGCGTCCGCAGCACGGCGCCGCGGATACGGGTGGCGGCGGCGCGCACATCGGCCAGCGTGATGGATGGCGCATCCACCGCGCGCAGGCTCTCAAGCGGGGACATGATCTCTCCGGGCCGGGTCAGACGAAGCGGACGCCGGCGATCTCATACACCTTGGCGCCGCCCGGGGCCGGAACCTCCACGCTGTCGCCGACCTTCTTGCCGATCAGCGCCTTGGCGAGCGGGGAGGAGTTGGAAATCGACCCGTTCTTCATGTCGGCCTCATACTGGCCGACGATGCGATAGGTCTTCTCCTGCTCCGTCTCCTCATCCACCACCGTCACATGCGCGCCGAACAGCACCTTGTCGCCGCTGAAGCTGGTGGGGTCGATAACCTCGACGGACGGAATGACCGATTCCAGCTCGGCGATGCGGCCCTCGATGAAGGATTGGCGTTCCCGCGCGGCGTGATATTCGGCGTTCTCGGACAGATCACCATGCGCGCGCGCCTCCGCGATCGCGCGAATCACGGCCGGGCGCTCCTCGACCTTGAGCTCACGCAGCTCCTCCGTCAGTCGAGCCAGGCCTTCCGCGGTCATCGGGAACTTCTGCACGTCGCGTCCTTCCTCCGGGCATCCCGCGCCCTGTCCTGCCTTTGGCCCAGTGTCCCGGATGGGGCTGGGCTTTTGCAAGCGGATCGCGGGGCGCGCTGAAACAGGCGAGGCGGGGAAGGGGTGCTGCCCCCGCCCCGCCCGCTCAGAATGAGCCCTTAAAATAGGCCTGCAACGGCGTCACATCAAGGGTTCCGCCCTTCAGGGCCGCGATGGCGTGAACGGCGGCCCGCGCGCCGGCCAGTGTCGTGTAGTGCGGGACGCCGTGCGTCAGGGCGCTGCGACGAATGTCGAAGCTGTCGGACACGCTCTGCCCGCCGCTGGCTGTGTTGATGACAAGCTGGATGGCATCGGACTTGATCGCGTCCACGCAGTGCGGCCGGCCTTCCGCCACCTTGTTGATGATGGCGCAGTCCAGCCCGACATCGCGCAGCCTGGCCGCGGTGCCGCGCGTGGCGAGGATCTTGAACCCCATCTCGATCAACCGCCGCGCCAGTGTGACGGCGCCGGCCTTGTCGCTGTCCTTGACCGAAAGGAAGGCCGTGCCCGATTCCGGCAGCTTCACGCCCGCGCCCATCTGCGACTTCAGGAAGGCCTTCTCGAAGGACAGGTCGAGGCCCATCACCTCGCCGGTCGATTTCATCTCCGGCCCCAGGATCACGTCTACATTCGGGAAGCGATTGAAGGGGAAGACGGCTTCCTTGACCGCGACGTGGCGGGAGACGGCGGTATCGTCCAGCCCGAAGGTCTTCAGATGCGCCCCGGCCATCACCAGGGCGCCGATTTTGGCGACCGCGATGCCGGTGGCCTTGGCGACGAAGGGCACGGTGCGGCTGGCGCGGGGGTTCACCTCCAACACAAAAATCTCGCCGTCCTTGACCGCATATTGCACGTTCATCAGGCCCTTGACCTTCAGGGCCTTGGCCATCGCCTCCGTCTCCGCCTTCAGCTCCGTGATGATGGCGGGCGGCAGGGAATAGGGGGGCAGGGAGCAGGCGCTGTCGCCGGAATGAATGCCGGCTTCCTCGATATGCTCCATCACGCCGGCGACATAGACATCGCCGGTTTCATCCGCGATGCAATCCACATCGACCTCGATCGCATCGGCCAGGTACTGGTCGATCAGGATCGGATTCTCGCCCGAGACCTTCACGGCTTCCGCGCCGAAGCGGCGGAGCTGTTCCTTGGTGTAGGCAATCTCCATCGCGCGGCCGCCGAGCACGTAGGAGGGGCGGACCACCACCGGGTAGCCGATGCGCTCCGCTTCAACCAGGGCTTCGTCCAGGTCGCGGGCAATGCCGTTCTGCGGCTGCTTCAGGCCGAGCGACTTCAGCAACAGTTGAAAACGCTCGCGATCCTCGGCGATGTCGATGGCCTCGGCGGATGTGCCCAGGATGGGGATGCCGGCCTTGTGCAGCGCCTGGGACAGTTTCAGCGGGGTCTGCCCGCCATACTGCACGATGCAGCCCAGCAGCTCGCCGGATTCCTGTTCCTTGCGGCAGATCGCCAGCACGTCCTCCGCCGTCAGCGGCTCGAAATACAGGCGGTCGGAGGTGTCGTAGTCGGTGCTCACCGTCTCCGGGTTGCAGTTGACCATGATGGTCTCGTAGCCGGCATCGCGCAGCGCATAGCAGGCATGGACGCAGCAATAGTCGAACTCGATGCCCTGGCCGATCCGGTTCGGGCCGCCGCCGAGGATGATGATCTTCTTGCGGTCCGTGGGCCGGCTTTCGCAATCCGGCGCGCCGAAGCCACCCTCATAGGTGGAATACATATAAGGCGTGTCGGAAGCGAATTCCGCCGCGCAGGTGTCGATGCGCTTGAACACGGCATGCACGCCGAGCGCATCGCGCGCGGCGAAGATTTGTGCCTCCGTCTTGCCCGTGAGCTTGGCCAGGCGCGTATCGGCAAAGCCCAGTGCCTTCAACGCCCGGAAGCCATCGGCGGTCTTCGGCAGCCCTTCCGCCTTCACCTTCTGCTCGGCGTCGACAATTCGAGAAATCTCGCGGATGAACCACGGGTCGAAGCGGCAAGCCTCGTGGATTTCCTCCACCGACATGCCGGCGCGCAGCGCCTGCGCCACGACCAGCGCGCGGTCCGGCTTCGGCGTGGCCAGCGAGGTGCGGATGGCGGCGTGGCTGCCATCACCCGGCACGTCGATTTCATCGAGGCCTGTGAAACCGGTCTCAAGCCCGCGCAGGCCCTTCTGCAACGCCTCCGCGAAGGACCGGCCGATCGCCATGGTCTCACCGACCGACTTCATCGATGTGGTCAGCGTCGCCGGCGTGCCGGGGAATTTCTCGAAAGTGAAGCGGGGGATCTTCACGACCACGTAGTCGATCGTCGGCTCGAAGCTGGCCGGCGTCACCATGGTGATGTCGTTCTTCAACTCATCCAGCGTGTAGCCCACCGCCAGCTTCGCGGCGATCTTGGCGATGGGGAAACCCGTCGCCTTCGAGGCCAGCGCGGAGGAACGGCTGACGCGCGGATTCATCTCGATGACCACCATGCGGCCATCGACGGGATTGATGCCGAACTGCACGTTGGAGCCACCGGTATCGACGCCGATCTCCCGCAGGCAGGCGATGGAGGCATCGCGCATCCGCTGGTATTCCTTGTCCGTCAGCGTCAGCGCCGGGGCGATGGTGACAGAGTCGCCGGTATGCACGCCCATCGGGTCCAGATTCTCGATGGAGCAGATGATGATGCAGTTATCCGCGCTGTCGCGGACCACCTCCATCTCATACTCCTTCCAGCCCAGCACGGATTCCTCGACCAGAACCTCGGTGGTCATCGAGGCCGAAAGACCGGCGGCGACGATCTGTTCAAATTCCTCGCGATTATACGCAATACCGCCGCCGGTGCCGCCGAGGGTGAAGCTCGGGCGGATGACGCAGGGCAGGCCGACCAGGTCGAGACCCTTGCGGGCTTCCTCCATGGAATGGGCGATGGCGGATTTCGGGCTCTCGATGCCGATCTTGGACATCGCATCGCGGAATTTCAGCCGGTCCTCGGCCTTGTCGATGACCTCCGCCTTGGCACCGATCAGCTCGCAGCCATACTTCTTCAGCACGCCCGCGGCATCCAGCTTCAACGCGGTGTTCAGCGCGGTCTGGCCACCCATGGTCGGCAGCAGCGCGTCTGGGCGTTCCTTGGCGATGATCTTCTCGACCATCTCCACGGTGATGGGCTCGATATAGGTGGCATCTGCCAGGCCGGGATCGGTCATGATCGTGGCCGGGTTGGAGTTCACCAGGATCACCCGGAAACCCTCGGCGCGCAGCGCCTTGCAGGCCTGGGCGCCGGAATAGTCGAACTCGCAGGCCTGGCCGATGACGATCGGACCGGCGCCGATGATCAGGATGGATTTGATGTCGGTGCGCTTCGGCATGTCAGGCTCCGGTCGAGTTGGATTGGCGCCGCGCGCTCAGCAGCAGCAGCGGCAGGATCAGCAGGTGGGGGATGCCCCAGAAATACAGGGCGAGCGGCGCTTCCTCCCCCAGCATCAGCGTCGTCGCGCCATGCACCAGCACGGACAGCGCGAAGGCGCCGAGTGCCGCGCGCATCGGCGGCATCAGCCGCCGCAGCGAGGAGGCGACGGTGAACAGCACCAGGCCCGAATAGGCGAGCGCGAACAGGCCGAAGGCGAAGGGGATCATGTGGCGCGGCTTTCCGTGGCGAGCTTCACGGCCAGCAAGGCCAGCGCACCGCCGAGCACCCAGCGCTGCACCGCCATCCAGGTGGGGTTCTCGCCGAGGAAGCGCGCCGCCCCCGCGGCACCCCAGACCAGCACCGCATCCCACGCCGTGCAGATGGCGATCTGCACGAAGCCGAGCAGGGCGGCCTGGGCGAACAGGTTGCCGCGCGCCGGGTCCAGGAAGGGCGGCAGCACCGCCATGTAGAACAGCGCCACCTTCGGGTTCAGCGCCGCCGTGGCGAAGCCCACCCAGAACAGCCGCGCGCGCGGTTCCCGCGGCATCCTGCGGGCGGCAAAGATCGGCTGCCCACCCGGCCGCACGCTCTGCCAGGCCAGGTAAAGCAGGTAGGCGGCGCCGCCGATCCGCAGGATGTCCCAGGCATAGGGCACCGCCAGCAGCGCCGCGGTGATGCCGGCAGCGGCGCAGACCATGATGGTGAAGGACCCGAACTGGCAGCCGACTAGCGAGACCATGCCCGCCCCGGTGCCCTGCGCCAGCGAGCGCGAGATCAGGTACAGCATGTTCGGCCCCGGCGTGACCGCGAGGCCGAGCGACAGGGCGGCGAAGATGAGGAGCGTGTCGGGGGAGGGCATGGCCCTGTCATCCCGCCTTGCGGGTCTCGATCATGCCGACAAAGCGCTGGAACAGGTGGTGGCTGTCCGTCGGCCCCGGCGAGGCTTCCGGGTGATACTGCACCGAAAACGCGGGCCTGGTGCTGCTGGCGATGCCCTCATTGCTGCCGTCGAACAGGCTGCGATGCGTCACTGTCACGCCGTCCGGCAGGCTGGCCTCATCCACCGCGAAGCCGTGGTTCTGGCTGGTGATTTCTACCTTGCCGGTAGCCAGTTCCTTCACCGGCTGGTTGGCGCCGCGATGGCCGCGGTCCAGCTTGTAGGTCCTGGCGCCGAGCGCGAGCGCCAGAAGCTGATGGCCGAGGCAGATGCCGAAGACGGGAAGCCCCGTCTCCAGCACGCCGCGGATCGCCGGCACGGCGTAGGCGCCCGTCGCCGCCGGGTCGCCCGGGCCATTCGACAGAAAGACGCCATCCGGCTTGTGGGCCAGAATATCCTCGGCGGTGGCGGTCGCCGGCACCACGGTCACGGCGCAGCCGGCCGCCGCCAGGCAGCGCAGGATGTTGCGCTTGGCGCCGTAATCCACGGCCACCACCTTGAAGCGCGGCGCGGATTGGGTGGCGTAGCCCTGGCCCCAGGCCCATTCGGCCTCGTCCCAGCTATAGGATTGGCGGGTCGAGACTTCCTTCGCCAGATCCATCCCCACCAGCCCCGGCCAGCCCTTGGCCTGCGCCACCAGCGCGGGAATGTCGAAACGGCCATCGACCGGGTGCGCCAGCACGCCATTCGGCGCGCCACCATCGCGGATGCGGATGGTCAGCGCCCGGGTGTCGATGCAGGCGATGCCGGGTACGCCATGCGATTTCAGCCAGTCATCCAGATGCCGCGTGGCGCGATAGTTGGAGGGCTCGGTCAGGTCCTGCTTGACGATCAAGCCGCGCGCGGCCGGCGTGATCGCTTCGATATCCTCGGCATTGGCGCCGACATTGCCGATATGGGGGAAGGTGAAGCAGATGGTCTGCCCGGCATAGGAGGGGTCGGTCAGCACCTCCTGATACCCGGTCATCGAGGTGTTGAAGCAGATTTCGGCGACCGTCGTGGTCTGCGCGCCAAAGCCGCGGCCCCAGAAGACGCTGCCATCGGCCAGCACCAGGGCGGCGGTCGCACCAGTCGGGGGGGTGTCGGTCTGGCTCACGGGGCGGGTCTCCGGATGCGGGGCGGGGCGGGGGGTGCTATCCCCCTGGGAAGCTCCCTGGGACGCCCCCTGGGGCAGGTCAGTGAGGCTAAGGCCGGTGGCGGCCAGGATGGCGGACCAGTGCTTGGCCGGCACGGCGCGGGCCTGGCGCCACTTCCGCACGGCCTCCGTGCCGATGCCGAGGCGCTGGGCGGCCGCTTCCGGCCCGCCCATCTGGGCGATGATCTCTTCGACGGTGCGCATGGCCAAAGAATGTGGGAATTTTCTTCCCAAAGCAAGCGCGCCAAGTGACTGGGAAGATTTTTCCCAGACGCCGCCGCGTGCTATGACTCGGGAACAAGGAGAACCCCCATGGCCGACGACCTCCGCACCCGTTTCACCGCCGAGCTGAAGACCGCGATGCTGGCCAAGGACGCGCCGCGCGTCTCCGGCATCCGCATGATCACCGCCAAGCTGAAGGACGCCGACATCGCCGCCCGCCCCTCCGGCGTGGAGAAGGTGCCGGATGACCAGATCATCTCGATGCTGCGTGGCATGGTGAAGTCCCGCACCGAGAGCGCCGTGATGTACCGCCAGGGCAACCGCCCGGAGCTGGCGGAGAAGGAGGAGGCGGAGATCGCCATCATCGAATCCTTCCTGCCGCAGCAGATGGATGAGGCCGCGATTCAGGCGGCGGTGCAGGAGGCGGTGGCCGAATCCGGCGCGCAGACCGTCAAGGACATGGGCAAGGTGATGGCCGTGCTGCGCGCCAAGCACGCCGCCAGCCTGGACATGGCCAAGGCCGGGCCGCTGGTGAAGGCGGCGCTCGGCGGCTGAGCCGCAATCAGCCCAGCTGGACGGTCACCGGCACCACCACCACCTCGGCGCCGGGAATCATCGCCTCCAGTTCCCGCGCCATCTGCCGCGCCACCTCCGCCACTTCGCCGAAGGGGCGGCTGGGGGCGAAGCCGAGGGCGATCTCGATATGGGCGCGGCCGCCGGATTGCCGGGACCGCACCCGCTCCAGCGTCTCATAGTGCTGGAAATGCGCGCCGAGGCTCTTGTTGATGGCGCGTTGCAGCCGTTCCTCCAGGGCGCGGTCCAGCAGGTCGGGCAGCGTCTCCCGCAGCATGGTCAGGCCGATGCCGCACATCACCGCCGCCACCAGCAGCCCGCCCGCCAGATTGGCGATCCAGGCTAGCTGGGTGCCGGGCCAGTTCGTGGTGATCGCCACCGAAGCCAGCACCAGCACGGAGGTGACGAGCTTGCCGAGCCGCGCCTGCACCTGCCCCGCCATCAGCAGCGAGGTTCCATCCCGCGCGGCACGCCACAAGGCGAGGAAGGCCGCGCCGTTCAGCACGACATTGACCGCCGCCAGCACCTGCGCCGCCATCAGCCAGGCGCCGCTGCCCGGCGGAAGCGGTCCGGCGAGCCAGGCGCCGATGGTGCGCGTCACCACCCAGACCGCGCCCAGCAGCAGCAGGCTGCCGACCAGGAAATTGGCGAAACGCTCCAGCTTGCCGCTGCCGTAGTCATAGCCGGGCAGGTGCCCGCGATGCACCCGGCGCATCGTGGCCAGGATCCACCAGCCGAGCAGCATCAGGATCCCACCCCTCAGCGTCTCCGCCAGCAGGGGCAGGGAGGCGGCGCCGACGGACACCACGGCATAGCCCGCCAGCAGGGCGGTATCGGCCGCCAGGCTGAGCCCCAGGGACCATTCCCGCCGGCGTGACTCGGGGCTGACCATCCAGAAGATCCCATTTCATTCAATATACGATATGATCAATGAGGATTGTCGCTTTGCGTCGGCGATGCAACAGCCTCGCCGGTATGGCCGCGCGCCATCCGCGTTGCCGATCCTTGGCGCGCCGCGGTGAAGAAATCGGCAAGCCACCCATTCTCCCACCCGGGTCCGGTGCTAAAGAGGGCGGCACCCATGGCCCTGCCCCCCAACTTCCTCGAGGAGCTGCGTGCGCGGACTCCGCTGGCCCCGCTGATTCAGCGGAAGACGCGGCTGACCAAATCCGGGCGGAACTGGAAGGGCTGCTGCCCCTTCCACGGCGAGAAAAGCCCCTCCTTCTACGTCTATGACGACCATTTCCACTGCTTCGGCTGCGGCGCGCATGGCGATGCCATCAGCTTCGTCATGCGCGCCGAAGGCCAGGGCTTCCCCGAGGCGGTGGAGCGCCTGGCCGCCGAGGCCGGGATGCAGGTGCCCCAGTCGACGCCGGAGGCCGCCGCCCGCGAACGCCGGGCGCGGGACCTGTATGGCGTGCTGGAAGCCGCCGAGGCCGCCTTCCGCCGCCGCCTGCGCCTGCCGGAAGGCGAGGCGGCGCTGGCCTACCTCAAGCGCCGCGGGCTGAGCGAGGACACCATCGCCAGCTTCGGCCTCGGCTGGTCCGGCGGCGGGCGTGGCGTGCTGGCGGCGGAGCTGAAGGCGGATGGCATCACCCCCGGCCAGCTGGCGGAGGCCGGGCTGGTGCGGGAACGCGAGGATGGCGAGGGCTTCTCCGACCTGTATTTCAACCGCGTGATCTTCCCGATCCGCGACCGGCGCGGGCGCGTGATCTCCTTCGGTGGGCGCATCCTGGGCGATGGCCAGCCGAAATACGTCAACGGGCCGGAGACCAGCCTGTTCTCCAAGCGCCGCAACCTCTACGGCCTGGACCTGGCGAAGGAAGGCGCCTTCCGCGGCGCTCCGGTCGTGGTGGTGGAGGGCTACATGGACGTCATCGCCCTGCACCAGGCCGGCTTCACCGGCGCCGTCGCGCCGCTCGGCACCGCGCTGACCGCGGAGCAGATGGAGGAGCTGTGGCGCCTGACGCCGGAGCCGGTGCTGTGCTTCGACGGCGACGCCGCCGGCGGCCGCGCGGCGGCGAAGGCGGCGGAGGCGGCGCTGCCACTGCTGACCACGGAACGCAGCCTAAAGCTGGCCACCCTGCCGGCGGGGGAGGACCCGGACACGCTGGTCTCCCGCCGCGGCCCGGCCGGCTTCACCGCGGTGCTGGACGGTGCCAGGCCGCTGTCGGAGGCGCTGTACGCGCTGCTGACCGAGGGCCGCCCCGCCACCACGCCGGAACAGCGCGCGGCGCTGCGCAACCGGCTGGCCGCGGTGGCCAATGCCATCCCGGACAAGTCCCTGGCGGCGGAGTACCGGCGCAGCCTGCTCGACCGTTTCTTCGCCGCAACGCGCGCCCAGCCCGGCCGAGGCCCGGGCGCGGGCCGCAAGCCGCCAGCCGCCCCGCGCGCGCGCCCGGCTATCACGCGGGAGCGGACGCGCAGCGAGCAGGCGGCGACGCTGATGGCGCTGACGCTGCGCCACCCCTGGCTGTTGGGGGAGGTGGAGGAATGCTTCGCCGCGGTCGATCTCGGCGACGCCAAGCTGGCCCATTGCCGAGACCTTGTTCTGGCCTGGCTGGCAGAGGGCCACGAACTTGACTCAACCCGTCTGATGGACCAACTCGCCGACAGAGGGATGGTGGAGCTGACGACCGGCCTGATGCGTGGCGCGGGCGTGCCGGAAGCCGCCTCCGTCAATGCCCAGCCGAAGGACGCGCTGGACGCGTGGTGGCACTTCTACGGCCTGCTGCGCGGCAGGGCGGAGTTGGAGGAGGACCAGGCCCGTGAGGGGCGCGCATGGGTCGAGGCGACCGATCCGGTTGCCCAGGCCCGCGCCCAGCAGCGCATCATCCGGCTGACGATGCTGCTGGAAGCGCAGCACCGGGGAGAGATGGCGGAGGATGCGGCAGGCCTGTCCGGATTGCAGGACGGGCAGGCCATGGGTGGGCATTGAGCGGCGCCATGGGTGGACCTCAAGCGGGCGCGCCATGGCGGGAATTGAGCGGGCGGGCATTGAGCGGGCGCGGTGGCGCGGGTAACGGGCGAAGTCGCGCGGGCAGGTCGGGCAGAAGCCCGGCCACGCCAGGGCGCCGTTGACGGAGCGGAGAAAGCATGGCGAGCAAGGCCGCGAATGGCGCCGACACGGCAGAAGGACGCGACGAGGCGGTGGAAGGCGTGCTGCTCGATACCCTGACGGCCGCGGTCAAGAAGCTGATCGCCCGCGGCAAGGAACGCGGCTACGTCACCTATGACGAACTCAACGCCGCGCTGCCCTCCGAACAGGTGTCCTCCGAGCTGATCGAGGACACGATGGCGACGCTCAATGAGCTCGGCATCAATGTCGTTGAATCCGAGGAAAGCGAGGACGGCGAGGCCGCCGCCGAGAAGCCCGCCGCCAAGGCCGATGACGACGACAAGGACGAGGAGGAAGGCGGCGGCAATGTCGATGAGGCCAATCTCGGCCGCACCGACGACCCGGTCCGCATGTATCTCCGCGAGATGGGCAGCGTGGAGCTGCTGTCCCGCGAGGGCGAGATCGCCATCGCCAAGCGGATCGAGGCCGGGCGGGACATGATGATCGGCGGGCTCTGCGAAAGCCCGCTTACCTTCAAGGCGATCGTCGCCTGGCATGACGCGGTCAAGGAAGGCCGCATGCTTCTCCGGGATGTCATCGACCTGGAGGCGACCGCCGGCGCCAATACCCCCGAAGGCACGCCGCCGCCCGAGGAGGAATATGAGGAGGGTGACGAGGCCGCCGAAGGTGTCGGCCTCTCGCTCTCGGCGCTCGAGGAAAAGCTGAAGCCGGAAGCCCTGGTCGCCTTCGAACAGATCGAGAGCCTGTTCGGCAAGCTGCAGAAGCTGTCCTCCAAGCGGATGGATGCCTACACCTCGGGCGGCGAGAATTCGCAGCGCTCCGAGAAGACCTATGAGAAGCAGCGCCAGGAGCTGGTGGCGCTGGTGGAGAAGGTGCACCTCCACAACAACCGGATCGAGGAGCTGGTCGACCAGCTCAAGGGCCTGAACCGCCGCCAGACCACGCTGGAGGGCCAGGTGCTGCGCCTGGCGGAAGCGCAGAAGGTCAAGCGCGAGGAATTCCTGGAACAGTGGCGCGGCAGCGAGCTGGATCCGGGCTGGTTCGAACGCATCAGCAAGTTGCAGACGCGCGGCTGGAAGACCTTCGTCGCACGGTCGAAGGACGATGCGGAGGCGATCCGCGCCGAGATCGCCCGCGTCGCCGCCGATACCGGCCTGCCGGTGCCGGATTTCCGCCGCGTCTACCAGACCGTGTCGCGTGGCGAGCGGGACATGACCCAGGCGAAGAAGGAGATGATCGAGGCGAACCTGCGCCTCGTCATCTCCATCGCCAAGAAATACACCAATCGTGGCCTGCAATTCCTGGACCTGATCCAGGAGGGCAATATCGGCCTGATGAAGGCGGTGGACAAATTCGAGTACCGCCGCGGCTATAAATTCTCGACCTACGCCACCTGGTGGATCCGGCAGGCGATCACGCGCTCCATCGCCGACCAGGCGCGGACCATCCGCATCCCGGTCCACATGATCGAGACGATCAACAAGCTGGTGCGCACCAGCCGCCAGATGCTGCACGAGATCGGCCGCGAGCCGACGCCGGAGGAGCTGGCCGAGAAGCTCGGCATGCCGCTGGAAAAGGTCCGCAAGGTCCTGAAGATCGCCAAGGAACCGATCAGCCTCGAGACGCCGATCGGCGACGAGGAGGACAGCCACCTCGGCGATTTCATCGAGGACAAGAACGCCATCATCCCGCTGGATGCCGCGATCCAGTCCAACCTGCGCGAGGCCACCACGCGGGTCCTGTCCAGCCTGACGCCGCGTGAGGAACGCGTTCTGCGCATGCGCTTCGGCATCGGCATGAACACCGACCACACGCTGGAGGAGGTCGGCCAGCAGTTCAACGTGACGCGTGAGCGCATCCGTCAGATCGAGGCGAAGGCGCTGCGCAAGCTGAAACACCCCAGCCGCAGCCGCAAGCTGCGCAGCTTCCTGGACAACTGAGCCATGGCGACGGCGGCGCGCACCGGCACGCGTGAACCGGCGCAGCGGATCGAGGTGGATGTCACTTTCCTCCGCATGGACGCGCCACCCGCCGGCACCCGGCCGGACTTCCCGCCCGGGGCGAACGTGGTGCGGCTGCCCGCCTGCTCCGTGCCCTTCTACCGCTATCTGTATGACACGGTCGGCCGCGACTACGTCTGGTGGCTGCGCCGCACCGTGCCGGATGCCGAGATCGCCGCGCTGCTGGCGCGGCCGGAGATCAGCATCCATGTGCTGTACCAGGGCGGTGAGCCGGCGGGCTTCTACGAGCTGGAACGCCGCGGCGCGGAGCACGGCACCAACCTCGCCTATTTCGGGCTGATGCCGCATGCCATCGGCCGCGGCGTGGGGCGTGCGCTGCTGCGTCACGCCATCGACAGCGCCTGGGCGGAAAGCCCGCGCCTGCTGACGGTGAACACCTGCACCGCGGATCACCCCCGCGCATTGCCGAACTACGTCGAGGCTGGCTTCCGGATCATGCGGACGTTGCGCGAGGTGTGGCCGGTGCCGCTGCGCCTCGGCCTGCCGATCCCGGAGCGGCTGCGCGCCGGTTGAGCGTGCGGCAACCCCCCCCAAAGGCGAGCAGATGCTGATGACCATGGCGATGCCGGACGACGCGCTGCGGACCCTGGAGGCCAAGGCGGAGGAGGCTGCCCGCCTGCTGGGCGCGCTGGCGCATGGCAAGCGGCTGATGGCGCTGTGCCATCTGGTGGAGGGCGAGAAATCCGTGGGGCAACTCGCCGCCCTGATCGGGCTTTCGCCCACCGCGCTGTCGCAGCATCTGGGCCGCATGCGCGACCTGCGGCTGGTGGAGACGCGGCGCGACGGCCAGACGATCCATTACCGCCTGGCGAGCCCCGAGGTGGAGGCGGTGCTGGAGACGCTGTACCGCCTGTATTGCGCGCCGAAGCCGAACTGAACCGGCCTGCCCGTTCAGGCCGGGTTGGGGGCCAGCTTGTCCTGCGTCTTCGTCTCGAAATCGCTGGCATCGTGGCGTTCGTGCAGCTGGCTTGAGGGCTCGCCCTGCACGCGGTTGACCATGCGGCCGCGCTGCACGGCCGGGCGGGCGCCGATCAGGTCCGTCCAGCGGCGCAGGTTCTTGTAGTCCTGCACCTGCAGGAATTCCGCCGCATTGTAGAGCCAGCCATTCACCAGCCCGCCATACCAGGGCCAGACGGCGATATCGGCGATGGTGTAGTCCGGGCCGCCGAGGAACTCGGATTCCGCCAGGCGGCGGTCCAGCACATCCAGCTGGCGCTTCACCTCCATCGCGAAGCGGTCGATCGGGTATTCCATCTTCGACGGCGCATAGGCGTAGAAATGCCCGAAGCCGCCGCCGAGATAGGGCGCGCTGCCCATCTGCCAGAACAGCCAGGACAGGCACTCGGCCCGTGGTGCGGCCTCCGTCGGCAAGAAGGCGCCGAACTTCTCCGCCAGATGCATCAGGATGGCGCCGGATTCGAAGACCCGGATGGGGGTGGGGCCGCCGCGGTCGAGCAGGGCCGGGATCTTGGAATTCGGATTGACGCCGACGAAGCCGCTGCCGAACTGGTCGCCCTCGCCGATGCGGATCAGCCAGGCATCGTATTCCGCGCCGGTATGGCCCGCCGCCAGCAGCTCCTCCAGCATCACTGTCACCTTCACGCCGTTGGGCGTGGCCAGGGAGTAGAGCTGGAGGGGGTGGCGGCCGACGGGCAATTCCTTGTCATGGGTCGGGCCGGCGATGGGGCGGTTGATGTTGGCGAAACGGCCACCATTGGCCTTGTTCCAGGTCCAGATTTTGGGCGGGGTGTATTCGGGGGTGTCGCTCATGCGGGCGGGGGTCCTGACCATCTTGGGATGGTAGGTGAGCGCGGTGTGGCGGCAGGGCAAGGGCGTGGAGCGGGCGGGGGGAATCGAACCCCCGACATTCAGCTTGGGAACGCAATAAAAGCCGTGGTCTCTTTGGCTTTTTCCCGTTGGGACCTTGTGAATCCTTGGGTGATGAGCGGACCGCGGCATTCAGAACTACGTCCGATTTGTCATCGGGTTTCGGCCTGTACCGCCCCCCAAGACTCCTGACGAGGCGGTTATGGCGCCATCGTCATCACCTCAGTTGGCCGGCTGTGCCGCCTTCGCGACCTTCATGACCACCAAGCCCAGCCGCCAACCCGCCGTCGTTATGCGGCCGAGGTGACCGCCGCCGCGCCTTGATCCTGCCCGTCCCGAGATCGGTGCGTGCAGCAAAGGTCAGCACCGCAGCCGCGGGATGCGATGCTGAGGTCCGGCATGATCATCACCATCATGGACGCGCTGAGTGGCTCCATTCGTGTCTGGACGTGTCCGTGGCGCCGGTCTCGGGATAGTGGCCGGGTTCGATGTTCTTACCCGGCATGAAATGCACGGCTCTTGCTGGTTGCTTCCTAAGTCCGTCTTCGGTCATCGGACCGGCGGCCAAAGGTGACCATGACCGCCGCGGTGCGGCAGCCATGCCAGCAGTCTCGCCAGTGGCGACGGCGATAGCAGAGGCGGCTCCGGGGCAGCGTGGCTACTGCCATCGAGGCCACATTCACATCGGCAGCGGCAGCAGGGGAGGCGCCGGCAGGCTGGAACAGGCCGCTGGCCAACGCTTCCTGATGACCACGATATCCCATAAGGATCAATGGGTTAGTTCGAATTTTCCCGTTGACCGTTCCGGGTTGGAACATGCATCTGGGGCCTCATCAACCACCGAGATCGGCCAAATGAACAAGGAACGCCGCCTCCGCCTCAGGGAGGCACGGAAGCTGATCGAGCGCGCGAGGGAGATTGTCTCCGCGTGCGCGAAGGATGAGCGGGCCTGCTTGAACGCTATGTCTATTAGGGTTCAATTCGGTGATCGTGGCCAGCAGGTCGAAGTGGCTGCTGAGGACCTTTACGACGCGGCAAAGGCTCTGGATGAGGTGGGGCGGTCCATTGCCGAGGCGGCTGCGTGACCCGGCCAACCCGGGGACCGCAGTCCATCAGATGGTCAAGGCCCCAATCCGCATGTGCCTGCACCAGCCGCCTTGTGCGGTTGTGCAGGCACATAGAGACGCACAACGCACAGAACCGAAAATGGCCGATTTCTGCCAGCATGGTCAGCACCTTCGAGGACGTGGTTCAGCGGCTCCACATTGCCCGGTGCCGACAACATGCCGGCGCATAGCGGAACACCACCCTTGTGACGTCATCCCGACCGCAGCAGCGCGTCGAAATCGATTTCCTTCTGGAATCGTCTGGCCGACCGGGTCGGCAGCATTGCCACCACGGTCCGGCAGCATGCCGAAGCGCCTCACCTGTGGCGACGGCGGCCCACCCGGAGACAGACGGCCGCGGGATGCGACGCCGAGGGCGGCATGGTCGGCACCACCAAAGACGCGGTTCGGCGGCTCCATGGCGTCTGGTGGAGGCGGCCACGGCGCCAGTCCCGGGAAGCTGACCGGGTCGGGCCCGAACCGTGCGCGGCTGCCGATGACCGACCGGGCACCCTCCCCACCTCATGATCACCAAGCCCGGCCGCAGGTCGCCGTCATCATGCGGCCAAGTAGGATCACTGCCGCCCTTCGATCCTGTCCGTCCTGAGTTCCGCGGCTGCGGCGGAGATCACCACTGCGGCTGCGGGATGCGACGCCGAGGGCGGCATGTTCGGCAGCTTCCGGGACGCCGGTCGGCGGCTTCACGGCGTCTGGAGGCGTCCGTGGCGCCGGTCCCGGAGATGCTGGCCGGGAGCCGACGCCCCGCACCGAGCATCGATCACTCGAAATGCCGGTCGTCCCGGAACGCCAACCTCGTGACGCCAGCCAGACCGCTTCCGCCGCGTCGGCATGATGGCCCCTGCGCGGGGCGGCAGCCGGCCTTCGGCCTCACCTGTGTCGGCCACGGCTGCGGTTGCAATGCCGACGAGGGCGGCATCTTCGGCACGGCGTCAGACGGCTTCACGGCGTCCCATGTAGACGACCACGGTGCCGCACCCAACGATGCCGGTCGGGTGGGCCTCGAAACGCAGATGCCCGGGCGGTGGCTGGCTGAGCCCTCTGCCGCGACCCTCATGTACATCAAGCCGTCAGCGGATCCGGCGCCGTCATGCGGCTGAGGGTGGCCAGCGCCGCCCGCCTTTGATCATGTTGATCCCGGGATACGACGCCGTTGGCGCACGGCCGGCACCTTCAAGGACACCGGTCGGCGGCTCCACGATGTCTGGATGCGGACGTGGCGCCAATCCGGGGGATGCCGACCAAACCAATATCTCAATCCTTATGCGGTGGGACGCTTGGCACGCTGGGCGTCCCGGAGCACCACGGTCCTGACGCCGTCCGGGCCGCCTCCGGCGCGTCGAGAACTGGATCCACCTCGGGATCAGCAGGTGGCCAACTGAGGTCGACCATGATGACCACCGCGGCCGGAAGCCATGCCGGGGGCCTCACCTGTGGCGATGGCGGCCGCGGATGCGATGCCGATGGTCGTTATCTCATGGCCGCTGGTCGGCGGCTCCTCCGCGTCAGGTTGGAGGCGACCATGGCGCTGCATCCCGGGGGTGCCGATCAAGTGAGCATCGAACCGTGAAGGCTCGGCTGCCGATGGCCGGCCGGGCATCCCTTCCGATCGCCATGGACATCAAGCTGTTCGCGGATCCGGCCTCGCAATGCGGCCGGTGGGTAACCATCAACCCGCTTCGCTGATACGGCCCATTCGCAGCGCCGGAACCCGCCGAACTGAGGTTCGGCAGCAGCAGAGCGTCGGTGAGCCAATACCGCCTGCCGGCCCGAGGCCTGCGATTCTCGAACGTAAGCATGACCGGGCTGGAAGCAGAATCATAGCGGCATGCACACAAGCAACAAATCGCTTGCGTCTCCAGACTCAATGCTGCATATATGCAGCATGAATGAACATTCGAAAGGGGAACAACCTACATGATAGACGACGTTGGTTCCAACAAGCGCCTCTCGGCGGTGATCAGCCGCCTCCGGTCCGACCTCCAAACCACGCAGGCCGAGGTGGCGCGTGAAGCCGGTATCGACCAAAGCCGGGTCTCCCGAATCGAAAAGGGCGACGTATCTAACCCGGCCGATATCGACAGCGTTCTGAAGGCGTTAGCGGCGCTGGGCTCGAAGGACGCAGCGGACTACCGTGAATTTGCCGAGCGCGAATGGGTCTACATCGAGCCGCCCGGCTTCTGGAACCCGCAACGCGTCGTGCTCGAACAGACCGAGGAGGTGCTCGGCAATGTTGACGAGTTCCTCAGCGACGAAGACCGACCGTGGCCGCTCCGCCGCGCCATCGAAGGCCACAAGGCCACCCTGCTGCGCGGCGCAGCCTACCTGAACAAGCTTTCGCATAATCTCGCCTTCATCGGCGATATCGGTGTCGGCAAGTCAACGGCTCTCGCCTTTGCCTTCGATCTGCTTGCGCCGGCGTCGTCGGTGTCAAAGCCAATGGAGCGTCCGGTACTGGAGACTGGTGCGGGCGGCACCACGATCTGCGAAGTGCATATCCGCCGCGGCCCGGAATATGGCATCTCGATCCAGCCTCTCGCGGATTCTGAACTTCGCAATCTCGTCGCCGATTTCTGCGCTGCAAAGTGGGCGACCTTCAAGAGTGAAGACAAGGCGCTGCGCGATGCGGCGGCGGTAAGCCGTGAAAGTGAGCGGGCGATCCGCAACATGACTGGCTTGATCCGCAAGTCTCAGCGGGACGCTGGCAAGACCACCTACCAAGATCCGGCACAGGACCTCGCCACCACCTGCGGCACTGAGGACGAATTCCGTATCCGGGTGCTCGAACTTATGCGCCTCGGAGAGCGGACTCGCCGCGACATTTGGTATGAGCCGTCGCTGCGGGCTCAGCCGATGGAATGGCTGGCGAAGACCTTCCGCGAGGTCAATAACGGTCGGCTGTCCGATGTAGGCCTGCCGAAATCCATTGATCTCTTGATCCCGACCTTCGGCAAGGAGTTCGGCGAACTCGATATTACCGTCATCGACACCAAGGGCGTAGACGACGTGGCCGTGCGGGAGGACCTCGACGTGCGCCTGAAGGACCCACGCACAGCGGTCGTGTTCTGCTCCAAGTTCAATGACGCTCCGGGCTTGGCCGGCAAGACCCTACTCCAGCACATGCGGCAAACATTCTCCGAGCCGCTGACCGCAGGCAAGGTGAGCATCATGGCCCTCCCGCGCCCGGACGAAGCGCGGGCCATGAAGGACGATCTGGGCGATACGGTCGAGACCGATGAGGACGGCTATTCCCTCAAGCGCTTGCAAGTCGAGAACGACCTGAGCGCCTCAGACCTACCAGAAATTCCTGTCTTGTTCTTCAACGCGCAGTCCGACGCGCCGGGCACGATCCGTGATGACCTGCTAAGTCAGTTGAGCCGCATGCGAGAGACTGCCGCTGACCGACTGCTCGACCTCAGCGCCGCCGTTGACGAAATCCTGACCAACCATGAGCAGCAACTTCTTGTCTTCGCGGTCGAGGAGGTCGCTAAGCGGCTTCGCACCTTTCTTATGGCCCACCGGAAACTCGGTGCCCGCGAGCGGCTCGCCCATCAGGACGCCATGACGACAATTCGGGGCGTGCGCTACGCCTCGACGCTTTGGGCGGCTACTCGTCGTAACGGCGACTACTCAGGCCTGAACATCATGCATCAGGTCGGGGTCGGCGCGGCGCGCGATGCTGTGCTTCGCAGCGCGCGGTGGTTTGCCTCGTTGGAAGACACCCTGAAGGCGCTGAAGCAAGACAGCGGGCTCGACATCGCGGCCCGCACCATTGAGCAGATTGGCAAGAGCGCGGCCACGTCCCGCATGGCCTTCCTCGAAGCGGTTCAGCGTGCAGGAATGGAGGTTTACCACGAGCCGCTGTCCGGCTCGGAGGTGTGGAGCGCCTGCGCCGGCGAGTGGGGCCGGGGGCCGGGCTTCAAGGTCAGGGTAGCGGACAAACTGGATGCTTGGTTCAACGAAAAGGACGATCTCAAGGAACGGCTTGACGACATGGTCAGTACGCTTTGGGAAACGGCCGTCATTGCGCCGCTGATGCGCCTTGCAGACGAAGCCGCACCCGAGCCCGGCGCGGCCTAAAATGTCGCTGCTCCGCAACATCTGCGGGTTCTCCAGTAAGAGGTCAACACCGCGGCAACATCACGCTGATGATGGAGATGCCGATGGCGCTCGTAACGCCGCTAAGGCGGCTCTACAGGCCGCCATTGAGGTCGCTGGTGAGCTTGTGGTGAAGCTGCGGAATCGACGCTGAAGGCTACGAGGTCCGGTACCGCCGGACCCCGCGGTCTTACCGTGATGCCACGCTAACGCCGAGTTTTCGCAAGCAGTGCAAAGGTTTGACTCATTTCGTTTCAAAGCTAGAATTTCCGCCCGTGAAAGGATGACATGATGGCCGCAGACGATGCCTACGAAGAAGCTGGCCTTGAAGTTACGGATGAGATGAGGCTCTGGGCCGGCCTGAAGTTGAAATTTGATCGGGAGTTTCCCAATCAGCCGGGCGGCAAGACGCTGGTCGACGAGACAACCGGCATCTCCTACCGACGCGCCTTTCGGAAGCAGCAATCGAACAGCCGCAAATCGTCGCGCTGGATGCTGGACTTCATCATCACCAAGCCAGACGGAACTGTCACAACAGTCGAGGATCCGGCGGGCCCCAACCGGCGCAGTGATCCGGCTCGGAATTGGGGTCTGGGCCGGGAGTAAGTCGGGTGAAGGGACGGTCTATCGTTGTGCAGCGGGTGCAGCGCGCGACGCCCCGGGTGCCGGCCAAGGTGCCAGTCATCAATGTCACCGAGGACGGCCGCAAAGGCCGCCTCTTACTGCTGGTCGGTCCGCTGCCCGATAAAAGAATCGACCGCTGCATGCTGTTCAGGCGTGAAGTCGGTCATGCCGCTACCCCTTCACGGCTCATCAGGTACTCAGCAAGATCGCGCAGGTCTGTCGGGCCGCCAACCCGGGCCGACACGATAGCTGCATGTGGACCGACGGCCGCGATGATGTCGCCGAGGCTCATGCGGCCGACCGACAGCGGACGCTCACCGAACAGGATCTCGTATCGGAGCCCGCTGATCGACCAGTACTGGTCGGTATCTACCTGTGGAATGCCCTCAGCCGCCAGTTCCCGAACCACGATATCGACCGACATTGACTCGTACTCGCGCTCCTCCGCTTCGCGCTCAGAGTGCGTTCGCGGCGCCGGACCTGCCTGCATGACAGGCATCGAGCGCGTGATGCTTTCCAGCCAACCCAGAACGTCGAGAGGTTGACCCGGGACGTCATCGAAAAACGAAGCCGCCGGGTCGGGGTCCGCGGCACGCATCGGCATCCCGAAGAGGTTGGCCGCCGACATCTTGCGGTCGAAACCGTGCACCGGCTTCCCGCTGGCGTTCGCCTTCGCGATGAACCCCATTTTTGCTAAACGCTTGAAGAGCCGGTTCAAAAGTGCGGTGTAGATCTCGGCATCAACGGCATGCGTGAGCGGGATGTATGCCCGCCAGCGTGGCTTCGCGGCCGTGCTCGACGACGTGTTGACGATGGTCATCCGGATCCCGGGGAACAGTTGCGAAAAGTCTTCCCGGGACAGATCCCCGGAATCGTTGTCGAGCACCATTACCTTGGCGTGCCGAACGTTCGCGGCACCGCGACCCGCGGGGTCCATTTCAGACGGGACGAAATGCGCATTCGTGGCCTTGGTCAGGTCACTCGCGGACCACCAGTCACGCAAAAACTCCGACAATTCGTTGAAATCGTTCACGTTGACCGCGCTAAAGGGGGTCACGCTGTGCAGGGAATCGTAAATCGTTATCGAGGTCGAAAGGGGAGACGGAGAACCACTATAGATAGAGTGTTTCACGTCTCCCCCCTTGAGAGCCTCAATCGAGGCCATGAGGCGTGCCCGTTCGGCTCCGCGACGCTTGGAGATTTCCGCGGCATTGGTCTCGTGGATCCGCGGTCTCCCGCCCTCGCGGGGTTCCGGGATCTCGACCCCCGCCAAGACCTCGGTGACGTAACCGCTTTTCTCGACACGGCAGCCCGGATAGTCCGCTGCAAGTGCAAGCGCGGTGTCACGATCCATGACGACCCACGTGACTGCCTCATGCCAGTCGAGATTTCGGATCGACGTGCGCGCACCTTGTTGACCAATGGTCGAGGTCTGAATCGCGTTGCGCACAACCTCGCCGGGGAGGCCGAGCCAATCGAGAAACCGGAATGCCGCCGGGGTTGGATTGTTCGCGGGCATCAGGACCGCGTTGTTGATATGCTGCCAGCAATTCATTCCATGCGCCACGAAGGGGATCCGCTCTGCGGTCGGGGTGTAGTCGGGCGGTGGCGCGAATGGATCCGACTCGATATCCGCGTTGGCAGTCCAAACGAACTCTCCCCGGCCTTCCATCTCCATCATGGCAGCGGCCGCGGCGACCTGCTGAACGGTCCGACCATCGCTCAGTACGGTGTCGCGGAACCGCTTAGACCATGGCCGATCGAAGAGGTGCTTGATGGTCAGGCGCGGGCCGCCCGGGTGCACCGTGTACCGGAGATGCTTGTCGAGACGATCGTCCGTGACGAAATCGACGTCGGTCCAAATGTTGCGCATCGGGGCCCGGTGAATGTCAGCGGACATGATCAGCACGTCGCCGAACTGCTGGTAGATGTCCGGCTTCATTACAGCGTGGAAAATCAGTTGGCGTCGGCTCTTGTCGCCCTTGCCGGTCAGGAGGTTCCGCGCTTGCTCGATTTCAACGTACACGTTCCAGTCCATCGACAGGACATGATGCGCCGTCTCTCGAAGGACCTTCGCGATATCGTCGTCGGTGTTGACCTTCCCCCCTGCCTGGGATCCGCGTGTGATGGGAGAGTTGGCCTCCTTGGAAGGAGGCAGGGATGCCGAGGAAGCGTCACACGGCGGAGCAGATCATCGGGCTGCTGCGGCAGGCTGAGGTGGAGCTGGCACAGG
>NZ_JAUYTS010000003.1 GCF_030695085.1 Falsiroseomonas sp. | reverse complement strand
TTTTGGGTCCGGTCGCCAGGTCGGTGACGGAGGTTCGCGCGCGCCACTTCGCCACGGTCTTCGGGTTGATGCCGTAGCGCTTGGCCAGGGCCCTCAGGCTCGCTTGACTATGCTGTATCGCTCGACGGACCGCCTCTGTCGTGGTGGCGCTCCCATGGAGAACTTGGCCCATAGCGCATCCCTCCATCCAGGCGACAAGAATGCACCATCAAAGCCTGGGACCAAACACCTAGAGTCTGTCAGCGCGGCGCTGAATCGGAAAAGAGATTCCACGACGCGGGGCTGATGTGATTCAACATTGCTGCTGGGCAGGAGGCCAGCAGCAATGGCTCGACCGCTTTCCCTGGACTTGCGCTCACGCGTTGCTGCTGCGCTGGCGGAAGGTGCGACCGTGCGAACGGCGGCGGCACGTTTCGAGGTTTCGGTGGCCAGTGCGGTGCGGATTGGCCAACTCGCCCGCGCCGGGCAGGGCCTTGAGGCCAAACAACGCAGCGGCCAGCGCCCGCTCATGCTGCTGAGTTCGGCCGATGCGGTCACCACTCGGCTCGCATCGAAAGCGGACTGGACGGTGCGCGCCCTGGCAGCCGACCTGCGGGCCGCGGGCATTGGAGTGTCGCACGACACCGTCTGGCGCTTCATGCGCCGCCAAGGCCTCAGCTTCAAAAAAAACGTTGCTGGCAAGCGAGACGGATCGGCCTGACTTGGCACGCCGACGGGCACGCTGGCGGACCCATCAGCATCGGTTTGACCCCGCCCGCCTGGTGTTTGTCGACGAAACCTGGGCCAAGACCAACATGACACGCACCCGCGGCTGGAGCCCGCGCGGCGCGCCGCTGCTGGCCAAGGTACCGCAGGGGCACTGGAAGACGCTCACCTTCCTCGCCGGTCTGCGGCACGACCGCATCGTCGCGCCCTGCGTCATCGACGGGCCGATCAACGGCCTCTCCTTCACCGCCTGGGTCAGCCAGTTCCTGGCGCCGACGCTGAGCCGCGGCGACATCGTCCTCGCCGACAACCTCGGCAGCCACAAAGGCAAGCCTGTCCGCGCAGCACTCCGCGCCGTCGGCGCCAAGCTGTTCTTCCTGCCAGCCTACAGCGCCGCGCATGTGACACCGGGCATCGCCGAGATCGAAACCCGCCTCGCAGCGCTGCGCGAGGGTGCGCGCCATCTGGCGGTCGGGCTAGACGCGCCACCCAATCTGGCCAAATGGCGAGAGACCCTTCGGCCGCGGCGCGAAGCGTCGTTCCTGGCGCTCGATGCCACGCAGTCCGCGACGATGCTGGCTGGCGCGGCCGGCTTCCGGGAAGGCTCCGGCGTCGCCCGCCGGGCGCGCGAGGCCACCTTCGTGGCCATTGTTTCGCCCTCGGTGAAGCACATCGGGCATGAGCTCTCACGGGTGGCGTAAGCGCACTTCTGAGGCCGGAATGAGCGTTGGCCGGAACGCGGCGACCCGCGACGATTCCGGAACGGCCGCTGCCGCGCCACTGGTGCGACAGCTGCGCGGCCGACGGCCAGAGACCGACTGTACCGAGTCGCCCCTCCTCCGCCAGTCCCCATACGAGCCATGCTCTCCGCCTGACCAGGCGCCGCGCTGAGTGGCGGGCTCGTCAGGGCTGATCGGCAAGACTGTTACATTGTTGGCAGAAGACCAGAGTCAGCTATCCAGCATCTCGCGAAGTGCTCGCATTGCCGTCGCATAGCCGCGCGCGCCCAGCCCCGCGATCACTGCGGTCGCGGCAGTGGAGACGAGGGACTGGTGATAGATCGCCTCTCGCTGATGGATGTTCGAGATGTGCAGTTCGATGATCGGCACCTTGACCATCTTGAGCGCGTCGAGCAGCGGGATGGAGCGGAAGGTCAGCCCGGCTGGGTTGATGATCAGGCCGTCCGCCCCGGTGTCGATCGCTTCATGGATCCAATCCACCAGCTGGCCTTCATAGTTCGTCTGGTGGAAGACCACCACCTCCTCGCCGGCCTCGGCGCGGCACATCGCCTCGACCTCGGCGAGCGTGGTGCGTCCGTAGATCTCGGGCTCGCGCTTGCCAAGCCGGTTGAGATTGGGACCGTTGAGGACATGGAGGCAGCGGGGCAAGGCGGTCTTCCTTTTCTGCAATCTCCGGCGGCGGGCATCAGCCCTGGTAGCCAAACTGTCGCGGCATCCAGAGCACGAGCTCCGGGATGAAGGTGATCAGCGCCAATGCGGCCATCATGGCGAGCACGAAAGGCAGCGTGTGCCGCACCACGGCCGAGAGCGGTGCATTGGATATCTTCGCCACGATGAACAGCAGCAGCCCATAGGGCGGCGTGACCAAGCCGAGCATGATGTTCACCACCACCACAACGCCAAAATGCACCATGTCGATGCCCAGCGCCTGCGCCGTGGGCACCAGCACCGGCACCACCACCAGCAGGATGGTGCTCCCTTCCATCAGGCAGCCGAGCACCAGCAAAATCAGGTTGACGATCAGCAAGAATTCCCAGCGCGACATTTCCCAGCCGGCCAGGATATCGCGCACTGTGTTCGGTACATTCTCGCTGGTGATAACGTAGTTGAAGGCGAGCGCGCCCGCGATCAGCATGCCGATGGCGGCCGTCGATCGCGCGCTGGTCACCACGGCGGCATAGGTCTGCCGCAGCGTCAGGCTGCGGTAGAACACCGCGGCGATGATATAGGCGTAGGCGGCAGCAACGGCGGCGGCCTCGGTCGGCGTCATCACGCCGCCATAGATGCCGCCCAGCAGGATCACCGGCATCAGAAGCGCGGGAAACGCCTCCAGAGTCAGGCGCGGCACCTCGCACAGCGGCACACGCTCCGCAACCGGGAAGTCGTGGCGATGCGCCATCCAGCTGTTGATGGCCATCTGCGCCAAAGCCATGAGCAGTCCCGGAATTACGCCCCCCAAGAACAGGTAGCCGATCGAGGCATCGGCGACGAGCGCGTAGAGCACCATGGGGATGGAGGGCGGGATGATCGGCCCGATCACCGCCGTCACCGCCGTCAACGCGGCCGCGTAGCTGGCCGGATACGCTCCGCCCCTGGTCATCATGTCGATCTGCAGCTTGCCGCTACCCGCTGCATCGGCGATCGCCGATCCGGACATGCCGGCGAAGATCACGCTCTGGACGATGTTGACGTGACCAAGCCCGCCACGCAGGCGGCCGACCAGCAGGTTGCAGAAGCGCAGTAGCCGATCCGTCAAACTGCCCGCATTCATTAGCCCGGCGGAGAAGATGAACAGCGGTACGGCGAGCAGCACAAAGCTGCCATTCAGCCCGTTCAGCACCTGCTCCGCCGCAATCGACATGTCCTGACCGGACAGGCCGAGATAGATGATGCTGGCCATGATCATGGTCAGCCCGATCGGCAACCCCATCAGCGACAGCACCAGCAGCGCAGTCAGCGAAATGGTAAAGGGGTCCTGGAAATTCACCGCGTACGTCCTGCAAGCGCGCGCCAGGCAATGGCAGCGTGCCGGATGATCATGGCGACGGCGAAGATCAGCCAGACCGAATAGAGGATATCGAAGCGGATCCCGAGATAGGCGCTGCGCTCCACCTTCATGAAGGTGACGTAGTCCGCCATTGCGGGCAGCGACCAGCCGAATACGGCAACGACTGCGAGTCCCGTGATCACGTCGCACATGCGCCGTGGCAGGCTGGGCAGGGCGCCGTACAGGATGTCGAAGCGAATCTCCTCATCATCCCGCAGTACCAGTGCCGCACCCCAGAGCACGCCCCAGACCCAGGCCAGGGTCGAAAGCTCCGCCGTCCAGCTCAGCGGCGCATTCAGCACGTAGCGCGTGAATATCTGGAGGATGAAGGCCGCGAACATCACGACCAGCAAAAGCGAAAGCACGTTCTCCGCGCGCCGCCTGGTCCAGCCGAACAGGCGGCACGCCGCGATCACGGGATCAGCGCACCGCGGCGATGCGGTCGAGGATTCCGGCCGGCCAGACCTGCGACTGTGGCGAGGCCAGGTAGCGGCGCTGCGCCTCCGCACGGAAGGCGGCGACATCCGGCTCGTACACCTCGAGCCCCTGGGCGCGGAAGAAGGACTGCATCTCCTGCTCCTGCGCCAGATGACGCTGGGTGCTCTGGTCGATCGCCTTGTTCGCCGCGGCCTGGATTGCATCGCGCTGCGGCTGGGTCAGCCCGTCCCAGAGGCGCGCGGAGATCGACAGCAGGTCATAGGCGACGAGATGGCTGGTCAGGACGAACTGCGTCGTCACCTCATGAAAGCGCATGGTACGGCTGGTGGGTAGCGGATTGTCCTGGCCGTCCACCGTGCCGGATTGCAACGCCGTGTAAAGCTCGGCGAAGGCCACCGGGGTGGGGTTGGCGCCCAGCGCCTCGCCAAGAAACTGCCACGTCTCGCCCGGCGGCATGCGCAGCTTCATCCCCGCCATGTCAGCCGGGGTGGTAACGCGCTTGCGCGGCTTCAGGTTGACGTGCCGCGTGCCAAAATACAGGGGGCCGAGAACATGGACATTCAACTGGTCCCGCGCCATGCGGTTGAATTCCTGGCCGATCTCGCCGGCGAAGACCTTGCGCATATGGTTGGCGTCGCGAAACAGGTAGGCGGAGGCCATCACCGACCAGGCCGGGATCTGCCGTGACAGATCCTGCGGCGAGAGATTGGCCATCTCGATATTGTTGCGCTGGATCGCGACCAGTTCCGTGCCCTGGCGGAACAGAGTTGCGTTGAGGTGCAGCTCCACGTCGAACTGCGACTGCAATTCCTGCTGGAAGCCACGCATCGCTTCGGCGCGGATGTCCTGGTCGGAGAAGACCGCGGTGAAGCGGATGCGCCGGCGCGGCTGGGCCCGTGCCTGCAGGCTGGGCAAGGCTAGGGCGGCGGCCCCGGCCAGCATGGCACCGCGACGCCCAATGGTGATTGGCATGCGAACTTCCCTCCCTCGATGATCTTTTCGACCCTTGGCGAGCCGGCTTGCCGTGACGCTAGGGGGGGGCGCCGAACTGATCAAGAGAGATTCGCCATAATCTCGGAGATTCGGCGAAATGCCGGCTCTTGCCTGCCGTGCCTGGCTTCCTTGATACTGGGCGTCGAACCTGTTCCGAGGACGCGCCGCCGTGACATCGGCCGAAGGCAGAGACAGCGCTGCGGAATCGCCCGGCGAGACGGCGTATCGTCGCATCCGCGCCGATGTCGTGCTGGCTCGGCTCGCGCCGGCGCAAAAGCTGGGCCTTGACGGGATGCGCGAGATCTACGGCGTCGGCATAGGCACGCTGCGGGAGGCGCTGAACCGGCTGGCCTCCGAAGGGCTGGTCATCGCCGAAGGCCAGCGCGGCTTCACTGTCGCGCCGGTTTCGGCCGAGGATTTTCGGGAGGTCGCGGAGCTGCGCCTGTTGCTGGAGAACGCGGCCGTCGCGGCGTCGTTCGCCTCCGGCGACCTGGACTGGGAAGGTCAGGTGGTCGGCGCGCATCACAAACTCGCTGCGCTGGAGCGACGACTGCTGGCGGGCGAGGCCACCGATGCATCCCTGTGGAAGCAGTATGACCGTGAATTCCACACGGCACTGATCGCCGGCTGTGGCTCGGTCGCGTTGCTGGAGACTTATGCCGCGGCCTATGATCGCTTCCTGCGCTACCAGATGGTCGCAGTCGTGTTCAGGGGCGCGATCGCGGCCGAGCAGCACGCCGCCCTGCTGGAAAGCGCCCTGGCGCGCGACGTGGCGCGGGCCCAGACCGTGCTGCGCGCGCATGTCGAAGGCTGCGTGAACCATGTCGTGCAGGGCGGTGCGCTCGCCCCCTTCTCGGTCGTCAAGCGCCGGGCGCGCCATGCGGCGGCCGCGCCTACCCTGCCTTCGGCCGCGAAGCTCGGGCGATGAGCGGCAGCTTGGCCGCGGCTGAAACGGCTGAGGCGGCGAGCGAGCGCGCCTGGCGGCTGATCCGCGCCGATATCCTGCGGGGCGCGCTGGCACCCGGCCGCAAGCTGCGGCTGGAAGGGCTGCGGGACAGCTATGGCGTCGCCGTCGGCACGCTGCGAGAAAGCCTGAGCCGCCTGATTGCCGAGCGCCTGGTGGTCGCCGAGGGCCAGCGCGGCTTCGAGGTGTCGCCCTTTTCCTCAAAGGAACTGCGGGAACTGGCGCAGCTGCGCCTGCTGCTGGAAGGCCATGCGCTGGAACACGCTTTCCGCGCAGGCAACGTGGAGTGGGAAGGGCGCGTCGTTGCCGCCCATCACAAGCTCTCGCAGATACAGGAACGGCTGCGCGCGGGCGATGTGGCGGCACTGGATCTGTGGCGCCGCCTCGATTGCGAATTCCACCAGTCGTTGATCTCCGCCTGCGGGTCGCGCACCCTGATGGCAACGCATGCAACGGTGTTCGACCGCTATTTGCGCTACCAGAACCTGGCGCTGGGTTTTCGCGGTGCCATCGCGGTGGAGGAGCACTGCGCGCTGTGCAACAGTGCCGTCCGACGCGACACGGCGGCGGCACGGGAAATCCTCGCTGCGCACATCCTGGGCGGCGTTGACCACGCGCTGGCCAGCGGCAACATCTAGTCTGGCAGGATCACAGGGTGCGCAGCCCGTGGCAGGATGCCGCGGCAGCGACAGGAAAGCGCGATTCCCTGATGGCCGATCGCAAGCCCACGACCCCAAACACACCGCGCCACAGGCAACGCCGCGCGCCTGATGAAACGCGGCGCGAAGTGCTGGACGCCGCCCTGGCCGAGTTCAGCGAGAGGGGTTTCTCAGGCGGCCGCGTAAATGACATCGCGGCGCGCATGCGCACGACCAAGCGCATGATCTACTACTATTTCGGCGGCAAGGAGCAGCTTTACGCCGCGGTGCTGGAGCATATGTATGGCCGGATGCGCGACGCCGAACAGGCGCTGCGCCTCGACGCGCTGCCGCCGCTTGAGGCGTTGCAGCGCCTGGTGGAGGTGACCTTCGACCACCATGCGCAGCATCCGGAATTCGTACGCCTGGTCAGTGTCGAGAACATCCATGAGGCGCGGATCGTCGCCGCCTCGCCCACCATCCCGGCACGCAACACTGCCATCATCGGGATGCTGGGCAACCTGATCGCGCGCGGACAGGCGGAGGGCGTGTTCCGCAAGGGGTTGGATGCGCTCGACCTGCACATGCTGATCAGCGGTTTCTGCTTCTACCGAATCTCCAATCGCCACACGCTGCGCGCCATCTATGGTCTGGCGCTTGATGCGCCGCAGGTCACGGCGGCGCAGCGGCGCATGATCGTCGAGGCGGTTCTGCGTTATGCTCGGAGGTGATCGGGGGACACCATCCGCGCAAAATGCCGCAGCATCCGGCCGGCATCGGGTTCAAGGCCGGTGAAAAGGCGAAAGGCGCCGGCCGCCTGGAAGACCGCCATGCCGCCGCCATCCAGCGTGCGGCAGCCGAGCTCCTGCGCGGCCCGCAGCAGCGCGGTCTCGAAGGGGAAATAGACGATGTCGGCGACCCAGAGCGCCGGCCGCAGCCACGCCACCGGCAGCGGCGTGCCAGGGAATTTCGCCATCCCCACGGGGGTGCAGTTCACCAGCCCATCCGCCGCCTGCACCTCGCCCGCGAGGTCGTTGCAGGCCGTGGCGCGGCCGACGCCAAACCGCGCGCGCAAAGCCTCCGCAAGGGCGGTTGCGCGCGGCGCATCACTGTCCGCGATGGCGAGATGGCCCACGCCTTCGCTCAGCAGCGCATGCGCCACCGCGGCACCCGCCCCGCCGGCACCGAGTTGGACAATTCGGTTGCGCAGCGCATCCGGCAGGCCGCGCCGCAGACCTTCTGCAAAGCCCGTGCAATCCGTATTGTGCCCGATCCGCACCCCGTCCCGCAGCACCACCGTGTTCACGGCGCCCAACGCCTCGGCATCCGGTGAGAGGGTGTGCAGCAGGGGAACGACCGCCTGCTTGCAGGGATAGGTGATGTTCAGCCCGGCAAAACCCATTCGCTCCGCCGCCGTCAGCAGATCCTCCAGCGTCTCCGGCCCCAGCCCGAGCCGTTCCAGGTCGATCAGCCGATAGACCAGCCGAAGGCCCTGCTCCGCGCCCTCAAGCTCATGCATCGCGGGGGAGAGCGAGGCCTGGATACCGCTGCCGATCAGCCCGACGAGAATGGAGGGCGCGCTGTCCCGACGAGTCATGCCAGATCTCCTGGGGAGGGACGTCCTGCTTGCAGCTGGTATGTACTCGTTGGTACAAACCAATTCAATGCCAGGCCCTATACCTGCGAGGGGGGAGCCTGCTCCGACGCGGCCCCGCACGAAGGATGCGTGATGACGCAGCAGCGCCTGCCGAGATCCATCGCGACGGTCTGCCTTTCCGGCACCCTGCCGGACAAGCTGGAAGCCGCCGCGGCCGCCGGCTTCGACGGCGTCGAGATTTTCGAGAATGATCTGCTCACCTTCGACGGTACGCCCGCCGATGTGCGCCGGATGTGCGAGGATCTCGGCCTCGCCATCACCATCTTCCAGCCCTTTCGTGATTTTGAGGGCATGCCAGAGCCGCAGCGCCGCCGGAATCTTGACCGTGCGGAGCGGAAGTTCGACACGATGCAGGCGCTTGGCACGGACCTCATCCTGGTCTGCTCAACCGTGCACCCCGCCGCCTTGCCGGAGACGGAGCGCGCTGCCGATGATCTGCGCGCCATGGCGGAGCGCGCCGCGGCACGCTCGTTGCGCATCTGCTACGAGGCGCTGGCCTGGGGCCGGCATGTCAACCGATGGCGCCAGGCCTGGGACATCGTGCAGCATGCGGATCACGCGGCCCTCGGCCTCTGCCTCGACAGTTTCCACACCCTGTCGCGGGGCGATGACCTTGCAGGTCTCGACAAGGCAGTGCCGGCGGAGAAGTTGTTCTTCCTGCAACTCGCCGATGCGCCGCATCTGTCGATGGATTTACTGTCCTGGAGCCGGCATCACCGACTGTTCCCCGGCCAGGGTGAACTGCCGGTGCCGGGCTTCCTGAAGGACCTGCTGGCGGCGGGCTATGCCGGGCCACTGTCGCTCGAGATATTCAACGACGAGTTCCGCGCGGCACCGTCGCGCCGCATCGCCCGCGACGGGCTGCGGAGCCTGGTCTGGATCGAGGACCAGGTGGACCTCGCCCCGCTGCCCGCCTTGCCGAAGCTCTTGGGCATCGAGTTCGTGGAATTCGCGGTCGACCATGCGGCGCGTGAGGAATTGCGCGGCTTCATCGGCACGCTGGGATTTCGACGCGGCGGGACACATCGCTCGAAGGACGTGGAGCTGTGGCGCCATGGCGGCGTGAACCTGGTGCTGAATTCCGAACCGGACAGCGCGGCCAGCGAGCGCTTCGAGCAGGCCGGGCCCTGCGTCTGCGCCATCGCGCTGCGCGTCGATGATCCCGCCCGCGCCGTGGCGCGTGCCCAGGCGCTGTCCTACCCTGTCTGGCGCGAGCGCATCGAGACCGGCGAGCGCGACATCCCGGCGATCCGCGCACCCGACGGCACGCTGGTCTATTTGGTGGAGGGGCTTCTGACCGGCGGTGACCCAATTTGGGAGGATGATTTCCAGCTGGAAGGCGAGGCCGCCGCTGACGGGTTGCTGTGCGTCGACCATGTGGCGCAGGCGATGACGCTCGACATGATGGACAGCTTTATCCTGTTCTACCGCGCGCTGCTGGGCCTGATGCCCGATGCGACCTGGGAACTGCCGGACCCCTATGGCCTGGTGCGATCCTGTGCCTTCGTCAGCGCGGATGGCAGCGTCCGCCTGCCACTGAACGTCTCGGAAAGCCGGCGGACGGGCACCGGGCGTTTCGTCTCCGCGCATGCCGGCGCAGGCGTGCACCACATCGCCTTCCGGGCGGCGGATGCGGCGGCGGCGGTCGATGCCGCAGCGGCGCGGGCGGCACCGCTGCTGGATATTCCGGAGAACTACTACGAGGATTTGGGGGCCCGCTTCGACCTGGAAGATGCCGAGATTGCGGAGCTGGCGAAGCGCCATCTGCTGTATGACCGCGATGCAGCCGGCGGCAGCTTCCTGCACGCCTATACCCATTCCTTTCGCGACCGCTTCTTCCTGGAAATCGTCGAGCGGCTGAAGGACTACACCGGCTTCGGCGCCGCGAATGCGCCTGTGCGTATGGCGGCTCAGAGGCGCCAAAGTTCTAGAGCCTGATGCCCATACCACAGGAAGAAGCGGTGCCTCGCAACCCTGCGTAAGGCCGGCTACCCTCATGATCGCCTGCGAATTGGGAGGGCCGCGAGGTACGCGACGTAGCAGCGCACCGCCTGGGCGAGCCAGCGACCTTGCTCGGGCATCGAAAAATGACGCAATAGGCGAGACGCGTCTCACCGATACCAGCGAAGGTTAGATCCCGGTTCCCACCGCTGCTCCAATTTTTCCCAACAAAATCAATAATTTAACGCCTACCCGACGGGGCCGCCAACCCGGATCATTTGTTCCTGGGGGCCGGATAGGGTGCCACTTTTCAGTGGCTGTGGGCGGTTTTGGGCGAACATGGGCGAACTGTGCCGCCAGCTCAGGTTGAACTCCCGCGTGCCGCGGGCACGCTCCCTCGACTGCTTTGGCACGAGCGTGGTTTCGAGTTTCGGCCGTGATCCAAGCTGCCTGAGTGTGCCTGAACTGAGGTTGTACTCCGAGTTGGCCGGCGAGGCGCCACTGGCCCTTCCAGCCCCCCTCTCTCAGATCAGGATGAAGTCGCTGGAACTCAGCGCCGGCGTCCCGGTCAGTACGGCAAGGCTTACTGCCCCTGCACCTCCCACGCCATCTGCATCCCACAGCAGCGCCGCCTGGTTGGTCTGGTAGATGAACTGCCCAACGCCTGCCGCCGCGGTCGCCAGCGGCGAGGCATGCGAGCCGAAGTGCGTCGGGCTCAGCGCACCTACCGTCTGCCCTACCCCAAAGCCCGCCGCAGAAATGGCGATGAAGTCCACTCCATGGGTGAAGTCGACAATCCGGGCCGGCAGGCTGGTCGCGTCGTCATACTGGAAATAATCGCGCCCCGCATTACCGGTCAGCAGGTCTCGCCCGGCGCCGCCGACCAGCGTATCATCTCCGCCGCCGCCCAGCAGGTTGTCGTTGCCGTCGAGACCCTTGATCAGGTTGGCGCCACTGTTGCCTGCGATCCGATTGTTCAGCTCATTTCCGGTGCCGACCAGATTGGCATTCCCCGTGAAGTTCAGCTTCTCGATCTGCGCGCCCAAGGTCCAAGACAGGCCGGTGATGATCAGGTCGATGCCCTGATTAGGGTGTGGACTCAATCATGCCCAGTAGGTGATGGCTGAGACGAGGCAGACGGCGGCGAGGAAGTTGCGCGCTGTCTTGTCGTAGCGGGTGGCGATGCCGCGGAAATCCTTGATGCGGCAGAAGGTCCGCTCGATGACGTCGCGCAGCTTGTAGCGCGCGGCGTCGTGCGGGATGGCGACCTTGCGCGTCGTGGTGCTGGGGATGACGGCTACGGTCCCTCGTGCGGCGAGGAAATGGCGCAGGTGGTTGGCATCGTAGCCCTTGTCGCCGACCAATTCGGCGGACGGCGCCGCTGCCGAAACCAGGCTGGCGGCGGCGGTGATGTCGGCGATGTTGCCGCCGGTCAGCAGGATGGCGTGCGGGCGGCCCTGGGCGTCGCAGAGCGCGTGGATCTTCGTGGTGCGCCCGCCGCGCGGGCGGCCGATCGCCTGGCGGCAGGCATCGCCTCCGCCCCCTTTTTGGCGCCTGCTGCGGAGCGGTGCGCCTTCACCGCGGAACTGTCGATCATCGTGACCTCTGGTGGGTCGGAGCAGGCGACAAGCGCCGCGAAGATACCCTGCCAGAGACCCCGCTGGCTCCAACGGTTCCAGCGGTTGAAGACCGTGGTGTACGGCCCGTATTCGGGCGGCAAGGCACGCCAGCGGCAGCCCTCACGGAACCGGTGGACGATGCCGCTGATCACGCGACGGTCGTCCACGCGCCGCGGCCCCGTGTGGACCATCGGCAGATGCGGCTCGATCGCCGCCCATTGCACGTCGCTCAGCCAGAACAGGGTCGTGTCCCGGGTGGTGGTGTAGGAGGACCGAAGCCCGGGGCGCGTAGCGAAGCCCCTGGCTGAGCGAAGCGGAGCGCCCTGGGCGGCCACCGCGGTGATGCTCGGTAGGGTTGGGTTGCTGAGACCAACAACCCCTGACCTTGGACCGACCACGATGACCGACGACAAGATCGCCCTTCGGCAGATGCTGGAGAAGGGCTCCGACGCGACCTTTCTGCGGGAGATGATCGGCTTCGCCGCGC
>NZ_JAUYTS010000202.1 GCF_030695085.1 Falsiroseomonas sp. | reverse complement strand
GTTTCGCGGTGCCACCTTTGACGGTGGCAGCCCTGCTCAGCGCAGGACGATTTCCACGCGGCGGTTCTGCGGCTCGCGCACGCCATCGGCGGTCGGGACCAGCGGACGGCTCTCGCCGAAGGCCTGGACGCTGATGTTGTTGCGCTGAATGCCACGGCGCTCCAGCTCGGAAGCCACGGCGCCGGCGCGGCGCTCGGACAGGCGCTGGTTGTACTGCGGCGAGCCGGCACGGTCGGCGTGGCCGGCCACTTCGATGCGCGTCACGCCCTGGCCGGTCGCGTTCGTCGCGGCCTCACCGATGATCTGGCGGGCACGGTCCGTCAGGTCGGCGCGGTCGAAGTCGAAGAACACGAGGTAGGTGCGGGCCGGCGCCGGGGCGGCGGCGGGCATCGGCGCGGGTGCCGGGGCGACAACCGGGGCCGGGGTGGTCTGGCCGAAGGCGTAGCGCAGGCCGAGCATGATGGAGTGGTTGTAGTTCTCGGACTTCGTGCCGGTGCGCGCAACGTTGAAGGAGCCGCCGCCGCTTTGGGTCGAGATGTCATGCTCCATCGTGCCGAGGAAGCGGTATTCCGCGGTCAGCGCCAGGCCCGGGGCCCACTGGGTCAGCGGCATGGCGGCGCCGACGATCGCCTGGTAGGCGAAGCGGCCATCGGTGCCATCGCTGCTCACGGAGCCACCGAGGATGTTGGCGCGAACGCCGTCGAATTCGCGCCAGATGTAGCCGGCGCCGACGCCGACATACGGCAGGAAGGACACGCCGCCGAAGTTGGCGCCAATGTCGAAGTCATACAGCGCATTGGCCATCACGCCGTAGCTGCGGGCCGTGCCACCGGCGCTGATGCCGCCGGCGCCGCCGAAGCCGCCGATGGTGTCAACCTTGTTCTCGCGGTAGCTGCCTTCGATCTCGGCGCGCAGGCCGTTGCCAAAGCCATAACCCAGGCTGACGACGCCAACCCAGCCCATGTCGAAGGACACGTCGCCGCCGGTGGCGTTGCCACGGGCGCGCAGCTCATCGGCTAGGCTGCCGGTCGCGTTGATATTCGCATCCTGCAGCCAGTTGAGGCCCGCGCCTGCACCGATATAGACGCCGTTGACCTGCTGGGCCTGCGCCGCACCGAATGGCAGCAGCAGCATGGTGGTGGCGAGCAACGCATTGCGGAAATTCATAACCTATTCTCCTGGCTGGACGAGCCAATCCGCGCCGGGGGTGGATGGTCCGGCAGCAGCGTCCTGCGAGATCAACGCGAGTTCCCTGGAAAAGGTGCCGTGGGCAAAAAAATCATCCGGGGGGTGTGGCAGGAATGCCGCAGTGGGGTAACGGCGCCCCAAGCCGCCCTCCGATGCTTAACTAATTTAAGCAAATTAGCCCCCTTGGCATTGAGGACTTATTGTCCCTAAGTTAGCCACATGCGCGACCCCACCCTCGAAGCCCTGCTGACCCAGCGCGGCGCCGTCACCCGTATCGCAACCGCCCTCGGCATTTCCACCGCCGCCGTGTCCCAGTGGCGCCGCGTGCCGGAGGACCGGGTGGCCGAAGTCGCCCGCGCGCTCGGCGTGCCGCCCAATACGGTTCGGCCAGACGTGGCGGAACCGCCGGAAGCGCCCCGCCGCGAAGGATCAGCCCGCCCCATGCCAAGCCGCCCCCCGCTGCGCCGCCGCCGCCGCACCAAGATCATCGCGACCCTCGGCCCGGCCTCCTCCTCCGCCGAGGTGATCGAGCGGCTGTTCCGCGCCGGGGCCGATGTGTTCCGGCTGAATTTCAGCCACGGCACGCATGAAGACCATGCCGCCCGCATCGCGACGATCCGCGCGCTGGAGGAAAAGGTTGGCCGCCCGATCGGCATCCTGGCCGATGTGCAGGGGCCGAAGCTGCGGGTCGGCAAGTTCCAGGCGGGGCGCGTGCAGTTACAGACCGGCCAGAGCTTCCGGCTCGACCTGTCCCCCACCCCTGGCGATGTCCGCCGCGTGCAGTTGCCCCACCCCGAGATCATCGCCGCCGCCGGCATCGGCACCACGCTGCTGCTGGATGACGGCAAGCTGCGGCTGCGCGTGACCCATAAAAGGGAGGATCACCTGGAAACCCAGGTGCTGGTCGGTGGCGCGCTGTCGGACCGCAAGGGCGTGAACGTGCCGGATGTGGTGCTGCCGATTCCGGCGCTGACGGAAAAGGACCGCGCCGACCTCGACTTCGTCCTGGCGCAGGGCGTCGAATATATCGGCCTGTCCTTCGTGCAGCGGGCCGAGGATGTGGTGGAGGCCAAGGCCATCGCCGCCGGCCGCGCCTGGATCATGGTCAAGATGGAAAAGCCGCAGGCGGTCGAGAACCTCGATGCCATCCTGGCGGAAGCCGATTGCGTCATGGTGGCGCGCGGCGACCTCGGCGTGGAATGCCCGCCGGAGGAAGTGCCGCTGATCCAGAAGCAGATCGTCCGCGCCTGCCGCCTGCTGGGCAAGCCGGTGGTGGTGGCGACCCAGATGCTGGAAAGCATGATCACCGCCCCCTCCCCCACCCGGGCCGAGGCGCAGGATGTGGCGACCGCGGTGTTCGATGGCGCCGATTGCGTGATGCTCTCGGCCGAGACCGCCGCCGGGCAGTTTCCGTTCGAGGCGGTGAACATCATGGACCGCATCATCGCGCGCGTGGAGCAGGACCCGGATTGGCGGAAGCTGACCGATGCCAACCGCCCGGCGCCGGAGCGCAACTCCGCCAGCGCCATCGCCGCCGCCGCCCGGCAGGTGGCGCAGACCATCGATGCGGAGGCGATCGCCACCTTCACCTCCACCGGATCGACCATGCTGCGCGTGGCCCGCGAACGGCCGAGCTGCCCGATCATCGGGCTGACCGCCAGCCTGCAGACGGCGCGACGCATGGCGGTGGTCTGGGGCGTGCACCCGATGATGACGGTGGAACTGCATTCCATGACCGATATGGTCGCCAAGGCGATCCGCGCCGCCAGCCAGGAAGGCTTTGCGACGACGGGCGATGAGGTGGTGGTGACCGCCGGGGTGCCCTTCGGGACGCCGGGCACCACCAACGCGCTGCGCGTCGCGATCGTGAAGTAGCCGGGCGGCGCAGTTGACCTCGGGCCGCGTCGCGCCTTTGGTGCGCCCATTCACGGAGCAGCCCCGATGACCTTCCGCCGCCTCGCCCTCGCGCTACCCCTGCTGGCCCTGCTGCCCTGCGCGGCGCAGGCGCAGCAGGAAGGCCTGTATGATGTGACCGGCACCAACCTGGACGGCACCGCCTACACCGGTGTCGCGCAGATCCGCACGGTCGGGCTGGCCTCCTTCGCGATTCGCTGGCGGATCGGTAGCCAGACGGTCGAAGGGGTGGGCTTCGCCTCCGGCCGCACCGTGGCGGTGGCCTATGGCCTGACGCAGCGGCCGGGCATCGGCATCTATACGCTGAACCCCGATGGCAGCCTGGATGGCGAATGGACCATCGTCGGCGCGCCGGCCAATGCCCGGGAACGCCTGGTGCCGCGCGGGGCGGCGCCGGCCGCACCCGGGGCGGCACCCGCCACGCCACCGGCCACGACGCCGCCGCCGGCGGCAGTCCCGCCGGCGCCCGCAGCGCCCGCGGCGCCCGTAGCGCCCGCGCCGCAATAGGGCGCTTCTACCGCCCCCGCGCTCGTTTCTCGCCGGCCAGCAGCGCCGCCTTGCGCGGCACGCCCCAGCGATAGCCGGTCAGGTCGCCGCTGGCGCCGACCACGCGGTGGCAGGGCACGGCGAGCGAGACAGGGTTGCGCGCGCAGGCCCGCGCCACCGCGCGTGTCGCGGCCGGCAGGCCCATCTCGGCGGCCAGGCCGGAATAGGTGCGCGTCTCACCCAGCGGAATCCGCGTCAGAGCCTCCCACACCCGGCGCTGGAAGGCGGTGCCGCGCAGGTCCAGCGGCAGGGTCAGTGCCGCCGCGGGCTCGGCCAGGAAAGCGGCCACCTGCCGCACCGCCCCGGCCAGTTCCTCCGGTGCCGGCGCAATGCGCGCCTGCGGGAAGCGGGCGCGCAGGTCGCCCTCCAGCGCCTCCGGCGGCTCCGCGAAGCCGATGAAGCAGATGCCGGCGGCGGTGGCGCCGACCAGCAGCGGGCCCATGGCGCTGTCGGCATGGGCGATGCGGATCACCTCCCCCGCCCCGCCGCGCCGCGCCGCGCCCGGGGTCATGCCGAGGTGGCGGGCGGTGTCCTCATAGACCCGGCTTTCGCTGCCGAAGCCGGCACCCGCCACCGCCTCCGCCACCCGATCACCCGCGGCAAGCGATGCCTGCAGGCGGCGGGCGCGCACACCCTCGGCGTAGCTGCGCGGGGTCACGCCGGTGATGTCGCGGAACAGCCGCAGGAAATGGTGCCGCGCATAGCCGGCGCGGGCGGCCAGCACCTCCAGGCTCGGGATGCCCTCCGCCGCCTCGATCACCGCGCAGGCGGCGGCGACGCAATCGGCCTGCATCCGGGCGCGCTCCCCCTTCGGGTCGCATCGCTTGCAGGCGCGGAAGCCGGCGGCCTCCGCGGTGGCGGCATCGGCGAAAAAGCGGGTGTTGCGGCGCAGCGGCGGGCGGGCCGGGCAGCCGGGGCGGCAGAACACACCCTGGGTGGTCACGGCGTAGCGGAAATCGCCGCAGCCGGGGTCTGCCTGCCGGTCCAGCACCGCCTGCCAGCGCAGCGTGTCCAGGTCGATGGGGGCTTCGGGCATCGGCTTGGCCTCTCAACGTCCCGTGCAGGATCGGCCTCGCCGGCGCGGCGCGCCATCCGGCCGTTGCGCTACAGCCGCCGAGGCTTCGCGCTTCGCGCTACAGCGCCTCGCCTTCCGCCCGTCGCACCAGGTCGCGGCGTCGCGCATCGCCGCCGGGCAGGCGCGGGTGCAGCGCCAGCGCCGCATCCAGGCTACGCAACGCGCCGCGCAGATCGCCGGCTTCCTCCTGCAAGGCGGCGAATTGCAGCAGGGCGCCGAAATGCCGCGGCTCCAGGCGCAGCGCCTCCTGCAGGTCGCGCGCGGCGGCGACGCGATCGCCGAGACCGGCATAGGCGCGGGCGCGCAGCGCCCAGGCTTCGGCCGCTTCCGGTTCCAGCAGGATGGCGGCATCGAAATCCTCCAGCGCCTCCGCCGTCTCCTGCGCCTGGAGGTTGCGCTGGCCGCGGCGCAGCAGCAGCGCGGCGGCGGGGGAGACCGCCTGGCCCCACAGGGCGCGGATGCGCGATTCGACAATCTGGCCGCCGCCCTGGTCAGGCGCGGTGCGCAGCGCCTCGAACAGCCGGTCCAGCTCCGCCTGGCGCTGCGCCGCCGCGCCCTGGGGCGGCGCCTGGGCCTGGGCCGGTTCGGCCATCGCGACCAGCAGAAGCGGCAGCAGCACGAGGCGCAGGGCCATCATCCCCCCCTCGCCCGCGCCGCGCGGATCGGGCCGATCGCCGCCGGTTCCGGCCCGCCCGCCATCCAGTCCAGCAGTTCCACCGTATGGATGGTGGGCATGGCGCCGCCGGAAAGCTGCGTCAGGCAGCCGATATTGCCGGCCGCGATCAGGTCTGCGCGGGTGCGGTCCAGATTGGCCAGCTTGCGGTCCCGCAACTGCCCGGCGATTTCCGGCTGCATCAGGTTGTAGGTGCCGGCGCTGCCGCAGCAGATGTGGCCCTCCGCCGGTTCCTTCACCACGAAGCCGGCGCGCTTCAGCAGGTCCTTCGGCGCGGCGGTGATTTTCTGCCCGTGCTGGAGCGAACAGGCGGCGTGATAGGCCACCGTCAGGCCGGGCTTTTCCCGGCTCGGCGCATAGTCGAATTTCACCAGCAATTCGGAGATGTCCATCGCCAGTTCCGAAACCCGGGCGGCGGCTGCGGCGTCCGGCTCCGTTCGGAACATGAAGCCGTAATCCTTCACCGTGGTGCCGCAGCCGGAGGCGTTGATGACCACCGCATCCAGCCCCTCCCCCTCCAGCTCCGCCGTCCAGGCGGCGATATTGGCGCGGGCCAGGCGCATGGCCGGGTCGTGATGGCCCATGTGATGGTCCAGCGCACCGCAGCAGCCCTGATCCTTCCGCACCACCACATCCAGCCCCATCCGCGTCAGCAGCCGGATGGTGGCGTCGTTGATGGAGGGTGCCAGCACCCGCTGGGCGCAGCCGGTCAGCAGCGCCACCCGCCCCCGGCGCGGCCCCTGGGCGCGATGCACGCCGGGCCGGTCCAGCGCGCTCGGCCCCGGCACATGGGCCGGGGCCAGCTTCAGCATGGCGCGCAGCCGCTGCGATGCCATGGAACGCCCCGGCACGAACCGGGCAAAATGCCGGCCCAGCGAGGCGCCGATCAGCGCCAGGCGGAACCGGCCGGGATAGGGCAGCAGCGCTGAGAGCAGCCGGCGCAGGGCGCGTTCGGCGGGCGGGCGCTGGTAGGTTTCCTCGATATGCCGCCGGGCATGGTCCACCAGATGCATGTAGTGCACGCCCGATGGGCAGGTGGTCATGCAGGACAGGCAGGACAGGCAGCGGTCGACATGGCGGACCACCTCCTCCGTCGCCGGCCGGTCATTCTCCAGCATGTCCTTGATGAGGTAGATGCGGCCGCGCGGGCTATCCAGCTCATCGCCCAGCAGCAGGAAGGTCGGGCAGGTGGCGGTGCAGAAGCCGCAATGGACGCAGGTGCGGAGGATACGGTTGCTCTCGGCCGTATCCGGGTCCTGGAGCTGCGCCTCGGTGAAGCTGGTCTGCATGCTGGTCCCCCGCCTGCCATGAACATAAGGATGCGCCGGCCGCGACGAAAGGCGCCGAAGCTCAGCGCCAGCTTGCCTCGGCATCCAGTGGGTAGACGGGGCGCGGCAGGCCGGCGAAGGCGAAGCGGGACAGCACCGGGCTGACCAGGCCGGGCGCATCCACTTCCAGGATGCGGTCCGGCGTCGCGTAGATATCGAAGCCGGCGCGGAAATGGCCGCGGGACTTCACCACGATGGTGCGCGCCGATTCCACCTCCACGCCGAGGATCTCCAGCATCGCCGGGTCCAGCAACTGCCGGCGGAGCGAACCCACCGCCAGCAGTAGCCCGCTCCCCTCCAGCTCCAGCAGCGCCGCCGGTCCGATGGAAAAGGCGCGGCCCGCCAGCCCGCCGCGACGGCCGACGCCGTTGCCATCGGACAGGGCGCGGACATGGGCCATGGCGCGGAAGGTCTCGGCGAAGGGGCCGGGGGTGGCATTGGCCACCGCCTCCATCCGCGCGCCGCGGCCGGCGGCATGCGCCGCCTGGGCCAGGACCGGGTCCACCAAAATGCCGAACACCACCCCCTTCGCCCGGGACTCATGCAGCGCCGCCAGCAGCGCCGTGGTGTTGCCGCCACCACCGCCGCCCGGATTATCCGCCACATCGGCCAGGATCAGCCGCGGTGCACCCATCTCCGCCCCCGTAGCCGCCGCCTGCGCCACGGCATCGGCGATCGGCGTCAGGGTGCGGGACAGCGCCGCCCGCCCCTGCCAGATCTCGTTCGACAGTCGCTCCGCCAGATCGACCGCCACCCCGACATGGCCGGGCCGGGCGGAGGCCCAGACGCAGAGGCCGCATTTGGCGATGTCGGTATAGACGAAGCCGCCGGTGACGGAGACGCCGAGCAGCTTCGGCTCCTCCTCCCGCGCCAGCACCCCTTCGCGGATGGCATCGGCATAGGGGGAGGATTCGGCGGTCAGCAGGGTGACGGTGGGGGGCGTCAGCGGCAGGCGGATGAAGTGGGTCTCCGGCCGCTCGCCGGTTTCCAGGATGCGGCGCAGCGCATCGGCCGCCTCGGCGGCGCGCTCGCGCATATCCACATGCGGGTTGGTGCGATAGGCGATCAGCAGGTCGGCCAACGCGATCTGACGGTCGGAGACGTTGCAATGCAGATCGAGCGTGCCGACGATCGGCACATCCTCCCCCAGCACATCCCGCAGCAATTGCAGCACGGCGCCATCGGTGTCGTCTTCCTCCGCCGCGCGGCTGGCGCCGTGGCTGGCGACATAGACGCCGTCGATCTGGCCGGCTTCGGCCAGGCGGGATTGGATGATCTGCAGGAATTCCGGGAAGATGCCGGGCGCCATGGTGCCGCCGGGCGGGGCGGTGATGATGATCAGCGGCACCGGCTCCCAATCCCCGGTCGCATCCATCCGCGCATAGAAGCCCGGGATTTCGGCCGGCAAGCCGCTGACCTTGCTGCGCGCCTGCTGCGTGATGGACTCGCCCTCGGCCCAGGATTGCTGCTGGAAATCGCGCCGCGTGGTGGGCGGGGAGAAGGCGTTGACCTCCAGATGCAGGCCGAGGATGGCGATACGCGGCCCAGGGGAAGAGGATGTCACGGGCTGGACCTCATGCGGCCGGGGTTGAACAGGCCCAGGGGGTCGAGCGCCGCCTGCACACGGGCGGCGATGGCGGCGAGCGCCGGGGCTTCGGGCGGCATGACGGGGACGGCGGCCCGCATCGGCGCCGGGGCGCGGAACAGGGTGAAGCTGCCGCGCACCGCGGCGGCGGCGGCCGTCACCGCGCAATGCGCCGCCTCGGTGGCGGGGCCGGCGACCCAGACCAGGCCGCCGCCCCAATCGAACAACAGCCTGGCACCGAAGGCCGCCTGAAGCGCGGCGGCCAAAGCGGGCGCGGTGCTGGGGCGGATGGACAGGCGCCAGATGGCATCCTCCGCCGCCGCGCCGAGCGGCTCGGCATCGCGGATGCCGCGCCACAGATCGGCCGAATCCGGGATCAGCGACACATCGCCGAAGGGCGCCAGATCCTCCCGCAACCTGCTGCCGCGATAGGTGACGGATTCGCGGAAATCCTCCAGGCGCAGCAGGGCGGTGGCGCCGTGCGGGTCGATCCGAAGCGCGGCGCCGGTGACGCCGAAGGGGCTGGTGAGGCCGGCCGACAGCGCCTTCACCCCGGCGGCGATATCCGGCACCGCGACGGCCAGCGTGGCGCTGGCCTCGGCGGCTGGCAGCACTTTCATCGTCACCTCGGTCAGCACGCCCAGCGTGCCGTGGCTGCCGGCCAGCAGCTTGCACAGGTCGAGCCCGGTGACGTTCTTCAGCACCCGCCCGCCGCTGCGAACCGCCTCCCCCTTGCCATTGACGAAGCGGATGCCCAGCAGATGGTCCCGCACCGATCCCACCGTAATCCGGCGCGGGCCGGACAGGTTGGTGGCGACCAGCCCGCCGAGGGTGGCGGGTTCGGCCACGCCAAAGATGCCGCGCGTATCCGGCGGTTCCGGCGCCAGCATCTGGCCGCGCTCGGCCAGCGCCGCCTCGATCTCCGGCAGCGGCGTGCCGGCGCGCGCGGACAGGACCAGTTCGGTCGGCTTGTACAGCGTGATGCCGGTGAGGCCCCGGGTGGTCAGGCCGCGGGCGGCCTGCACCGGGCGCAGCAACCCGCGCTTGCTGCCATGGCCCTCGATGGACAGCGGCTCCCGCGCCGCGATCGCGGCCTGGATGGCGGCGACAACGCCGGCCTCATCGGCCGGTGTGATGAGGTCGCTCATGCGTGTTCGGTCAGCGGGAAGACCTTGTGCGGGTTCAGCAGCCAGGCCGGGTCGAAGGCGGTCTTGATGGCGCGCTGCTGGTCCAGCTCATGCGGGTGGAACTGCACATGCATCAGGTCGCGCTTTTCCACGCCGACGCCGTGTTCCCCGGTCAGGCAGCCGCCGACCTCGACGCACAGCTTCAGGATGTCGCCGCCGAAGGCCTCGGCCTTGTGGAAGCTGGCCGGGTCGTTGGCGTCGAACATGATCAGCGGGTGCAGATTGCCGTCGCCGGCGTGGAACACGTTGGCCACCTGCAGCCCGTACTGCACGCTCATCTCGCCGATGCGCTTCAGGACGAAGGGCAGTTCGCCGGTCGGGATGGTGCCGTCCATGCAGAGGTAGTCCGGGGAGATGCGCCCGACCGCCCCGAAGGCACCCTTGCGGCCCTTCCAGATGGCGATGGATTCCTCGGCCGAGGTGGCGACCTTCAGGCTGATCGGATCGAAGCGAGCGCAGATGTCCTTGATCTTCGCCAGCAGCGCGTCCTGTTCCGCGACGCTACCCTCCACCTCGATGATGAGCATCGCCTCGGCATCCAGGGGGTAGCCGGCATTCGCAAAAGCCTCGCAGGCATGGATGCAGGGCTTGTCCATGAATTCCAGCGCGACGGGGATGATGCCGGAGCCGATGATGGCATCCACCGCCTGGCCGGCGATTTCCGTGCCCTTGAAGGCGGCGAGCATGGCGCGCGCGCCTTCCGGGCCGCGCAGGATCCGGACGGTGACCTCCGTGACGATGCCGAGCATGCCCTCGCTGCCCGTCATCAGGCCGAGCCAGTCATAGCCGGCCGTATCCAGATGGTCGCCGCCGACTTCCACGATGTCGCCGGTCGGCGTGACCAGCTTCAGGCCGAGCAGGTTGTTGGCCGTCACGCCGTATTTCAGGCAATGCGCGCCGCCGGAGTTCATGTTGACGTTGCCGCCGATCATGCAGGCCAATTGGCTGGAGGGGTCGGGGGCGTAGAAGAAGCCCTCATGCTCCACCGCCTTGGTGATGCCGAGGTTGGTCACGCCGGCTTCCACCACCGCCAGGCGGTCGTCGAAATCGATTTCCAGGATGCGGTTCATCCGCATCAGGCCGATCACCACCGCATCCTCCAGCGGCAGGGCGCCACCGGACAGGCTGGTGCCGGCACCGCGGGGGACCACGCGGATGCCCTGTTCGTGGCAGTAGCGCATCACCGCCGCCACCTGCTCCGTCGTGGCCGGCAGCACCACGGCCAGCGGCATCTGGCGGTAGGCGGAGAGCCCGTCCGTCTCATAGGGCCGCATGCGGATCGTCTCATGGATCACGGCATCGGCGGGCAGCAGCGTGTGCAGGTCGGCCACGATGGTATCGCGGCGGGCCAGGATCTCCGGCTTGGGGGCTGGCAGGGGGATCATGGCGGTTCCTCGATCGCTTCCGCCGGGAAGATGGCCCCGCCACGCAAGGGCGGCAAGCGGCACGCGAAACAGCCGCCGGGCGCCCACCCCGCAAATGCGTCGCGCCGCGCCCGGGTTACCCCGAGCGCGGCGCGACAAATCCCATATGGCCCCAAATAGGGGCCGCAGCTTCAGCCCTGGCGGGCCTTCAGCCGGGGATTCTTCTTGTTCAGCACATAGGTACGGCCACGGCGCCGCACCACGATGCAGTTCTTGTCCCGCGTCTTGGCGGTCTTGAGGCTGTTGCGGATCTTCATGGTCATGGTCCTGCGAAGGCGGGCGAGATAGGCGGCGGGGCTGGTTGAGTCAACCTCAGTCGGCGGCGAGCTTCCCGGCGGCACCCTCCTGCGCGATGATTCGCAGGAAGCCATCGCGCGTCTGCGGCAGCTTGCGGCCCAGGATCTGTTCCGCCACCTGGGTCCGCAGCACCTGCGCGGTGCCGCCGGCAATGGCGAACATCCGCGCATCGCGCAGGTAGCGCTCCATCGGGTTGTCCTTCGAATAGCCGGCGGCGCCCCAGACCTGCAAGGCGCTGTTGGTCACGCGAATCGCCATCTCGCTGGCAAAGACCTTGGCCTGCGCCGCGGCCAGGCGATCCGGGAAGCCGGCCGGGCCGGCGCTGCGGGCGGCGCGATGGACCAGGGCGCGGGCGGCCTCCACCTCGATCGACATGTCGGCCAGCATCCAGCCGAGGCCCTGGAACTCCGCGATCGGCCGGCCGAACTGGGTGCGGGCATTGGCGCGGCCCACGGCATGTTCATAGGCCCCGGCGGCGAGACCCAGCGCCACCGTCGCGGCGCCGACCCGTTGGCCGTTATAGGCATCGATCAGCCGGCCGAAGCCGCGCTGCCAGCCGCCCGGGGCGCGCAGCACCATGTCATCCGCCACTTCCAGGTCACGGAATTCCAGCTCCGCCTCCGGCATGCCGCACAGGCCGAGGGAGGGGATGCGCCGCGCGACCACCAGCCCTTCCGGGCGCCCCGCCTCGTCGCGCACCACCAGGAAGCCGCCGATCCCCTTGAAGGCGCCATCCTCCACCACGCGCGCGAAGATCAGGTGCAGCCTGGAGACGCCGCCGCCGGTGATCCAGGTCTTGCGGCCATTGATCACCCAGCGATCGCCGCGCTTTTCCGCCGTGGTGGTCATTTCCGTCGCCGCCGATCCGGCATCGGGTTCGGTGATGCAGATGGCGGGCTTGTCGCCGGCCAGCACCAGGCCCGCGGCCAGCTTCTTCTGGGCCTCCGTGCCATAGGCCATGATGGCGCCAACCGCGCCCATATTGGCCTCCACCGCGATGCGGCCGCAGACGGCGCAGGCTTTCGAGAATTCCTCGACCACCAGCGCGGCATCCAGCACGGAGCCGCCGGGGCCGCCCCATTCGCGGGGGATGGTCAGGCCGGTGAAGCCGGCCTCCGCCATGCGCTTGACCATCGGCCACGGATATTGGCCGCTGCGGTCCGTCTCCGCCGCCTGCGCCGCGGCCTCCTGCGCCAGTTCACGGGCGCGGTCGCGCAGCGCCACCTGGTCCCGGGTCAGCCCATCCGTGCCGCTCATATCGATAGCCTTTCCTCAATCGCCGCCGCCGCCCGCCTGTCGAGGCCGAGCGCCTTGGCCAGTTCATCCAGCCAGGCGCGCTCGGGCGGGGAAATCTCCCCCATCGCCGCGACCGCACCGGCATACAGCCGCGCCCGCATCATCGGGTCCGCGGCCTGGGCGGCCAGTGCCGCCGGGGTCAGCGGGGTTTCGAAATCCGCCAGGATGAAATCGCGCTCCTCGGCCGAAAGGCCGGCGGAATCGAGCTGCTCCGCGATGGCGCGGCGTTCCGCGGCATCCACCGCGCCATCCGCCTTGGCGGCGGCGATCATGGCGCGGATCAGCAGCAGGCCTTCGGCCTCCTCCATCCGCGGCGCGTCGGGCGCCTCGGCTGGCGGGGTATAGGGGTTGGGCGCCGGAGCTGGGGCCGAGGTCCATTCGGGCAGCCGCGCGGATCGGGCGGGCGCCTTGCCGGCCGGCGCGCTGCGGCCGCGCGGTGCCTGGGTTGGGGCCTGGGTGGGGCGCGACATCGCCTCGATCGCCACGGTCGCCAGCCGCGCCAGTGTGCGCGCCAGCCCTACATTGCCGCCGCCACCCATCGGCAGGCCAGTGCGTCGGATGCGGCGGCGCGGCGGGCGGGCGGCGCCGCCCAGCAGCGCGCCCAGGACGCGGTTCCAGTCCATGCTTCAACTCCCTGGCCGCAGCATTAGGCCCGAAGCCGAAGCTTGCAAAGCGTCAGCGCCCGAGCAATCCGCGCAGCAGATCCGCCGGGTTGGGCCGCGCGTCCCCGCCTTGGGTGCCCCCCTGGGGCGCCGCCTGCGGGGCCGGGGCCGCCGGC
>NZ_JAUYTS010000201.1 GCF_030695085.1 Falsiroseomonas sp. | reverse complement strand
TCCTCCGCACGCCGACCCGCAAGCTGGTGTTCTTCGGCGGGTTGGCGGCGGTGCTGGTGCTACCGCTGCTGCTGCGCTTCTGCGCCGCCGCCTGAGGTCAGCGCCGCCCGCGCCTGCGCCGCCAGGGCGCCCGCCGTGCCGAGATGCAGGTCGGTGCGACGGGCGATATCGGCCAGGGCCTCGCCCAGATAGCGGATGCGGTGCGGCGCGCCGAGCATCCAGGGATGGATGCCGAGGCCGAGCACCCGGCCGCCACGCGGTTCCGCCAGCAGCCGGTCCAGCGCCTCCGCCACCAGAGCGGGCCAGGCTGTCACCGGCACGCGGCGCAGCAGCAGCGTCTGCACGTCATCCCATTCACCGGGGGGCGGCAGGGCGAGCAGGCCGGAGGCGTGCAGATAGGGCTCCTCGTCATTCGCCCAGTCCAGGCCGTAATCGAAGCCGGCCTGCGCCAGCAGCCGCGTGGTGTGGGCGGTGGCGCCGTGGTCCTGCCCAAGCCAGCCGGTGGCGCCGGGCCAGAGCTTCGCCAGGCCGTCGCGGACCCGAGCTATTTCCGCGGCCTCATCGGATTCGGTCATCCGGCTGGTGGTCATGCGGCTGGCGGAGAGGCCGTGGGCGACCGGCTCGTAGCCGCGGTCACGGTAGGCCGCGACCAGTTCCGGGTGGCGCTGGGCGGCCAGCAGGTTCACGGCGACGCTGGCCGGCAGATGCAGGCGGTCCAGCAATTCCAGGATGCGCCAAGCGCCGATGCGGTTGCCGTAGTCGCGCTGGGTGTAGGTCGTCCAGTCCGGGTTGCCGCTGAAGAAGGCGCCGCGGAAACGCGGGTCGCGATGCGCATCCGGCGGCGGCTGGATTTCCGTGTGTTCCAGATGCAGCAACAGATAGACCGCAACGCGGCGCCCGCCCGGCCAGCGGAAATCCGGCCGTACCGGCTGCGCACTGTAGGGGTGGATCGCGTGATCCATGCCGCGGGGCGGGATCATCCGGCCAACGCCGCGTCGTAGTGCTGCGCGAGGTACCAATCCGCCATCTCCGCCCCGGTGGCGAACCACACGCCTTCATGCCGGCGGATATGCGCCAGCAGCGCATCGAGGAAGCGGATGCGGTGCGGGCGGCCCATGATGTAGGGGTGCAGCGCGATGCACATGACCCGCGGCTGCACGGCGCCTTCGGCATACAGCGTCTCGAACATGTCGATGCCCGCGCGGAGGAAATCCGCGCCCTCCGCCGCGCCGGCGCCGATCATCACCGCGTCGTTCAGGTCCATGCTGTAGGGGATGGAGACCAGCTTCCCGCTGCGCACGCGGATCGGGGTCGGCTGATCGTCGTGGTAGAAGTCGCACAGGTAGGAAATCCCGGCCTCCGCCACCAGGTCGGGCGTCGCCAGCGTGTTGGATGCGGCCGGCGAGAACCAGCCGCGCAGTTGCTTCCCCGTCAGGCGCTTCCAGGCGGCGACGCTGGCCTCGATCTCGGCGCGCTCGTCATCCTCCGGCAGATTCCAGTGGTAGCGGGTGTTGAACAAGCCGTGGCTGAACACGTCCCAGTCGCGCGACAGCATCCCGTCCAGGATCTCGGGAAACATGTCGCCGACGCTCATGGAGAAGGAGACGCTGCCGCGGATGCCGTGGGTGTCGAGGCAGTCCATCATGCGCCAGACGCCGGCCCGGTTGCCGTAATCCTTCAGGGAATAGGACAGCACATCCGGATGCGGCGTGCGCGGCCAGGGGTCGCGCGGGCTGCCCTGCTGGGCGGGCAGGAATTCGTAATGCTCGATATTCGGACAGACCCAGACCGCCAGCCGCGCGCCTCCCGGCCAGGTGAGCCTGGGCCGGAAGGGCAGCGGCGCGTGCGGGTAGCGCTCCTCGGGCGGGATCACGCGCCCAGTTGGTCCTTGATGAAGCGCCCACCTTGCATGATGGCGGACAGATGCTTGCCCTGGCCGGTCAGCAGCGACAGATCCTTCAGCGGATCGCCCTCCACCACCACCAGGTCGCCATGCGCGCCCGGCTCGATGGTGCCGATCTGGCCTTCCATGCGCAGCAGCTTCGCGGCGTGGACAGTGGTGGAGCGGATCACCTCCATCGCCGGCAGCACGCGGCCGCGGATGACGAATTCATCCGATTGGTGGCGGTGCATCTCAGCCAGCAGGTCGCTGCCATAGGCCATGGTCAGCCCGGCGCGCTGCATCTTCTCCAGGCTCGCCAGCCCGGCCAGCCGCACTGTGTCGATCTTCGCCACGCTCTCGGCGCCCAGGCCGTAGCTGGCGCCCTCATTCTTCAGCGCCTCGTAGGTCACCAATGTCGGGCAGGCGATGGCGCCGGCCTTGGCGGCCTTGCGGGCGGTGGCTTCCTCGATGAGGTTGCAATGCTCCAGGCTGCGCACGCCGGCATCCACCGCGCGGCTGATCGCCTCATCGGTGTAGAGATGGGCCGCGACATAGGTCTGCGCCATCTGCGCCTCCTCCACCGCCGCGCGCATCTCGTCCATGGAATAGCCGAGGAAGGCGATCGGGTCGGTGGGGGACGCCACGCCGCCATTGGCCATGATCTTGATGTAGTCGGCGCCAGCCTTGATCTCCTCCCGGCACGCCCGCCGCACCGCGTCGACGCCATCGGCGATCCGGCCGAGGCAGCCGAGGCGGGATTCGAGGTAGGCCATGTCCCGGCCATCATACCGCCCGCGGCCATCGGAATGTCCGCCGGTGGAGGAAATCGCCTTGCCGCACAGCACCATGCGCGGCCCGTCGAAGCCGCCTTCCTCCCAGGCCACCCGCAGCCCCTGCGTCGTGCCGCCGAGATCGCGGATGGTGGTGAAGCCGCGCATCAGCATGCCGTTCATGATGCGCGCGGCGCGGAAGGCGATGACGGCATCCGGCAGCAGCGCGTTCAGCCCGAAATTCACCGTCGTTGAAATCACATGCACATGCGCATCGATCAGACCCGGCATCAGCGTACGGCCGGCGAGATCCACCTGGCGGGCGCCGGTGGCGGAGATGGGCTTGTCCGAGACCTCCTTCACGCGTCCGTCCTCGACCAGGACATGCCCCTCGATCCCCCCATCGACTCGACCATCGAGGATGCGGGCATTGGCAAAGAGGGTGGCGGACATGGCGGTCTCCAGGCGATGATGCGGCAAGGCTAGACCATAAAAAACCAGGGGGGGAGACGGGGATGGATCGCGAGTCCTTCGAGGCGGCGCTGCCGCAGGCTGGCTTTACCGAAAGCGTCGCGCGGGACCTGCCGGCCGGCGATGCGACACCGGAACACAGCCACCCCTTCGATGCGCGGCTGCTGATCCTGTCCGGCTCGCTGATCCTGGACCAGGGCGGCACACGGCGGAGCTTTGGCGCGGGCGAGGTATGCGAGGTACCGCGCGACACGCCGCATGCGGAGATCGCGGGCGCGACCGGTGTCAGCTACATCGCCGGGCGGCGGCGGTGAAGCGTCAGAAGCCGATGCCCAGCTCCTCCAGCTTCGCCCGGATCAGCGCCTTGGGGACCTTGCCATAGCCGGATTTCGGCAGCGCATCCCACACCACCACCCGCAGCGGCTGCTTGTAGCGGGCCAGCAGCGGCGCGAGGTGGGCCAGCAGCGCGGCTTCCTCCACCGAGGCGCCGTCGCGGCAGACCACGCAGGCAATTCCGGCCTCGCCCCATTTCGGGTGCGGCAGGCCGACCACAGCCACTTCCGCCACCGCCGGATGGGTCAGGATCGCCTCCTCCGCCTCCCGCGGATACACATTCGATCCGCCGGAGATGTACATGTCGGACGCCCGGCCGGTGATGAACAGGAAGCCGCGCGTATCCAGCAGGCCGAGGTCGCCGGTGTGGAACCAGCCGCCGGCGAAGGCCGTGCGGTTCGCCTCCTCATTCTCGAAATAGCCGGCGAAGACGGCGGGGCCGCGCACGCAGATCTCGCCGATCTCGCCGGGCGGCAGGCGGGCGCCACGTTCGTCGAGGATGGCGATGTCCATGCCGGTGCGCGCCACGCCGCAACTGCCCGCATTTTCCCGCGTGTGCTGGTCCGGCCGCAGCACGGTGATGTTGCCGGTGACCTCGCCGAGGCCGAAATATTGCACCAGGCAGGGGCCGAGCCTGGCCAGCGCCTCCGCCTGGTCCGCCTGGTACATCGGCGCCCCGGCATAGATCACGTGGCGCAGGCTGGCATGATCGTGCCGGTCCACGCCAGCGTGGCGCACCAGGGCGGTCAGGATGGTGGGCACGGTGAACATGTTGGTCACGCGGTGGCGGGCCACCAGCGCCCAGGCCTCCTCCGGGTCCAGCTTGTCGCCGCGCAACAGCACCGTCAGCGCGCCGCGCGCCACTTGGCCGAGCTGATGGATGCCCGCGCCATGCGACAGCGGCGCCACAACCAGGGAGGCATCGCGCTCCGTCGTGCCGGGCACGAGGTCCGCCAAATGGTTGGTGACGACGAAGGCCATCTGGCCATGCGTCAGCACCGCCGCCTTGGGCCGGCCCGTGGTGCCCGAGGTATAGAAGAACCAGCAGGGATCATCCGCCGCCACCTCCGCCTCATGGTCCGGTGGTGGTGGCGTGGTGGCGGCCAGCAGCGCCTCATAGTCCCGCTCATCGCCGCTGGCATCGCCCACCGCGATCACCCGGCGCAGATGCGGGCTGGCCTCCCGCACCGCCGCGGCGTGCCCGGCAAAGCCCGCATCGCGCAGCATCACCACGGCGCGGGAGGAGGCGCCGAGATAGGCGACCTCCGAGGGCGTCAGCCGGTAATTGGTCGGCACCCAGACGGCGCCGGCCTTGAGGCAGGCGAACAGGCTTTCGAACATCGCGTTGGAATTGCGCGAATGCACCAGCACCCGGTCGCCCTTCGCCACGCCGAGGCCGCGCAGCGCCTGGGCGAGGCGGTCCACCCGCGCATCCAGCGCGGCGAAGCTCCAGCTGCGGTCGCCCCAGGCGAGCGCCGGCGCATCAGGAATGCGGCGCGCGGTCTGCGTCAGCAGCCGCCCGAGATTCATCGCCGTCGCCAGGCCCATCTTCCGCCCCTCGTCGCCTTTGCGACAGGATAGGGGGCAAACCGCTTCCGGCTCCATAACCACCGGCGGGGGGGGGCGTCAGACGGGACGGTCGCCCTTGTTCACCTTCAGCGTGCGGTTGTCGGCGGCGGGCAGCATCTTGGCCGGGTCGCGCGTGACCACGATGTCCAACACCGTGGGCGTATCCGTATTCTCCAGCCCCGCCCGCAATGCGCCGGCCAGCTTCTCCGGATCCTCCACGCGGATACCCTTGCAGCCCATGGCGTTGGCGATATTGGCGTAGTTCATCTCGACCAGATCGCTGGACTGGTAGCTGCCGGGGCCGAAGACCGCGTGCTGCAGCGCCTTCACATAGCCCGATGCCGCATTGTTGAAGATGCAGGCAACGATCGGCGCGCCGACTCGCCGTGCGGTCTCCAGATCTCCCATCGACATGTTGAAGCCGCCATCGCCGGTGAGCGAGACCACGCGCCGCCCCTTCCCCACCCCGATCTGCGCCCCGATGCCGCCCGGCACGCCGTAGCCGATGGAGGCAAAGCCGCGATCGGCGACGAAGCCGCGCCCGGCCCGCTTGGTGTCGAACAGCAGCCCGCCCCAATGCCCGGCGAAGCCGCCATCGGCGACCAGCACGGCATCCGCGGGCAGGATCTTGTTCAGCTCGCCCATCAGGCGGCCGACATTGATCGGCGATTCCACCGATTCCAGCCGGTCCTTCGCCGATTCGAGCCAGGCGGCCATGCGCTTCGGCACCTCGGCGCACCATTCGGCACGGCGATCCGCGCCCAAGGCGGAGAGGGGGCCGAGTTCCGCCAGCAGATCCTCCAGCCCGCAGCGCGCATCACCGACCAGCGCCACATCCTGGCGCGTGGTGCGGCCAATCTCCTCCGCCACGATGTCCAGGTGGATCAGCGGAACGCCCGGGGGCATCAGGGAGAAACGCTTGGTGGCGATCTCGCCCAGCTTGCAGCCCACCACCAGCAGGCAGTCGCTCATGCCGATCAGGTCATTGGCGATGCGCGAATAACGGCCGAAGACGCCGGCGGACAGCGCATGGTTGCAGCCCACCGCGCCCTTGCCGGACATGGTGTGCGCCACCGGAATGCCCTGCGCCTCGGCAAGTGCTGCCAGCGCCTCATACGCCTCGCTGATATGCACGCCGCCGCCGGCCAGGATCAGCGGGCGCTCCGCCTTGGCCAGCAGCGCGGCGGCGCGGGCCAGGTCGTGCCGCGCCGGGCGGGACCGGCGCGCCTGCGCCTTCAGCGTGCCGGGATCGAACCAGAAATCGGCCGCGTCGAAATCATGCTCGCCATGGGCGATGTCCTCCGGCACCGCGATCAGCACGGGACCAGGGCGGCCGGAGGTGGCGACCGCATAGGCGCGGCGGATGTGTTCCGGGATGCGGGAGATCACCTCGACGCGGATCGCCTCCTTCACCAAAGGCCGCAACACGTCGAACTGCCGTGCCTCCTGCGTCATGTTCTTCCAGGCGTGCTGCCGGTTGGCGTCGCCGATGATGGCGACCATCGGCATGCCGGCGTTGAACGCCTCCGCCAGCCCCGTCGCCAGGTTGGTCGCCCCCGGGCCGAGCGTGCCATCGGCCAGGCCGGGCCGGTTGGTGACGCGGGCATAGGCATCCGCCGCGAAGGCGCCGCAGCGCTCATCGTTGATCAGGTAGTGCTGCACGCCCAGCACCCGGCAGGCCTCGTAGAAGGGCAGAAGCTGGAAACCGCCCATGCCGAACATCGGCCCGGCCTCATGCAGCTTCAGCATTTCGGCGAGCGCGGCGCCGCCCGTCATGCGGCGGGTGGCATTGGCGGACAGAGTCCCAGGGGCTGACATGGTCACAGGCTCTCCAGCATCTTGGCGACGAATTCGCGGGTGGACAGGCCAACGCAGGCGCCCCGCAGCTCGGCGGGTTCATTGAGGGCGGAGATGTAGCCATCCTCCCAGCTGCTCATCGCGTCCCCGATCCGGGCCGAGAAGGCGGAGACGGTGGCGGCCGCGATGCCGCGCTCGGCCAGCGCCGGCAGGCGCGACAGGCCGGCGCGGTCGATGCCGATGCCAGCATCATTGTAGATGGCGGCGAGCACATCCGCCTTCACAGCGCTGCCCTTGCGGCCGCCGAGCAACCCGCCATGCGACCCGGTGACGATGATGCGCCCGGCATCCTCCGGCCCGACCAGCCCGTTGGAATCCAGCGCCACCACCTGTGCCGGGCCAGTGTCGTCGATCACCTGCCGCGCCTCATCCATCCCACCCGGCGCCTCCGCCGCCGGCAGCCTGGCGGCCACCAGCAGATCCAGCGCCACGGAAGCCTTCATGCCGATCACCAGCCCCAGGGCGGAGCCGGGGGCATTGACGTTGGAGAGCACGCCGCGTGCCAGCATATCCGCGCCATCGCCGATGCGGGCGCTGTCATGCGCCACCGCGGCGGCGGGGACGAAGCGGGATTCCAGCCAGAATATGCCGCCGACGCCCGCCCTCTCCCGCCCGATGCCGGCATCATGCAACAACAACCCGGCCACGCCGTGCCGCGCCGCATACCAGGCCGCATAGACCCCCCCATGGCTGCCGCAACAGGTCACCCGCCCGCGGGCCGCCGCATCCAGATGAGTCACGCTGTCGACCACCAACGGCGCCACATCGGCCATGTCTGTATCTCCCCCGGCTTGATTCCTTCGCCCGCTGCCGCATGCTCCGCAAGCCCCCCGGCCGACCGTCCTTGAAAGCACGGCATGAAGGGGGCGGGGCAACGGGGGAGCGCATGACCAAAACGGGCGACAATCGCGCGCGACTGATCGCGCTGTATACCATGATGTGCCGGATCCGCGCCTTCGAGGAAACCGCCCTCGCAGCCCACAAGGCCGGCGAGATCCCGGGCCCCCTGCATGTCTCGGTCGGGCAGGAAGCGGTGGCCGCGGGGCTTTGCCTCAATCTTCGGCCGGATGACCGCATCACCTCCAACCACCGCGGCCACGGCCATGCCCTGGCCAAGGGCGCGGGCGTGGCCGGGATGATGGAGGAACTGTTCGGCCGCGCCGGTGGGCATTGCCGCGGCAAGGGCGGGTCCATGCATATCGCGGATTTCAGCGTCGGCATGCTGGGCGCCAATGGCGTTGTGGCGGGCGGCATCCCGATTGCGGTCGGCGCCGCACAGGGGCTGAAGCTGCTGGGCTCCGATGCCATCGTCGCCTGCTTCTTCGGCGATGGCGCGATCAATCGTGGCCCCTTCCTGGAGGGGCTGAACTGGGCCGCGCTGTATCGCCTGCCGGTGCTGTTCGTGTGTGAGGATAATGGCGTGGCCGCCTTCACGGCCACGGCCAGCGTCACCGCCGGCCCCGGGGTTGCCGCCCGCGCGGCCTCGCTCGGCGTGCCGACGGTAGCGGTGGATGGCAATGACGCGGCGGCGGTGGATGCGGCGGCGGCCCGGCTGGTGGGCGAAATCCGTGCTGGCTCCGGCCCGCAACTGCTGCACGCCACCACCTACCGCCTGACCGGCCACACCAGCACCGACCCCGCCGCCTGGCGCCGCGCCGCCGATGTGGAGGCGGCGCAGGCGGCGGAGCCGGTCAGCCGCCTGCGCGACCGCCTGCTGTCCGAGGGCGTCACCGCCGCGGAACTCGACGGCATCAGGGGCGAGGCCTTTGCCGAAATGTCCGCCGCCCGTGCCGAGGCGCTGAGCGCGCCCTGGCCGGACCCGGCGGTGGCCTGGGAAGACGTGCAGGATTGCGGTGCGATGCAGGGGGCTGACTGAAATGGCCGAGATCACGCTTGTGGAAGCCGCCCGCCGCGCCACGCTGCAGGAAATGCGTCGCGACCCGAGCATCTGGGTGCTGGGGGAGGATGTCGCGCGCGGCGGGCTGTTCGGACAGTATCGGGGCTTCCTGGAGGAATTCGGCGAAAGCCGCATCGTCTCAACGCCGATCAGCGAAAGTGTCATCATGGGCGCGGGGCTTGGTGCCGCGCTGGTCGGCACCAGGCCGATCATCGAGATGCGGATCTTCGACTTCGTCATGTGCGCGATGGACGAGCTGGTGAACCAGGTCGCCAAGGTACGCTACATGTTCGGCGGCCAGGCGCGGCCCGCGGTGGTGATCCGCATGCCGCACGGCATCTGGCGCAACTCCGCCGCGCAGCATTCGCAGACGCTGGAAAGCTGGTTCACGCATATTCCGGGCCTGGTGGTGGTGGTGCCCTCGACACCCGCGGATACGGCGGGGCTGCTGGTGACGGCGCTGCGCAGCAACGACCCGGTGCTGTTCTTCGACCCGAAGAACCTGTTCCCGCTGACCGGCGAAGTGCCCGAGATCATCGCGCCGATCCCCTTCGGCCAGGCGCGCCATGCACGGCGCGGCGATGACCTGACCATCGTCACCTGGTCCGCCATCGTGCCGCAGGTGGAGGAGGCAGCCGGGATGCTGGCGGCGCGCGGCATCGCGGCGGATGTGCTGGATCTGCGGACGCTGTGGCCGTGGGACGAGGCGGCCGTCGTCGCCTCCGTTGCGCGCACCGGGCGGCTGCTGGTGGTGCATGAGGCGGTGACCACGGGCGGCTTCGGGGGGGAGATCGTGGCACGGGTCATCGAAAGGCTGGGCACGGCGCAGGTGAAGGCGGTGGCCCGCCTCGGGCAGCCGCGCGTGCCGGTGCCCTTCGCGCCACCACTGGAGGATGCGCTGAAGGTGGACACGGCGAAGGTGGTGGCGGCGGCGGAGGCGCTGATGCGCGGCTAGATGTTTGGTCCCAGGCTTTGATGGTGCATTCTTGTCGCCTGGATGGAGGGATGCG
>NZ_JAUYTS010000193.1 GCF_030695085.1 Falsiroseomonas sp. | reverse complement strand
CAGCAGGCGCTGCACGGGCTTTGAGCCGCGTCAACCCGCGGCGGCATCGCAGGGAATGCGGTGGCGGCGGGTCAAGACCCGCCCTACGAAGCTGCGCACTGCTGGCGCGGTAGTTTCCTGCGCAGAGGGCGCAGATCGTGGGCTCAGCCGGTGTTCTGCACGCCGGCGGCGATGCCGTTGACCGTCGCCACCAGCGCATGCAGCAACCCATCCTCAGGCCGACCCGCACTGCGCCAGCGCCGCAGCAGGTCGACCTGCAGCAGGCTGATCGGATCGACGTAAGGATTGCGCAGCCGGATCGACAGCCGCAGACGACGGTCTCCCGCCAGCAGCTCCTGCGCAGTCTTCAGGGCAAGCACTGCTTCGCAGGTCCGCTGGAACTCTGCTTCGATACGGGGGAACAGCGCCGCATGCGCGGCCTCGCCGGCCAGCTGCGAGTAGCGCGCGAAGATGTCGAGCTCGGTTTTCGCCAACACCATCTCGACATCGTCGACCAGGGTCGCGAAGAAGGGCCAGTCGCGCGCCATCTCCGCCATGGCTTCGACGCCCTTGGCCTCGATCGCCGCCGCCAGTCCGCTGCCCACGCCATACCAGCCGGTCAGGTTGCAGCGGTTCTGCGACCATGCAAACACCCAGGGAATCGCACGCAGCGACTCCACCCCGGCCTGCCCGCCAGCGGCCCGCTTGGCGGGACGCGTGCCCAGCTTCAGGCGCTCGATCACATCGATCGGCGTGGCCTCGCGGAAATAGGGCACGAAGGCGGGGTCTTCATGCACGAAGGCGCGGTAGACCCGCCGCGATTCGTTCGCGATCAAGGCCATGGTCTCGCGCCAGACCGGTTCGCGCGGCTCCGGCGGTCGCGGTCGCGCGGTCGCACGCAGCACCGCACCGGCAGTCTGCTCAAGATTGCGCAGGGCCAGCGCGCGGATGCCGTACTTGCGATGGATGACCTCGCCCTGCTCGGTCAGGCGCAGGTAGCCGTCGACGCTGCCGCGCGGTGCTGCGATCACCGCGCGCTCGGTCTTGCTGCCGCCGCGGCTGGCCGAACCGCCGCGACCATGGAAAAACAGGATGCGCACGCCACGCTCCGCGCCGAGGGCGCACAGCGCGATCTGGGCGCGCTGGATCGCCCAGCGCGAGGCGGCGAGCCCGGCGTCCTTGGCGCTGTCGGAATAGCCCAGCATCACCACCTGGCGCTCGCCGCGCGCAGCGACATGGGCGCGGTAGATCGGGTCGTCCAGCAGCGCCGCGACCACCTCGGGCGCGGCGGCAAGATCGTCGACCGTCTCGAACAGCGGCGCTACATCCAGCGGCACCTGGCCCTGCGCATCGGCATGCCCGCCCATGCGCGCCAGCGCCAGCACTGCGAGTGCATCGGCCGCGCTGCGGCTCATGCTGACGATGTAGGGGCCGAAGGCTTCAGCACCATAGCGCGGCCGCAGCTCGGCGAGTTTTGCGAACACATCCAGCACACGCTGGGTGACGTCATCGTCCGAGTTGCGCACGCCGAGCGTGTCGCTCAAGAGCGCACCCAGTCGCTTCGCGCGCTCCGGCCCCGCACGCTCGGGCCAATCTGGATCCGCCAGCAGTACGGCCAGCGCGGCGTCATGCACGCGCGAGTCCTGGCGCTGATCCAGCGTGGCAAGGTGAAAGCCGAAAGCCTCCACTCGGCGCAGCAGACG
>NZ_JAUYTS010000185.1 GCF_030695085.1 Falsiroseomonas sp. | reverse complement strand
GGGCTGATCCAGCTGGTCGCGCCCCTGCCGAATGGGGCGGAGCTGCTGGTGACATGGTCGCGCATCCTGGCGATTTCCGGCTGGCCGATCCAGGGCCTCGGCGTGCTGCCGGGGCTGTGCACCAGCCTGGGGCCGGAGGTGATGGCCCAGGGCCTGGCGGCGCTACGGCAGGGGGAGGCGCCGATGGGCCGCATGCTGGCCCGCCAGCGCGCCGCCCGCGCGCCGGTGCTGGCCAGCGAGGTCGCCGCGCTGCGCAACGCCTGCCCGCCAGCGGAGGGGCGCGACGATGACAAGGTGGCGGCGCGGGCGCTGATCGAGACGCCGGCGGCCTATGCGCGGGCGGTCAGGGGGCCATAAAGGGTGGGGGGCCGTAGGGTTCAGGTGTTGCGCCGCTGGTTGCGGGCCAGCACGTCCAGCACCGCCATGCGGCAGGCGACACCCATCTCCACCTGTTCGCCGATGACGCTGCGCACCGGGTCATCGGCGATGGCACTGTCGATCTCGACGCCGCGATTCATCGGGCCGGGATGCATGACGATGGCATCCGGCTTGGCATAGGCCAGCTTCTCCGCATCCAGCCCGTAGAATCGGAAGAACTCGCGGGAGGAGGGGACCAGGCCGGAGGTCATGCGTTCCTTCTGCAGCCGCAGCATCATGACCACATCGGCATCCTCCAGGCCGGTCTTCATGCTGTGATGCACCTCCACGCCGAGGCGCGCGGCTTCCGAGGGGATCAGCGTCGGCGGGCCGACGATGCGGACGCGGGAATTCATCGCCAGCAGCAGGTGGATGTTGGACCGGGCGACGCGGGAATGCAGCACATCGCCGCAGATGGCGACGGTCAGACCCTCCAGGCTGCCCTTGCGGCGGCGGATGGTCAGCGCATCCAGCAGCGCCTGGGTCGGGTGTTCATGCGTGCCGTCGCCGGCATTGATCACCGCGGCATCCACCTTCTGCGCCAGCAGCGCCGGCGCGCCGGATTGGCCGTGGCGCACCACCAGCAGATCCGTGTGCATGGCGTTCAACGTGGAGGCGGTATCGAGCAGCGTCTCGCCCTTGTTCACCGAGCTGGTGGAGACGGACATGTTGACGATGTCCGCGCCCAGCCGCTTGCCGGCCAGCTCGAAGCTGGTGCGGGTGCGGGTGCTGTCCTCGAAGAACAGGTTTATTAATGTGCGGCCCTTGAGGAGGTCGCGCTGGGTTTTCCCTTGGCGGTTCAACAACGCATAATTTTCCGCCAGATCCAGGAGATCGGCGATGTAGGGGGGCTCAAGGCCCTCGATGGCGAGCAGGTGGCGATGCGGGTAGGGGAGCATGGCGCCAACCTACGCCGGGCCGGTGCTGGCATCCAGGGCTGCCTGGAGCATATAGGCGGCCGCCGCGGCATCCACCGCCTTGGCCCGCTTGGCACGCGTCAGGTCCGCCGCGATCATCATGCGGTTCACCGCCGCCGAGGACAGGCGTTCATCCCACAGGGCCAGCGGCAGGCCGGTGGCCTGGGACACGGCCAGCGCCCAATCCTTCGCCGCCTGTGCCGCCGGGCCGAAGGAGCCGTCCATCGACAGTGGCAGACCCGCCACCAGCCCTCCCGCACCCTCCTTCCGCGCGATGGCGCCGATTTCCGCCGCATTCGCCGCCAGCTTGCCGCGGGCGATGGCGCCATAGGGGGAGGCCAGCATCAGCGAAACATCGGACAGCGCCACCCCGATGATCCGCGACCCAGGGTCCAGGCCGATCAGGCGCGCATGGCGGGGCAGGGCGGCGCGCAGGTCGCGCATGTTGATGGCGGGCATGGGCGCCGTTATGTTCCCGGCTCACGATCCTGGCAAACCCAGACAGATCAAGGATTTCTCGAAGCAAATGTCCCTCGATACCGCCACCATCCGGCGCATCGCCTCGCTCGCCCGCATCAGGCTGGACGAGAGCGAGGTGCAGCAGGCGCAGGCCGAGATCAACGGCATCCTGGGCTGGATCGAACAATTGCAGGAAGTGGACACGGACGGCGTGGAGCCGATGGCCGGTGGCAGCCCCGTGGCTCAGGCCAAGGCGCGGCTGCGGCGGGATGTGGTGACCGATGGTGGCCAGGCCGATGCCGTGCTGGCCAATGCCCCGGATCGCCAGGGCCAATATTTCGGCGTTCCGAAGGTGGTTGAGTGATGCATCCGACCGATTTCACCCTGCGCGGCGCGATCGATGCGCTGTCCGAGGGCACCATCAGTAGCGTCGAACTGACTCAGGCGCATCTGGATGGCATCGCCAAGCTGAACCCGCGCCTGAACGCCTTCATCACCGTGACCGCGGAGAAGGCGCTGGCACAGGCCAAGGCCAGCGACGAGCGTCGCGCGGCGGGCCAGGTGGGGGCGCTGGAGGGTATTCCGCTCGCCATCAAGGATCTGTTCTGCACGGCGGGCACCCGCACCACGGCGGGCAGCCGCATCCTGGACAGCTTCGTGCCGCCCTATGAGAGCACGGTCAGCCAGAAGCTGCTGAATGACGGGGCGGTGTTCCTCGGCAAGGCGAATCTGGACGAATTCGCCATGGGGTCCTCCAACACCACCAGCGCCTCCGGGCCGGTGGAGAATCCGTGGTCCCGGGCGAATGACCCGGATACGCGGCTGGTGCCGGGCGGGTCCTCCGGCGGGTCCGCGGCGGCCGTTGCGGCGCGGCTGGCGCTGGGGGCGACGGCCACCGATACGGGTGGCTCCATCCGCCAGCCGGCGGCGTTTTGCGGCATTGCGGGGATCAAGCCGACCTATGGGCGATGCTCCCGCTTCGGGATCGTGGCCTTCGCGTCCAGCCTGGACCAGGCCGGGCCGGTGGCGCGGACGGTGGAGGATTGCGCCATCCTGCTGAAGTCGATGGCCGGCTTCGACCCGAAGGATTCGACCAGCGCGGACATGCCCGTGCCGGATTTCGCGAAGGCCTGCGAGCGCGGCGTGAAGGGCCTGCGGATCGGCGTGCCGAAGGAGTACCGGCTGGACGGCATGGCGCCGGAGATCGTGGCGCTGTGGGAACAGGGCCTGCAATGGCTGCGGGACGCCGGCGCCGAGACTGTCGAGATCAGCCTGCCGCACGCCAAATACGCGCTGCCGACCTACTACATCGTGGCGCCGGCGGAGGCGTCCTCCAATCTTGCCCGGTATGACGGCGTGCGGTTTGGCATGCGCGTGACGGAGCCGGGCTCCGACCTGCGCGACCTGTATGAGCGCACCCGCGCGGCGGGATTCGGGGCGGAGGTGCGGCGGCGCATCATGATCGGCACCTATGTGCTGAGCGCCGGCTATTACGACGCCTACTACCTGAAGGCGCAGAAGGTGCGCGCACTGATCCGGCGCGACTTCGAACAGGCCTATGCCGATGTCGATGCCATCGTGACGCCGGCGACGCCTTCGGCCGCCTTCGGGATGGATGAGAAGCAGGACGACCCGGTGGCGATGTATCTGAACGACATCTTCACCGTGACGGCCAACCTGGCCGGCCTGCCGGGGCTGGCGGTGCCGGCGGGGCTGGACGGGCAGGGGCTGCCGCTCGGGCTGCAGGTGATCGGGCGGGCGTTTGACGAGGAGACGGTGTTCGCCGTGGGGCGGACGCTGGAAAGGGCGGCGGGGTTTGATGCGCTGCCGCGGTTGAGGGCGGGAGCATGACCTACACGATCGACGGCCGCACCGGCCCCTGGGAACTCGTCATCGGCCTGGAAATCCACGCCCAGGTCATCAGCCAGGCCAAGCTCTTCTCCGGCGCGGCAACCGAATTCGGTGCGTCGCCGAACAGCCAGGTCTCCTTCATCGATGCCGGCTTCCCCGGCATGCTGCCGGTGATCAATGAGGAATGCGTGGCGCAGGCCGTGCGCACCGGCCTCGGACTGAATGCGCAGGTGAATCTCTGGTCGCGCTTCGACCGGAAGAACTACTTCTACGCCGACCTGCCGCAGGGCTATCAGATCAGCCAGTTCGCCCACCCGATCATCGGGGAGGGCGCGGTGGAGATCACGCTGGCAGATGGCGCGACCAAGACCATCGGCATCACGCGGCTGCATCTGGAACAGGATGCCGGCAAGTCGCTGCATGACCAGCATGCGACCAAATCCTTCATCGATTTGAACCGCTCCGGCGTCGCGCTGATGGAGATCGTGTCCGAGCCGGATATGCGGTCCCCCGAGGAGGCCGGCGCGTATCTGACGAAGATCCGTCAGATCCTGCGCTACCTCGGCACCTGCGACGGCAATATGGACGAGGGCTCGATGCGTGCCGACGTCAACGTCTCCGTCCGCAAGGCGGGCGAGGGTTTCCGGACGCGCTGCGAGGTGAAGAACGTCAACTCCATCCGCTACGTCATGCAGGCGGTGGAGGCCGAGGCGCGGCGGCAGATCGAGGTCTGGGAAGCGGGCGAGGAGGTGTTCCAGGAAACCCGCCTGTTCGACACGGCCCGCGGCGTCACGCGCTCCATGCGCTCGAAGGAGGACGCGCATGACTACCGCTACTTCCCGGAACCGGACCTGCCCCCGCTGGTGCTGGAGCAGGATTGGGTGGCGTCGCTGAAGGCCGCGCTGCCGGAACTGCCGGATGTGCGGCGCGCGCGCTATGTCGCGATGGGCCTGTCGCCCTATGACGCGCATGTGCTGACGCTGGAGAAGGAGACGGCGATCTTCTTCGAGACGGTGGCGAAGGGCCGCGACGCCAAGCTCGCGGCGAATTGGGTGACGGGCGATTTCTTTGCCGCGCTCAATCGCATGAAGCGCGACGTGAGCGATCCGCCGGTAACAGCTGAAAATCTCGGCGCGCTGCTCGACCTCATCAGCGACAAGACGCTCTCCGGCAGCCTGGCCAAGCAGGTGTTCGAGGCGATGCTGGAGACCGGCAAGGCGCCGGGCGAGATCGTCGAGGAACGCGGGCTGAAGCAGGTCACGGATACCGGCGCGATCGAGGCGGTGGTGGCGCAGGTGATGACGGCCAATGCCGACAAGGTGGCGGAATACCGCAGCGGCAAGGACAAGCTGTTCGGCTTCTTCGTCGGCCAGACGATGAAGGCCATGCAGGGCAAGGGAAATCCGGCCCTGGTCAATGAGGTGGTGAAGAAGCTGCTGGCGGGGTGACACTTCTCCCTCCCCCGCAAGTGCGGGGGAGGGCTTCACGCTGGCATCACGCCGGGCGTACGCCCCAGGGGTAGGGCATGCTGCCCTTCAGATGCCCCGTGATGTTCCGCCGCCAGGCGCTGCGGATGTTGAACTGGCCGAGCGGGATGGTCGCGACCTCGTCCTGGGCCAGCTTGTTCAGCTCATTCGCCAGCGCCTGCTGCCGCTCCGCATCCGGCGCGTCCAGCCAGTTCTGCACCAACTCCTGCGCCCGCGGGCTGTCATACCAGCCGAACCAGCCCTGCGCCCCCGGCCCCTTCACCAGCGACGACACCGCCGGGTTGAGGTAGGCGAGGGAGGAGCCATAGGTGTGGAAGATGCTCCACCCGCCGCGCTCCACCGGTTCCTGCCGCACGCGGCGCTGCACCACGGTGCCCCAATCGGTTTCCACCAGTTCCACATTGAAGCCGATGCGGCGCAGCGCATCCGCCGTCACATGCCCGTGCGGCCCGATCAGCGGGAAGTCGGTGGGGCTGATGATCACCACCTTTTCCCCGTTATAGCCGCTGGCCTGCAGGGCGGCCCGCGCCCGGTCCAGGTTGCGCGGCGGCGCGTTGAACTCGGACAGATCCTCGACGCCATAGGGCGTGCCGCAGGGGAACAGGCTGCGGCAGGTGCGCCAGACGCTGCGATCGTCGCCGAGCGTCGAGCGCATGTAATCCTCCTGGTTCACCGCCAGCGCCACCGCCTGGCGCACCTTCACATTGTTGAAGGGCGCCTGCAGGTGGTTCAGCCGCATGATGGAGAGGATGCCGGCCTCGTTCAGCACGCCGACCTCGATGTTGCGGTTCCGCACGAGGGTCGGGATCAGGTCGGAGAGCGGCTGGTCCAGCCAATCCACCTCGCCGGCCTGCAAGGCGGCCGCCGCCGTCGCCGGGTCCGGCAGGATGTGCCACTCGACGCGCGGGAAATGGGCGACCTTGCCGCCCGCCGCGCCGCTGGCGGCTTCCTGGCGTGGCACATAGGTCTCGTTCTTCGCATAGACCACGCGGCTGCCGGAGACGAATTCGCCGGGCACGAAGCGATAGGGGCCGCTGCCCATCACCTCCGAGATCTGGGTGCTGGCGTCCGTGGTGGCCAGGCGCTCCGGCATGATGAAGGGCACATTGGCGTCGGGCTTGGCGAGTGCCTCCAGCAGCAGCGGGAAGGGGCGCTTCAGGCGGATTTCGAGCGTCCGGTCATCGGCTGCGCGCCATTCATCGACCGACAGCGCCAGGATCTGCCCGAAGGGGTCGCGCTTCGACCAGCGGGCGAGGGAGGCCGCGCAGTCTGCCGCGCGCACCGGGGACCCATCGTGGAATTTCAGGCCTTCGCGCAGCTTGATGCGCCAGACCCGGCGATCGGCCGAAACCTCATGCCCCTCCGCCATCTGCGGCTGCGGGCGCAGCCGGGCATCCATGGCGTAGAGCGTGTCGAACACGTGGTAGCCATGCATCTGGGTGACGATGGCGCTGGTCCAGATCGGGTCCAGCGCCGTCAGATTGGCCTGCGGCACGAAGCGCAGCGTGGTGGCGCGGGCCGGCTGGGCGATCGCGGGTCCGGCGAGGCTGGCCATGGCCATCCCGGCCCCGGCCTGGAACAGGCTGCGGCGATGCATCATCGTCTCCTCCATCATGCTCTTGCGGCAATGGCGCGGAGGCTAGGCGCCGGGTGCCGAGGGGGTCAATGCCGCCCGGGCCGCATCGTATTCGTCCCGCAGCCGCGCCACGATCTCCGCCACCGGCGGCGCATCCGTGATGCTGCCGACGCCCTGGCCTGCCCCCCACACATCCTTCCACGGCTTCACCCGCGTGGTGCCGAAATTGGCGGCGGTCTTGTCCACCGCCGGCAGCGCCTCCGGGTCCAGGCCGGAGGCGGTGATGCTGGGCTTCAGGTAGTTGCCGGGGATGCCGGTGAAGAAGGGCGTGTAGAGGATATCCGCCGCCTGGCCCTCCACGATCATCCGCTTGTAGCCCTCCGCCGCATTGGCCTCGGCCGAGGCGATAAAGCGGGTGCCCAGATAGGCGAGATCCGCGCCCATGGCCTGCGCCGCCAGGATCTGGCCTCCGTTGGTGATCGACCCCGACAGGATGATCGTGCCGCCAAAGATGCGCCGGACCTCGGCGACCAGCGCGAAGGGGGACAGGGTTCCGGCATGGCCGCCGGCGCCGGCGGCGACCAGGATCAGCCCATCCACCCCGGCCTCGATCGCCTTCTGCGCGTGGCGCAGGTTGGTGACGTCATGGAACACCAGCCCGCCCCAGCCATGCACCCGGTCCACCACCGCCTGTGGCGGGCGCAGGGAGGTGATGATGATGGGCACACGGTGCCGCTCGCACACCGCCAGGTCAGGCTCCACCCGGTCGTTGGAGGCATGCACGATCAGATTCACCGCAAACGGCGCGTCCTGCGCCGTCAGCCCTTCGCGGATGCTGGCCAGCATCGGGTCCAGCGCCTCGGCCGGGCGGGCGTTGAGGGAGGGGATGCTGCCCACGATCCCGGCACGGCACTGCGCGATCACGAGCGCCGGCGTCGAGACGATGAACAGCGGCGCGCCGATGACGGGCAGGCGCAGACGGCCCTGCAACAGCGGGGGAAGTGGCATTCCGGGTCTCCCTTTTGGCCGCGCATCCTGCCGGGCGCCGCGTGCCTTGACCATGGCGCGGGGATGACGGACAGGATGGGCCAAATGGGCGGGAGCGGGCGCATGGAACCGGTGCGGTTTGAGGTTGTGGACGGCATCGCGGTGGCGACGCTGGCAAACCCCCCGGTGAACGCGCTGTCCGCCGCCTTGCGTGCCGGGCTGTTCGAGGCGGTGCGGCGGGCTGAGGCTGATCCGGCCATTACCGGCCTGGTGATCGCCGCCGAGGGCCGCACCTTTATCGCCGGCGCCGATATCTCCGAATTCGGCAAGCCGCCGGCCTCCCCCACCCTGGCGGAGCTGGTGGCGGCGCTGGATGGCGCGGCCAAGCCGGTGGTGGCCGCGATCCATGCGGCGGCGCTGGGCGGCGGGCTGGAAGTGGCGATGGCCTGTTCCTGGCGGGTGCTCGGCCCCAAGGCGAAGCTGGGGCTGCCGGAGGTGAAGCTGGGGCTGCTGCCCGGCTCCGGCGGCACGCAGCGGGCGCCCAGGCTGATGGGCGCCGCGGCCGCGCTGAAGCTGATGGTGGCGGGCGATCCGCTGGACGCCGATGTGGCGGTGGCCGCCGGCCTGGCGGATACCGTGGTTCTGGGGGATCTGGTGCAGGCGGCGCGGGGCTTTGCCGCGCGGCCGAAGCCGAAGCCCGTTTCGGCGCGCGATGAGGGGCTGGGTTCGCGCGACGCCTTCGAGAAGGAGGCCGCCGCGCTGGCGAAGCGCGCCGCGCAGGAACCGCAGATTGCCGATTGCATCGCCTGCGTCCGCGCCGCCTTCGACATGCCCTTCGCCGAGGCCGTGGCCTTCGAGCGCGCCGCCTTCCTGCGCCTGCTGGACGACCCGCGCAGCAAGGCGCTGCGCCATGTCTTCTTCGCGGAGCGTGAGGCGGCCCGGATCGCCAACCTGCCCAAGGGCACCCAGCCACGGCCGGTGGCGCGTGCTGCCGTGCTCGGCAGCGGCACCATGGGCGCGGGCATCGCCATGTGCTTCGCCAATGCCGGCATTCCTGTGCGGGTGATCGAGACCGATGACGCGGCGCTGGCCCGCGGCATGGAGCGCATCCGCGGCACCTATGAGGCCAGCGTCAAGCGCGGGAGCCTGGCGCCCGAGGCGCGCGATGCGCGGCTGGCGCTGATCGAGGGCGCGGTCGGGCTGGATGCGACCGCGGATGCCGACATGGTGGTGGAGGCGGTGTTCGAGGAGATGGGGCTGAAGAAGCAGGTCTTCGCGCATCTCGACCGGGTGACGAAGCCGGGGACGATCCTGGCCAGCAACACCTCCTACCTCGATATTGATGAGATGGCTTCGGCGACCAGCCGGCCGGGCGATGTGCTGGGGATGCACTTCTTCTCCCCGGCCAATGTGATGAAGCTGCTGGAAGTGGTGCGCGCGAAGGAGACTTCACCCGAAGCGCTGGCGACGGCGACCGAGATCGGCCGCAAACTGTCCAAGGTTCCGGTGGTGGTCGGCGTCTGCCACGGCTTCGTCGGCAACCGCATGCTGGCGCGCCGCACGCAGCAGGCGGAGCGCCTGCTGCTGGAAGGGGCGACGCCGGAACAGGTGGACAAGGCGCTGACCGATTTCGGTTTCCGGATGGGGCCTTTCGCCATGGCCGATCTCGCCGGCCTCGACATCGGCTGGCGCATCCGCCGCGCGACGGGCAAGCGCGCCCCGGTGGCCGATGCGCTGGTGGAGGCCGAACGCCTCGGCCAGAAGACCCGCAAGGGCTACTACCTGTATCCCGAGGGCAGCCGGACGGGCGTTGTCGATCCTGAGGTTACCGCACTGATCCGCCGTGTCGCCGCGGCGGAAGGCGTGGAGCAGCGCGAGATTTCGCAGGAGGAGATCCTGGATCGCCTGGTGCTGCCCATGGTGAATGAAGGCGCGCGCATCCTGGAGGAAGGCATCGCGGCGCGGCCGGGCGACATCGATGTGGTCTGGCTGCATGGCTACAACTGGCCCGCCTGGCGCGGCGGCCCGATGCACTACGCCGATCAGGTCGGCCTGCTGCATGTGGTGGCGCGGCTCGCGGCCTTTGCCGAAGCGACGGGCGACGAAACGCTGCTGCCCGCCGACCTGCTCGGCCGCCTCGCCGCCGAAGGCCGAGGCTTCGCGAGCCTGAAAGCCGACTGAGATGCATCCGTGGGAGGCGTCCTACCCGCCGGAATGCCGATGGGACACGCCAATCCCGCGCGGAACGCTGCCGGCGTTGCTGGACGACGTGGCCTCGCGTTTCGCGGACAAGCCCGCGCTTGAATATCGCGGCCATGTGCTGACCTACACGCAGATGCGGGCGCTGTCCGACCGTATCGCGGCGGGGCTGATGGCGCGCGGCATCGGGCCGGGGGATTGCATCGCGCTGTATCTGCCGAACACGCCATGGCACCCGCTGTGCTTCTTCGCGGCGCTGCGGACGGGTGCGCGGGTGGTGCATTTCTCGGCGCTCGATGCGAAGCGCGAACTGGCGCACAAGGCACATGATGCCGGCGCGACGCTGCTGATCACCACCGGCTTTCCCGCGCTGCTCAGCAACGCGGAATGGCTGCGCGCGGAAGGCGCCGTGCGGGACGTGCTGCTGGCGCCGGAAGCGCGCTGGGGCGGGGAGGATGCGGCCTGCGATTTCGCCGCGCTGCCCGAGGCGGAGCCGCCCGCCGAATGGCCCACGCTGACGCCCGACGACCTGGCCCTGCTGCAATACACCGGCGGCACCACCGGCACGCCGAAGGGCGCGATGCTGACACATGGCAACCTGACGGCCGCCGTCGCCATCTACCGCACCTGGCGCGACCACACCGACCTGCCGGAGGGCACGGCGCGGGTCCTGGTGCTGCTGCCGCTGTTCCACATCTTTGCACTGACCGCCGTGCTGCTGCGCCAATTGGCGCAGGGCGCGCTGTGCCATCTGCGGGTGCGCTTCGATGCGGCGCAGTGGGTGGAGGATGTGGAGCGGCTGCGCATCACCACTTTCTCCGGCGTGCCCACCATGTGGATCGGCATTGCCGGCGTGCCCGGGATCGAGCAGCGCGACCTGTCGAGCCTGCGCCAATGCAGCTCCGGCGGCGCGCCGATGCCGCAGGAGGTGCAGAGCCGTGTCGAGCGCATCCTGAAGCTGCGCGTCGGCGGCGGCTGGGGCATGACCGAGACCTGCCCGGCCGGCACGCGCATTCCGCCGCATGGCCCGACGCGCGCCGGCATCATCGGCCTGCCGCTGCCGGGCATCGAGATGCGGATCGTCGCCCTCGAGGCACCGGCACGCGCCATGCCGGTGGGCGAGATCGGCGAGATTGCCATTCGCGGCCCCAACGTCTTCTCCGGCTACTGGAACCGCGCCAATGACAACGAGGCGGCCTTCGCCGATGGCTGGTTCCTGACCGGGGATACCGGCTGGATGGACGCGCAGGGCTACTTCACGCTGGTCGATCGTCGCAAGAACATGATCCTGTCAGGCGGCTTCAACGTGTATCCGGCAGCCATCGAGCAGGCCATCTACGAGCACGCGGCGGTGGCCGAATGCGTGGTGATCGGCGTGCCGGATGCCTATCGCGGCCAGGCCGCCAAGGCCTTCTGTGCCTTGAAGCCCGGTGCGGACCCCTTCACGCTGGAGGAATTGCGCGCATTTCTGGCAGACCGCGTTGGCAAGCATGAGATGCCTGCGGCATTGGAATTCCGGGATGGCCTGCCGCGCAGCGCGGCGGGCAAGTTGCTGGCAAGCGCGCTCCGCGATGAAGAAGCGCAGAAGCCCGGACGTGACGAAGAAGCGGCCAAGGCCTAGGAGACGACAGATGGACCTCCGCTACACCCCCGATGAAATCGCCTTTCGCGATGACCTGCGCAAATTCTTCCGCAACGAGATCCCGCTCTCGATCCGCCGCAAGGTGAGTGAGGGCCGCGCCTTGGCGCGGGAGGATTACGTCACCAGCCAGCGCATCCTGCATGCCAAGGGCCTCGCCACGCCGAACTGGCCGGTGGCCTGGGGCGGGCAGGATTGGACGCCGGTGCAGCGCTATATCTATGTCGAGGAATTGCAGGCCGCCGCCGTGCCGCAGCCGCTCGGCTTCAACGTCAATATGGTCGGCCCGGTCATCGCCACCTTCGGGTCGGAGGCGCATAAGCAGCGCTTCCTGCCCTCCACCGCCAATCTGGATATCTGGTGGGCGCAGGGGTTCTCGGAGCCTGGCGCGGGGTCCGACCTCGCCTCGCTGAAGACCACGGCGCGGCGCGAGGGTGACGAATTCATCGTCAACGGCCAGAAGACCTGGACCACTCTCGGACAATATGCCGACTGGATCTTCTGCCTGGTCCGCACCGATTCCACGGTGAAGAAACAGGCCGGCATCTCCTTCATCCTGATCGACATGAAGACCCCCGGCATCACGCTGCGCCCCATCATCACCATCGATGGCGGGCATGAGGTGAACGAGGTGTTCTTCGACGAGGTGCGCGTCCCCGCCGAGAACCTCGTCGGCGAGCTCAACAAGGGCTGGGACTACGCGAAGTTCCTGCTCTCCAACGAACGCATCGGCATCGCCCGCATCGGCATGACCAAGGAACGCCTGGCGCGTGTGAAGCGCCTGGCACAGGACACGCCGGCCGGCGAGGGAATGGTCTGGGACGACCCGGATTTCCGTCGCCGCCTCGCCTGGTCCGAGATCGAGCTGAAGGCGCTGGAGATCACGCAGATGCGTGTGGTCGCCGCGCAGCGCGGCCGGGCCAGCGACAAGCCGGACCCGTCCTCCTCCATCCTCAAGATCAAGGGCAGCGAGATCCAGCAGGCCTCGACGCAATTGCTGGTCGACGTCGCAGGCCCCTACGCCATGCCGCGGCCGGACCGGGACGAGGAAGGGCTGAACCTGCCGAGCGTCGGCCCGGATTGGGCGGATGCCGCGGCGCCGCTGTTCTTCAACTACCGCAAGGTCTCGATCTACGGCGGTTCCAACGAGATTCAGCGGAACATCATCGCAAAGGCCTTTCTAGGCCTTTGAAGAGCGCGGCAGGGGCCGCGGGCCGCATTCGCGGCCTCGCCGCGCAACGGCGCGGCGCCAGAGACGGATCAGATTGGGTGTGAGGGCTGCATGGATTTCGACCTGACCGACGAGCAACGCATGCTCTCCGACAGCATCCGCCGTCTTGTCTCGGATGCCTATGACGACTTCGAGAAGCGCAAGGCGTATCGCGCCGAACCGCGCGGCTATGCCGAGTCCAACTGGCAGAAATTCGCCGAAATGGGCCTGCTCGGCCTGCCCTTCTCGGAAGACGATGGCGGCTTCGGCGGCGGGCCGGTGGAGACCATGCTGGTCTGCGAGCAGTTCGGCCGCGGCCTGGTGGTGGAACCCTATCTCGCCACGGTTGTGCTCGGCGGCGGGCTGCTGAAACGCGCCGGCAACGCGGCGCAGCGGGCCGAGCTGATCCCGGCAATCGCGGAGGGCACGCTGACGCTCGCCTTCGCGCATCAGGAACGCCAGGCGCGGCACGACCTGCATGATGTCGCGACCACCGCCACGCGCAACGCCGATGGCTATGTGCTGAACGGCGCCAAGGGCGTGGTGCTGCATGGCGACAGCGCGGACCGCCTCATCGTCTCCGCCCGCACCGCCGGCGGGCGCCGCGACCGGGACGGCATCAGCCTGTTCCTGCTCGACCCCGCCACCGCCGGCGTCACCCGCCGCGGCTATGCGACGCAGGACGGGCTGCGCGCGGCGGAGGTGGTGCTGGAGAATGTGACGGTGCCCGCCGACGCCCTCCTCGGTGCGGAAGGCGCCGCCCTGCCGCTGATCGAACAGGTGGTGGACGAGGCCCAGGCCGCGATCTGCGCCGAGGCGCTGGGTGCGATGGAGGTGCTGCGCGACCTGACGGTGGATTACCTGAAGCAGCGCACCCAGTTCGGCCAGGCGATCGGCAATTTCCAGGCGCTGCAGCACCGCGCGGCGGATATGCTGGTCGCCACCGAACAGGCCCGCAGCATGGCGATGTATGCCGCGATGATGGTGCAGGAAGCCGACCCCACCGCTCGGCGCACCGCGCTGTCCGCCGCGAAGGCGCTTGTCGCGAAGAACGCCGACCTGCTCGGCAAGGACGCGATCCAGTTGCATGGCGGCATCGCGGTGACGGAGGAATACAAGGCCGGCCACTACTTCAAGCGCCTGACCATGCTGGCCGGGCTGTTCGGCGATGTGGACCACCATCTGCGCGTGGTCGTCGCCGCCGGTGGGCTGCCGGAGGCCGCCTGAGTCTCACCGATGCGCAGGCGGTCCATTGTGGGATCGGTCATGCGCTTGGCGTGTTCCTTGCCGGGGCGCATGAAGCCCGCATGGGAAAATTCGCAAGGCTGAACTTCGGAAGGCTGGCGCCGCTGGTGCCGGCCTCCGTGGCGCGACGGCGTTTTGCGAATCTTAACCCGTCCCGCCACATGCTGCACCTCAGCGAGTTTCAAGGCGTCTGCCCGCCCCTGCGGTGCGGTCCTGAGGATGCAGCCAAGATGCGCGGCGCGTGAGCGCGTTCATGGAAGACACCCCACTTCCGGCGAATTTCGGCCGCTACCAGCCGATCGAGGAACTTGGCGCCGGCGCCATGGGCCGCGTCTATCTGGCGGTGGATCCACTGATCGACCGGATGGTGGCGGTGAAGGTCATCAGCATGGAACAGGCGGGTCCCGATGGACGCGCCGAATTCCTGGAGCGCTTCCGCACCGAGGTCCGCGCCGCCGCGCAATGCGCGCATCCCTCGATCGTCAGCGTCTACGACTACGCCGATGACGGGCCGATGCCCTACATCGTCATGGAATTTGTCCCCGGCGAGACGCTGTCCCGTCTGATACGCCGGCCGCAGCAGGAACGCGACGCGGCCTCGGTGCCGGACCTGACCTGGGTCGTGTCGCAGGTGCTGGATGCGCTGGCGGCAGCGCATGCCGTGGGCGTGGTGCATCGGGACATCAAGCCGGGCAACATCATGGTGACCCCGCGCGGCGCGGTGAAGATCACCGATTTCGGCATCGCCCGGCTCGGCGATTCCACCATGACCATGGTGGGCGGCATGGTGGGCTCACCGAGCTACATGGCGCCCGAACAGGCGCTCGGCAAAGCGGTGGATCACCGCGCCGATCTCTTCTCCGTCGCTGCCATGCTGTTCCATGTCATGATCGGCCGGCCGCCCTTCTCCGGCTCCAGCGTGACCGACACGCTGGTGCGGCTGGTGGGGCCGCAGGAGGTCGAGCTCGGCGCGCTTGAAGGCAGCGCCATGGGCCAGGTGCTGCGGCGCGGCCTGGCGAAGGACCCGGCGCAGCGCTTCGCCAGCGCCGCGGAGTTTGCCGTAGCCCTGCGCCAAGCGGTGCAGGCCACCCGCAACCAGCCGATGCAAGCCTACCGGCTTCCCCCGCCGGTCGCCGCGCGTCTGACGCTGGATCTGGCGGCTCTGGTCGGCTCGCGCGCGGAGGAGATCCTGCGCACCGCGTCGGAGGAGGCGCGGGATCTGCCCGATGTTGTCAGCCGGCTTTGCGCCCAGTTGGCGCCCGCGGATGTGGCGCGGCTGCGGCAGCGCCTCGCCGCGTCGAACTGAGCCGCCGTTACCGCCGCCCCGCCAATTGCCGGTTCTCCAGCCGCGACAGCAGCCGCACGCAGGGCCACAGCAGCAGGAAGTAGATCACCGCCGCCACCAGGATCGGCGTGGCGTTGTAGGTGATGCTCTGCGCCTGGCGCGCCTGGTACAGCAACTCCGGCACCGCGACGACGCTGGCGATAGAGGTCAGCTTCACCACCTCCAGCGTGTTGCTGATGAGGTCCGGCAGCACGTTTCGCACGGCCTGCGGCAGCACGACGAAAATCCACACCTGCCAGCGCCGCAGGCCCAGCGCGCGCGCGGCCTCAGCCTGCCCGCGCGGCACGCTCTCGATCCCGGCGCGGAGGATCTCGGCGTAATAGGCGCCGGTATTCAGCAGGAAGGCGAGCGCGACGGAGCCCCAGGCACCGAGGTCGATGCCGCCGAACGGCAGCGCGGCATAAAGGAAGATCAGCAGCACCAGCGGCGGGATGGCGCGGAAGAAATCGGTGAAGGCCATCAGCGGCCAGCGCACCCAGCGGGATTTGCGCGTCGCCAGCACCGCCAGCAGCAGCCCCGTGACCATGCCGAGCGGCACGGTCATCAGCGCCAGCAACATGGTCTGCACCAGCCCGATCCACAGCAGGTGGGAGGAGGCGAGGGCGATCTCGGCGTTGAGGAAGGCCTGGACGAAATCGCTCATCGGCGCCACGCGAATTTCGTCTCGATCCAGCGCCCGGCGATCACCACGGGAATGAACAGGACGATGTAGGCCAGCGCGCCCAGGGTCAGCGGCGTCGGGTTGCCCGAGAACGCCATGCCCGACTGCGCCGCGCCAAGAATTTCAGAGACCGCGACAACGCTGCCGAGTGCCGTGCCCTTGGTGATGGCGATGGTGCGGTTGACCAGCGGCGGGATGGCGATGCGGATGGCCTGTGGCAGCACGATCAGCCGCAGCGTCGGCAGGAAATGCAGCCCCATGGCGCGCCCCGCTTCCCACTGTCCCGGCGGCACGGCGGAGATGCCGGCCCAGAAGATCTCCTCGGCAAAGGCCATCAGCACCAGCGTCAGCGCCAGCCAGGTGGCCCAGAAGCCCGAAAGCGCGAGGCCCGCGGCAGGCAGGCCGAAATAGATCAGCACGATGATGACCAGCGGCGGCAGCGCACGGAACACATCGACGACGAAGATGATGCCCAAGTTCACGGGCCGCACGCCGAAGGCGCGCAGCACCGCCAGCGCCAGGCCGAGGACGAGACCGCTGACGATGACCAGCATCGCCAGCAGGATGGTGACCCCCAACCCCGCCAGGATCATCGGCGCGTATTGCGCCGCGACCTCGGGGTTGAGGAAGTTGAAGGCAAACGCCTCCCAGCCCGTCATGTAGCGAGGCTCAGCAGCGCGGCTCGCGCGGCGTGGCGTCGTAGCCGGCCAGGCCCGGCACGCCGGTGCCCGGGAACACGGTGTTCTCCGCGTCATCCGCCGCCGGCGCCGTGCCGAACCACTGCTGCGACAGGCGGGCGATCGTGCCGTCCCGCTTCATGCATTCCAGCGCGTTCTCAAGCTGCACGCGCATCTCGGTCGCGTTGATCGGCAGCGGTGCGGACCAATGCGCGCGGGTATCCGTCATGACGAAGTCGGCGACGAATTGCGGCGTGCGGGTCGCGGCGTAGCGCACCACCGTGTTGCCGCCGAGATTGGCGTAGGCGCGGCCGGAGATCACCGCCTGCACCGCATCCGTCTGTGTGTCATAGGTCTGCACGGTGAAGCCGTAGCGCTGCGCGTTGGCGGCGGCCCAGGCGTCATAGGCGCTGCCCTTGTTCACGCTGATCGCCTTGCCGCGCAGATCATCCATGCTGGTGATCGGCGCGCTGCCGCGGCGGATGCCGAACTGGAAGGCGGTGTAGAGGTAGCCCTCGGTGAACAGCATGTTCGCCGCGCGTTCCGCCGTTGCCGTGGTCGGTGCGCAGAGGAAATCATAGCGCCCGGCATTCATCGCCGGGATCAGGCCGGAGAAGCTGGCGCTGTCGATGGTCAGCTCGCGCCCCATGCGCTTCGCGGCTTCGCGGAACAGGTCGATGTTGAAGCCCTGCACACCGCCCTGAAGGGTCGGGAAGGCGTGCGGCGCGAAGGTGCCGTCCACGGCGCAACGAAGCGGCGGCTGGCCCTGGGCCTGGGCGGGGGCCATTGCGGCGGATGTGGTGAAGGCCATGCCGAAAAGGCATGCGGCAAGCAGGCGGCGCATGATGAAGCTCCCAGGTTGTTCGGTGTCTCCCGGTCGCACGATCCCATCGCAGGGGATTCGGCGCAACCGCCGCGACGAGGTTTGTGCTGCAAAGAATGGCAAACATGGATGGAACGTCATGAAGCGAAATGCGCTTGCCTCATTATTGCCGCTTCCGCGTCGCGTGGCCGCCAAGCGGGCCACGTAGATACCTGCAAGTCAGCACTGATAGTCGGAACCCACCCCATGCCCCGTTTCGCGCTTATGCTGGTCGGTCTCGGCCTGGTTGCCATCCTGGCGACCGTTGTCCTCGTGCTGGGTGATGCGACGCTGCCCGGGCGCGTCCCCCTGATGGCGGCAGCCTGGCTGGCCGGCCTTGGTGGCCTGTCGCTCGTTGTCGGCCTGTGGCTGCTGGAGCCGACGGCCCGCGGTCAGCCCTTTTCGGGGTAGAGGGCGCGCAGCCCGGCCTCGGAGGCGTCGCAGCGGCCGCGTTCCGTGATCAGCCCGGTCACCAGCCGGGCCGGGGTCACGTCGAAGGCCGGGTTGGCGGCGGCGCTGCCTTCGGCCGCCACGCGAATCGTCTCGATCCGGCCATCGGCGGTGCGGCCGGTCAGGTCCGTCACCTCGGCGCCACTGCGCTCCTCGATCGGGATCTCGGCGACACCGTCGCCCACGCTCATATCCAGGGTGGAATGCGGCAGGGCGACCCAGAAGGGCACGCCATTGTCGCGTGCCGCCAGCGCCTTCAGATAGGTGCCGATCTTGTTGGCCACGTCGCCGTGCCGGGTGACGCGATCGGTGCCGACGATCACAAGATCCACCTGGCCATGCTGCATCAGATGGCCCCCGGCATTGTCGGCGATGATGGTGTGCGGCACGCCGTGCTTGCCCAGTTCCCACGCGGTCAGCGCCGCGCCCTGGTTGCGCGGGCGGGTCTCATCCACCCAGACATGCACCGGCAGGCCGGCATCATGCGCCATGTAGATCGGCGCCAGCGCGGTGCCCCAATCCACCGTCGCGATCCAGCCGGCATTGCAATGGGTCAACAGATTGACCCGGTCCCGGCCCCGCGCCGCGGCCTCGATCAGTGGCAGGCCGTGTTCGCCGATGCGGCGGCATGTCTCTGCATCATCGTCACAGATCGCCGCGGCCTCGGCATAGGCCGCCGCCACGCGATCCCCGGCCGGCAGGTTGTGCAGGGCGGCGCGCATGCGGGCCAGCGCCCAGCGCAGGTTGATGGCGGTGGGCCGCGTCTCGCCCAGCTCCGCCACCACGCGGTCCAGGTTTTCGGTCGAGGCATCCTGCCGCAGTGCCAGCGCCACGCCATAGGCGGCGACCGCGCCGATCAGCGGCGCGCCGCGCACCTGCATGGACCGGATGGCCTGCGCCACCTGGCCAGGCTCCGTCAGGCGCAGGATGTCCAGCGACCAGGGCAGCCTGGTCTGGTCGAAGATGCGGATGGACCAGCCATCGGAGGGCTCGACCCAGACGCTGCGATAGGGGATTCCGTCGATCTTCATCGGGCGATCTTCATCGGGCTCTCAGATGCGCTGGTGCAGCGCGCAGACCAGGGTGAACAGCCGCCGCGCCGTTTCGAAATTGATCTCGACCTTGCCGGCCAGACGCTCCGTCAACAACTCGGCGCCCTCGTTGTGCAGACCGCGGCGGCCCATGTCGATCGCCTGGATGCGGGCTTCGGAGCCGCCCTCGGCCACAGCCTTCTCATGGCTTTCGACCACCATGTGGTAGTCCTTGATCAGCCGGCGAAACGGGCCGAGCGCCAGCACCAGGGCGTGCAGCGGCGCATCCGCCGCATCGCGGATCTCCAGCATCAGCCGCCCGTCCCGCACCGCAATGCCCAGGCCGAAGGGGCCGGGGCCGAGGCCCGCGGGGCGGAAGCGGTTGCCGGCCAGCAGATCCTCCACCGCCTGGCGGCGATCCGCCTCGGCATAGGGGCTGGGCAGCAGCGCATGGCCGTCCGGCAGGTCGATGCGGACCAGGTCGCGCTCCGGCGCGATGACGAGCCTGTCAGGCATGGTCGGTGCGCTGCGGCCCGGGCGGTGCCTCGGCCGGCAGATCGAAGCCGAGCCGCGCCATCCAGCCCACCGTGCCGCCCTTGATCGGCCGCAGCAGCAGGATGCAGGCGATGGTGAAGGCCGGCAGCCAGACCGCCATGTGCAGCCACATCGGCGGCATCCAGGCCTTCTCCACCCACAGCACGGGCGGAAACAGGACGTGGCCGGCGACGAAGATGGTGATGTAGGGCGGCAGGTCATCGGCCCGCAGCGACCCGAGCGGCGCCTGGCAGACCTCGCAATTGTCGACCACCCGCAGGTAGCCGCGAAAGACCTTGCCCTCGCCGCAGACCGGGCAGCGATTGCGCATGCCGCGGCCGATCACGGTCCAGGCGGAGGCCGTCGGAGGGGTGCTGTCAGCGTCTGCCGAGCGGGTAGGCTCCCAGCGTGTCATGTGGCGTTCCTTCCGGCCTTGTCGCGACCCGGGGAGGAAAGCCCCCGGACCGCGCGGCCGTTGTGCGGTGCAATATGTCGTGTCGGCGGCGCCCGATCAAGCTTTCGCTTGGCCAGGCCTGGCCTTGCGCGCGCCACGGCCCACGCCGATCCTGCCAACGCGCGCCGCGCCGCGGGGGTTCGGGCGGGACGGAGGAGGATATGCGATGGCTGACCGGATCCTGGTGATCAACCCGAACAGCAGCCGAAGCTGTACCCAGGGCATCGACGTGGCGCTCGCCGGCTTCCGCGCCCCCGGCCTGCCGCGGATCGAGGTGACGCAGCTCGATTCGGGTCCGCCCGCCATCGTCACCTGGCGCGACTGGTTCGGCGTGGCGGAGCCGCTGTGCCAGGTGGTCGAACGCGAGGCGGCGGCGGCCTATGTCATTGCCTGCGTGTCCGACCCTGGTGTGGATGCCATCCGCACCGTCACCCGCGCGCCGGTCTTCGGCCCGCTGCGCAGCGCCGTGGCCGCGGCGCTGGCGCGGGCCGATCGCTTCGGCATCATCGCCTTCGGTGACCCATCCCTGCCGCGCCAGCGCCGGTCGCTTCAGGCGATGGGCGTGGAAAGCCGGCTGCTCGGCCATATTCCGCTGAACCTGCCGATGGAGGTACTGACCGACCCGGCCGCGCCGCGCGCCGCCCTGGTCGCCGCCGGGCGGCGGATCGCGGAAATGGGGGCGGAGGCGGTGATCCTGGGCTGCGCCGGCATGGCCTTCCACCGCGCCGCGGTGGAGGAGGCCTGCGGCATCCCGGTGATCGAGCCCTGCCAGGCGGCGGTGGCGCTGGCCCTGCAGGCCGTGGTCGCCGCCCGCCCGGCGCTATCCGCAGCCCAGGCCCAGGCCGCGGAATAGGCTGAGGCGGTCAGCGCGTCGGGCGCGGCTGCGCCCGAAGCTGGCCGGCTTGCCGGGCCTGCCGCTGCGCCTCGGCCTGCGCCGCTTCCCGCCGCAGACGCTGCGTTCGGGTCAGCGGCGTTCCGTCCGCATTGGTGGCGGAGGACAGGTCCTGCCGCATGTTCCAGTTCTGCCCATGCACCGCGCCTGAATTCGGCCCGCTGATCGGCGCGCTCTGCGCCATCGCCAGGCCAGGTGCCGCGGCCAGGGCCAGCACCATGGGGATCATCATCAGAGCTCGCATCGTCCCACCCCTTCTGCTCATGGGGTGGGAAGCTAGCCCATTTTCGTGACGCACCACGAATCTCAAGAAAGCGTCGCCAGCAACCCGGCGAAGAGGCGGGCCCGCGGCACCAGGCTGCCGACCGCGATATGCTCCTGCAGCGTATGCGCCATGGCGCCCGCGACGCCGAGGCCGTCCAGGGTCGGGATGCCCATCGCGCCGGTGAAATTGCCGTCCGAGCCACCGCCGGAGGATTGCGGCGGGATGGCGAAGCCGAGCTTGCCGGCAAGTCCGTTCGCCACCTCATACAGTGCCTTGGTGCCGGCATCGGCCTCCCACACCGGGCGGGTCACGCCGCGGCTCACGGCCAGCGTCACATCCGGTGCGCTGGATTGCAGGGCCAGCATGCGGGCCACCCCGGCATCCAGATCCTCCTGCCGCTTGGCCATGGACAGCACCTCGGCATCGCAATGAGTTGCCACGCAGTTTACCCATTGCCCGCCATGGATCACGCCGGCGGAGAAGGTGCAGTCCTCGCTCGTCATCGCCTCGATCGCCAGCACCTGCCGGCACATCTCCCGGATCGCGGAGCGGCCCTCGCCGAGCGTGATGCCGGCATGGCTTGGGCGGCCGGTGGTGCGCAGGTTGAAGCGGGCGATGGCGTAGCGGCCAGTCACCACCCCGCCATCCGGCCGCGCCGGTTCCGGCACCAGCACATAGCGCGCGCGCCGCGCCTCGGCCTCGATCAGGTCGCGGGTGGAGGGGCTGCCCACCTCCTCATCCGAGGTCAGCAGGAAGGTGACGGGCAGGGGGGTGGCGAGGCCGGCACGCAGCACCTGGCGCATCGCCTCCAGCGCCAGGAAGGTGCCGCCCTTCATGTCGAAGATGCCCGGGCCGTAGCAGGTGCCGCCATCCCGCCGCCAGGGCAGCTTCGCCAGCGTGCCGATGGGGTGCACCGTATCCAGATGCGCCATCACCAGGATGCCGGGTGCGGTCTCGCCCGCCGGGTGCGGAAAGCGGGCGCGGATGCAGTCGCCGAAGCCCATGCGGCCGGGGATGCGTTCCACCCGCGCGCCGGCCAGCGCCAGGTCGCGCCCGGCGAGGTCCATCATGCGGCCGACCGCGGCGGCATCGAAGGTCGGGCTTTCGCATTCCACCCAGGGCCGCAGCCCCTCGAGCATCGCCTCCGCGTCGAAGGGCAGGTTTAGGGTGGAATCGGCCATTTTCGGTCTCCCTCAAAGGGCAAAGCCTGGGGGCAGGGCGGGGCGGAAGGCAAGATGTGGCGGCGCGGCGCAGGGCTGGTAGTGTGGGGGGGATGAGTGACACGCCCCAGGCTTCCCAAAGCTCAAACCCCCCCTCGGGCCCCCCGCGGGTCCCGCCCCGCCCGCGCATCGTGCCGCAGGCCGGCCAGGCCGCCTGGCGGGCTGCCGATCTTCGCACCTCCGACTGGATGATTCCGGTCGGCGCGGAGGATCTGGCGGAGCTGGAACAGGCGCTGACCGCGCTCGGCGGCCGCGCCCCGCAATCGGCCGCGGAAGCGCCGCTGCCGCATCTCGGCGCGGTGCTGCGCGGCGCGGCAACCCGCCTCGATACCGGCCGTGGCTTCGTGCTGCTGCGCGGCCTGACCCTGGAACGGCTAGGCGAGGCGCTGGCGGAGCCGCTGCTGGCCGCGCTTGGCGCGCATCTCGGCCGGCCGCTGCCGGGGCCGGGCGGCGCTGTGCAGCGCCAGGCGAGCGCGGCCGGCGGGGCGCTGCGCTGGCGCTTCCATGCCGATGCGGCGGATATCGTGGCGCTGCTGGTGCTGCGCCAGCCGCCGGATGTGGACCCGGCCATGCTGGTCGCCGCCGCCACCGTGCACAATGAGATGATGAAGCGCGACCGCGCGGCGCTGGAATTGCTGTACCGCCCGATGCCGCACGCCACGCCCACCGGCACCGTGATCGACCTGCCGGTGTTCAGCACCGCTTCCGGCGCCTTTGTCGGCCGCTATGCGCGCGATTCGATCGATGCCGCGCAGCGCGTGCCGGAGACGCCGCGCCTGACCGGGCCGCAGATGCAGGCGCTGGACCTGCTCGACAGCCTCTGCGCGGAGCCTGGCCTGGCGCTGCGGATGGATGTGCGGCCGGGCGACGTGCTGCTGTTCAACCCGCTCCAGGTCTGGAAGCGCCGCGCCGAGAGCCTGGCGGAATCGATGGCGGAGTCGCTGCCGCCGGACCCGGTTCCGCCGACGCCCGAGGCCGCGGGCGGTTCGGAGGTTGCGGCCGTTGCGGAACCGCCGCCCGCCACGCCGCCCCCGCCCGCCACCGGCCCCGCGAAGCGGGAGGCGCTGCGCCTGCTGCTGCTGACCGAATCCTCCCGCGCCCTGCCGGAAGGCCTGCTCGCCCTGGTCGGCGCGCCGGACTCGCCGGACGCCATCATGGTGGGGGGCTGATCCCATGCGGATCCTGGTGGCGAACGCCAACACCACGCAGGCGATCACGCAGGCCTGCGTCACCGCCGCCCGTGCCGCCGCCGCGCCCGGCACCGAAATCATCGGCGCGACGCCGGCCTTCGGCCCCGCGGTGATCTCGACGCGCGCCGAGAACGCCATCGCCGCGCACGCCTTGCTTGCCACCCTGGCGGAACATGCCGGCGCGGTGGAGGCGGTGGTGCTCGCGGTCAGCCACGATACGGCGCTGGATGCGGCGCGGCAGATGATGCCCTGCCCGGTGCTCGGCATGACGGAGGCCGCCTGCCTGACCGCCTGCATGATGGGCGGCAGCTTCGGCGTGCTGACCCTGGGCCAGGCAAGGCCCTATGAGGAGCTGGTTGCGCGGCACGGGCTGACCGCGCGCTGCGCGGAGGTGGTGGGCCTGAAGCTGACGCCGCAGCAGGCGATCGCGGACCCGGATGGGGCGGCGGCGCAGGTGCTGGCGGCGGCGGAGGCGATGGCGGCGCGCTGCGATTCCGTGGTGCTGGGCGGCGCCGCGCTGGCCGGGCTGGCGGCTGGCTTGCAGGCGCGGTCGCCGGTGCCGCTGCTGGATGGCATCGCCTGCGCCGTCACACTGGCGGAGGCGATGGTGCGGATGCGCCTGCCGAAGCCCCGCACCGGCAGCTATGCGGCGCCGCAGGGGCGGGAGGCGATCGGGCTGAGCCCGGCGCTGGCCGCGCTGCTGCGCGGCTGAAGGCCCCGGCGCTGCTGCGCGGCTGAAACTCCTCCCCTGCCGTGACGTTGCTGCTCCGACACGGAGAATGCAGCGATGCGGTTGGGCGGTGGGCGCGAAAGCGGCAATGTCGAGGACCGCCGCGGCAGGCGGGTCGGCGGTGGTGGGATCGCCATCGGGGGCGGGCTGGGCGGCGTGGTGCTGGTGGTGCTGGCGCTGCTGTTCGGCGTCGATCCCAACGTGATCCTCTCTGGCATGGACCCGGCGCCGCAATCCCAGAGCCAGACGCGCCAGGGTGCGCCGGCGCAGGACGAGGGCGCGCGCTTCGTGCGCCGCGTGCTGGCCGAGACCGAGGATGTCTGGACGCCGCTATTCGCCGAGCATGGCCGCCGCTACCAGGCGCCGACGCTGGTGCTGTTCAGCGGTGCCGTGCAATCCGCCTGCGGCGTGGCGCAGGCGACCGTGGGGCCGTTCTACTGCCCGGGCGACAGCCAGGTGTATATCGACCTCGACTTCCTGGCCGATCTGCAGCGCCGGCTGGGTGCGCCCGGCGATTTCGCCGCGGCCTATGTGATCGCGCATGAGGTCGGCCACCATGTGCAGAACCAGCTCGGCCTGCTCGGCCGTGCGCGGCCTGGCGACAATGCCATGCTGGTGCGGGTGGAGTTGCAGGCGGATTGCCTGGCCGGGCTGTGGGCGCGACGCGCCCATGATGCGCGGCAGATCCTGGAGGAAGGCGATATCGAGGAAGGTCTCGCCGCCGCTGCCGCGGTGGGCGATGACCGGCTGCAACGGCGCGGTGGTGGGCAGGTGGTGCCGGAGAGCTTCACCCATGGCACCTCCGCCCAGCGCGTGCGCTGGTTCCGCACCGGGCTGCAGAACGGCACGCTGGAATCCTGCGACACCTTTGGGGCGCGCCAGCTTTGATCTAGGCTGCGTTCATGCCGAACATCGCCGTCGCCCGCCTCTGGTTCGAGGGTAACTCCTTCTCCCCCACCCCCACCGAGGCGGACGCATTGCGATCCCGCGAATGGGTCTGCGGGCCCGAGGCGGTGGCGCGCTATGCCGGCACCGGGACGGAGCTGGGCGGGCTGGGCCGCTTCCTTGAAGCCCGGCCCGGTTGGCGGGCCACGGTCTTGCGCTGCGCCTCCGCCCAGCCCGGCGGGCCGCTGACCCGCGCGGCCTTCGAGGGCTGGCTCGACGAAGTGCTGGCGGGGCTGCGCGCAGGTACGCCATGGGATGGTGTGTATCTGTCCCTGCACGGCGCCTGCGTGGCGCAGGATGAGCCGGCGGCGGATCTGCACATCATCCGGCAGGTGCGCGGCGTGATCGGCGCGACGCCGCTGACGGCGAGCTTCGATTTCCACGGCAACATGGCGCCCGAACTCGCCACGCTGCTGGACGGCGCCAGCGTCTATCGCACCTATCCGCATCTCGACATGGATGCGACGGCGCTGCGGGCGCTGGCCTTGCTGGAGCGGCGCATGGCCGGTGAACGCCTGTATGGCGCGATCGCCAAGCTGCCGCGCGTGCTGCATTCCTTCCACATGCGTTCCGAGGCAGGGCCGATGGCCGAGGTGTGGGCGGAGGCGGCGGCACTGGAGGATGATGCCGTGCTGGAAGCCGCACCGTTTGGCGGCTTCTCCTGGGGTGATACGCCCTTTGCCGGGCCTTCGGGCATGGCCTGGGCGACGACGGCGGAGGCCGCCACACGTGCCGCGCAGGCCGTGATCGGCGCCATCGAAAGCCGCCTGCCGCGCTTCGCCATCACGCTGCCGGGGCCGCGGGAAGCGCTTGCCACCGCGCTCGCCGCGCCGGCGGGGCTCGTGGCGCTGCTCGACCCGGCCGACAATCCGCTCTCGGGCGGCGTCGCCGACAGCCCCGGCCTGCTGCGCGCGCTGGTCGAGGCCGCACCCGGCGTGCCGACCGTCTTCGCCTTCCTGCACGACCCGGAGAGCGTGGCGAAGGCCAAGGCGGCGGGGCAGGGGGCGGCAGCGGGTTTCTCGCTCGGCGGCCGCACCACGGCGGATTTCGGCCAGCCGGTTGCTGTCACCGCGACGGTGGAGCGGCTGACGGAGGGGCTGTTCACCAATGAAGGCCCGATGGAGCGCGGCGCGCCGGTGGATCTCGGCGCCACCGCCGTGCTGCGAGTGGGCGACTGGCTCCGCATCATCGTCACCAGCCGGAAGGAGGCGGCGGTGGACCCCGCCTTTTTCGCACTGCACGGCATCGACCTGACGGCGACGCGCCTGCTGGCGAACAAGGCGAAGAACCATTTCCGCGCCGCCTTCGCCGGGCGCTGCGCCGCCATCGTGGAATGTGACTGCGCCGGCCCGGCGGCGCTGGACCTGGCGGCGCTACCCTTCCGCCACGTCCCGGCCGCCTGGCGCGGTTGAGGCGGAAGGGGAGGCTGCGTCAGTCCAGCCGCGCCCCGGCCAGGCGCACAACCTCCCGCCACTTGGTGTTTTCGGCCTGGATGAAGGCGGCGAATTCATCGGGGCCGAGCGGGTGGGGCTCGGCGCCAATGCTGCGCTGGCGGGCGACCACCTCCGGATTGCGGGAGATTTCGGCGATCGCGGCGGCGTAGCGCAGCAGGATCGGGCGCGGCATCCGCGCCGGGGCCTGCACGCCGAACCAGGCCACCGCCTCGAAATCCGCAATGCCGGATTCCTGCACCGTCGGCACCTCGGGCAGCGCGAACCAGCGATCCTTGCTGGTCACGGCCAGGATCTTCATGCGGCCTTCCTGGGCATGCGGCAGGTAGGCCGGCAGGTTGTCCACCGCGACATCGATGTTGCCCGCGATCAGGTCCGGCACCACGCCGCCGGTGCCGCGGTAGGGCACATGGGTCATGTCGATCCCGGCGCGCACCTTCAGGTATTCGCCGGACAGGTGGCCCGAGGTGCCGTTGCCGGGCGTGCCGTAGTTCAGCTTGCCCGGGTTCGCCTTCGCATAGGCCAGGAACTCCGCGAAGTTCTGCACCGGCAGGTTCGCGTTCACCATGATGCCATTGGCCACCAGGTTGACCAGCGCCACGGCTGCCAGGTCCTCCTGCCGGAAGGGCATGCGGCTATAGAGGAACTGGTTGATGCTGGCGGTGCCGATCGTGCACATCAGCAACGTGTGCCCATCGGGCTCCGCTTTCGCCACCATATCCGCGCCGAGATTGCCGCCGGCGCCCGGGCGGTTGTCCACCACCACGGCCTGGCCCAGCATCGGCGTCAGCCGTTCCGCCAGCAGCCGCGCGGTCAGGTCCGTGGCGCCGCCGCCCTGGAAGGGCACCACGATCCGCACCGGGCGGGAAGGCGCCCAGGCGGCCTGGCCCTGGGTCCGGCCGGATTGGGCGTGGGCCATGCCGATGAAGGGCAGGGCGAGGGCGGCGCCAAGGGCGGCGCGGCGGCTGAGGGTCATGCGATGGATTTCTCCCTATGGCGCGCCTCACCTATTCGCCGTGGCCGGTGCGCACAAGACCTGCCCGGCACACGGAATGGCCAGCCACCGGCCGGGTGACGCCGGTCCCGGGATCCGGCCCGATCCGGCCGGGGAAACTTATTCCCCGCGCTGTCGCTACCATCCCTGTTCCCAGCCGGCATGCACCACAACTTGCAAGCCGGCCGCTTTTTCGCGACTTCTGCGCAGCCGCCCCCGCGGCGGACGGCCCCGAGTCGCGCCTGGAGATGGGGGAGGGAGGGGTCCCGACATATGCGCTTCCTGCGTCTCTATCTGCGGGTGCTCCAGCTTCTCGGGCCGGATCGCTGGATTGCCTATGGCCTTGGCTTTGCCGCCCTGGCGCTGGCCGGGCTGCAATTCCTGGAGCCGGTGCTGTTCGGCCGTGTGATCGACCTGCTGTCGCGTTCCGACCGCATGAGCAGCGCCAGCCTGTGGACGGAGGCGCTGGCCCTGCTGGTGCTGTGGGCCGCGGTCGGGCTGTCCGCGATCGGCGCCAATGTCGCCGTCGCGCTGCTGTCCGACCGCATGGCGCATCGCAACCGGCTGACCATCATGGCGCGGTATTTCGAGCATGTGCTGTCGCTGCCCGTATCCTTCCACGGCGATACGCAATCCGGCCGGCTGATGAAGGTGATGCTGGTGGGTGCGGACAGCCTGTTCGCCCTTTGGCTGTCCTTCTTCCGCGAACACCTCACCACCTTCATCGCCGCCATCTTTCTGCTGCCGCTGACGCTGATCATGAACTGGCGGCTCGGCCTGCTGCTGATCGGGCTGGTCGTGCTGTTCGCGCTGGTCTCCGCCTGGGTGATCCGCAAGACGGAGGAAGCGCAGGGGCACGTCGAGACGCTGCAAAGCCGGCTGGCGGGCAATGCGCAGGATGCGCTGTCCAATGTGGTGGTGGTGCAGTCCTTCTCCCGCCTCGCATCCGAGGCGCGGATGTTCGGCGAGATCGTGCGCCAGGTGATGGACCACCAGTTCCCGGTGCTGAACTGGTGGGCAGTCGTCTCCGTGCTGACGCGCGCGGCATCGACCATCACCGTCATCGCCATCTTCGTGCTCGGCACCATCCTGCATGTGCGGGGCGAGGCCAGCGTGGGGGAGATCGTGTCCTTCATGGGCTTCGCCACGCTGCTGATCGGGCGGCTGGAGGGCGCGGTGGGCTTCGTCTCCCGCATGGTGTTCTGGATGCCGTCGCTGGAGGAATTCTTCGCGGTGCTTGATGCGAAGTCCACGGTGCCCGAGAAGCCCACCGCGCTGAACCTGCAGCGGGCCGAGGGGGCCGTGCGGTTCGAGAATGTCAGCTTCGCCTATCCCGGCGGACCGGCGATCCTGCGGGATGTGGACATGGATGCGCCGCCCGGCCGGACCATCGCATTGGTCGGCCAGACGGGGGCGGGCAAATCCACGGCCATGGCGCTGCTGCAACGGCTGTGGGACCCTTCGGAGGGGCGCATCACGCTGGATGGCCATGACCTGCGCGACCTGACGCTGGACAGCCTGCGCCGCAACATCGGCGTGGTGTTCCAGGAAAGCATGCTGTTCAACCGCACCATCCGCGCCAACCTGCTGATCGGCCGCCCCGATGCGACGCAGGAGGATCTGGAACGCTGCTGCCGCATGGCGGAGGCGCATGATTTCATCGCGGCCAAGGCGCAGGGCTACGACACGATGATCGGCGAGCGCGGCACCTCGCTTTCCGGCGGCCAGCGCCAGCGCCTGGCGATCGCGCGCGCGCTGCTGAAGGATCCGCCGGTGCTGATCCTGGACGAGGCGACCAGCGCGCTGGATGCGGCGACGGAAGCCCGCGTGCAGCGCGCGCTGCGTGCGCTGATGGCCAACCGTACCACCTTCGTCATCGCCCACCGCCTGTCCACCGTGCGCGATGCGGAGGAGATCCTGGTCTTCGAACAAGGTCGCGTGATGGAACGCGGCAGCTTCGCCGATCTGGTGGCGCAGGACGGGCGGTTCGCGGAACTGGTCAGGACGCAGTTGACCGGGGAAAGCGCGCCCGCCTGAATTGTCGCGCTGCACAATGGCCGCGTGCAGCACACCCCCGGCTGCACGCAATGCTTGCCGCGAAGCTGTCCTCCCTGTCACGATCCCCGCATCGGAAGGACGGCCCCGGCCGCGCCCTTCGCAACGGGAGGATAACAACCATGACCATCGCCATCATCCTGAAGCGCAAGGGGGCGGAGGTGATCTCGGTCTCGGCGCAGGATACGGTCGGCCAGGTCGCGCAGATTCTCGCGCAGCATCGCATCGGTGCCGCACTGGTGCGCGATGGCGGCCAGGATGTGCTGGGCATCGTCAGCGAACGCGACATCGTCCGCGCCATTGGCGCGCATGGGGCGGAATGTGTGACGATGCCGGCCGCACATTTGATGACCCGCGCGCTGCACACCGTGACCCCACAGACCCGAATCGCGGAGGCGCTGTCGCTGATGACGGATCGCCGCGTGCGCCACTTGCCGGTGATGGAGGAGGATGGCAGCCTCGCTGGCATGGTTTCGATCGGCGATCTCGTGAAGGCGCGGATCGAGGAAGCGGTGCATGAGGCCGAGGAACTGCGGCACTACGTCGAAAGCGCGGGGTGACACGAATGCGGCTCGGGGTTCTGACGACCATCTTCGCGGCGGCCAGCACGGTCGCGCTGGCCCAGAACCTGACGGTGGCGACGGGCGCGCCACCCACCTCCGTCGATCCGCACTTCTACAATGCGGCGCCGAACTTCGCGCTTTCGATGCACATCTTCGACCGGCTGGTGGAACGTGATGCGGAGGTGAAGACC
>NZ_JAUYTS010000180.1 GCF_030695085.1 Falsiroseomonas sp. | reverse complement strand
CGTCTTCTACCACCCGCTCGACATGCCGGAGGATATCCGCAACCTCATCCTGCTGAACCCGCTGGTGCATGTCACCGAATGGATGCGGCAGGGCTACTATCACGGCTACGAAAGCCCCTTTCTCGATATCCCCTATCTGTTCCAGTGGACCATCGGCAGCCTGCTGGCCGGCACCGTGCTGTTCGCCGCCACCGCGCGGCAGATGCGGCGGCCGGCGTGATGGTGCTGCTCGAAGGTGTCAGCAAATTCTATCGGCGGGCGGATGGTGGCAGGCGGGCGATCCTGCGCGATGCGACCATCGCCTTTCCGGCCGGGCTCAAGGTGGGCGTGCTCGGCCCGAACGGCGCCGGTAAATCCACGCTGCTGCGGCTGATCGCGGGGACGGAGCCGCCGGATGCCGGGCGCATCCACCGCCATGGCCGCGTCAGCTTCCCGATGGGCTTCGCCGGCACCTTTCACCCGCAGCTCAGCGGGCGGGAAAATCTGCACTTCCTCGCGCGCATCTATGGGCTGGATGCGGCGGCGATGGTGCGCTCCGTCGCCGATTTCACCGAGATGGCGGCGGAGCTGGACGCACCGCTGGAACATTATTCCTCCGGCATGGCGGCGAAGTTCGCCTTCGGCGCTTCGCTCGCCATCGATTTCGACGTCTATTTGGTGGATGAGATCACCGAGGTCGGCGATGCGCGTTTTCGCGCCCGATCCGTCGCCGCCTTCCGCGACCGGCTTCGCCATGCCTCGCTGATCCTTGTCTCCCACAACAGCCACACCATCCGCAGCCTGTGTGACTGCTGCGCGATCCTGTCGGGCGGCGAGCTGATCGCCTTCGACACGGTGGATGAGGCGCTGGAGCGTTATTCCGAACTGATGGGAGTGGCCGATGCTTGAGACGGTGCGGCGCCGGGCGCCGGTCGCCGATATGCTGCGCGCGGCGGAGCGGGAGCGTCCCATCGCCACGCCAAGGCCGCAGCCGATACCGGTGCGCAAGCCCGCGCGGACGGGGCTGTGGCTGGGCTTCGTGTTCCTGGTGCTGCTGCCGACCATCGGCTTCGGCAGCTGGCAGGTCTACGGCGCGGCGGACCAGTATGCGGTGGAGATCCGCTTCGCGGTGCGCCCGGCGGATCCGTCCCGCGCGGCGCTGCCCGCCGGCATGCTGGCCGGCGCCGCCGCCGGAAATACCGATGCCTATGCGGTGGTGCAGCATCTGCAAAGCCGCGCCGCCATCCTGGCCGTGGCGCAGCATGCCGATGTGCGCGGCATTCTCGGCCGGGCAGAGGCGGACCCCTTCGCGCGGCTCGATCCGGAGGCGCCGATCGAAACCGCGCTGCGCGCCTGGCGGCGCCAGGTGCAGCCCTATTACGACCGGGCCAGTGGCATCGTCACCGTGGAAGTGCGCGCCTTCGCACCAGCCGATGCGCTGGCCCTGGCGCAGGCGGTGGAGGCGGCTTCGGAGGCATTGGTGAACGGCATGTCCGAGCGCAGCCGCGCGGAGCTGATGGCGGCGGCGGAGCGCGATGTGGCGCTCGCCGAGCAGCGCTTCGCCGCGGCCCGCGCCGCCGTGCAGGCCTTTCGCGACCGCAGCCAGGAAGTGGACCCCCGGCGCGACGCGCAAGCCTATTCGGAACACCTGGTGCGGCTGCGCTCCGAACTGATCGCGATGCAGGGCCAACTCGCCACGCTGCGCGCGGTGATGAGCGACACCGCGACGCCGGTCATGCAGCTGCTCGGCAATATCCGCAGCACGGAACAGCAGGTGGCCGCGGTGCAGGCAAGGCTGACAGAACGCGACCCGGGTGCCCGCACGCTCAGCCACAGCATCGGCAGCTTCGAGGCGGTGGAGACGGAGGCGATCTTCGCCCAGCGCGCCTATGAGGCCGCGATGGGTTCGCTGGAACGCGCCCGCACCGAAGCCTCCCGCCAGCAGGTCTATCTCGCCTCCGTGGTGCGGCCTGTGGCGCCGGAGCGCGCGATCTACCCGATGCGGATCACCAACACATTGACCGTCTTCGCCGTCGCCGTGCTGGCGTGGTTCGTCGGCCTCATCGCCTTGCGCGCACTCAGGGAACATCTGCCATGAGCTACCTAGATCGAAGCAGTACCGTGCGGGACGGCGCGGCAGGGCAGGGGCGGCGCGTGCTGCCGCTGGGGCCGGGGGAATTGCTGGTCGAGGCCAGCTGGGGCGGCTTCATGGTGGTGCCGGCCTTCAACCTCGATGTCGCCATCGGCGTGACGCGTGACGGTGTGCATGAGGCCTGGACCACGCGGCTGGTGCAGGAATTGCTGCGGCCGGGCGATACCTACCTGAATGCCGGCGCCAATTTCGGCTATTTCGTCTGCCTCGCCGGCCGGCTGGTGGGGGCGGAGGGGCACGTCGTCGGCGTCGAGCCGAACCCGCATATCCTGCCCTTCCTGATGAAGTCGCTCTACTGGAACGGCAGCATCGGCAACACCGAGATCATCGCCCGCGCGCTGGCCGAGGTGCCGGGCGAGGAACTCGAATTCCACTTCGACCCGCAATATCTCGGCGGCGGCGCGGTGCGCGGCATGCCGCAGGGCGTGCCGCCCGCAGAAGGCGCGCGCGGCGGCCTGGCGGATGCGTTGTGGTCGGCCGACAGCGTCGCCCGGCTGCAGGATGGCGATGGGCGCTGGATCAAGGGCATGGGGCTGATGCTGCCCTTCACCGCGCGGACCACCAGCATCGACACGGTGCTGGCGCAGCTGGCGCTGCCGAAGCTCGACCTGCTGCATCTGGACATCGAGGGTTCGGAGCCCTTCGCGCTGCTTGGCGCGCTCAACACGCTGCGCGACTCGCCACGGTTGAAGCTGATCACCGAATGGTCGTCCGGCCATTACCGGCTCGGCTCGCCCAGGTTGCGCGACGCCTTCGATGCCGTGTGGGGGCACCTTGTGGGGCTCGGCTACGGCGTGCGGCTGGTGCAGCCGATGCTGGCCCCTGATGGCGGCATCCATGTCTCGCCGCGGCTGAGCCACGAGACCATGACCGAGAGCGCGCCGCATGGCGACTACGTCTGGATCAAGGCCGAGGAGGACCCCTTCCGATGAATGCCCCCGTCACCACGCTGCGCGCCCAGGATGGGCTGGCCAGCGAGACCGCCGCGCGCAACCCGGGCTGGGCGGCCGGGATGCGGCTGGCGTTCCTGCACATCCCGAAGACCGCGGGCACCGCCTTCGGCGCCGCCCTGGCGCAGCGCTTCGCGGTGCATGAAATCGCCAGCACACATCGCATGGCGCTGACCGGCGGCGCGGCAGACCCGCTGCTGACGCAGATGATTCCGCCTTACCGCGCGCTGGGCATCGGCAGTCATCTCGACCAGGACAAGCTGGATGCGATTGCCGCCGCGCTGCCGCCCGGGCAGCGGCTGTTCATCGTCACGGTGCTGCGTGAGCCTCGGGCGAGGCTGATCAGCCAATATCGTCATTGGCACCGCAGCGAGGACAGCAGCATGCGCGGCCTGCCGGATGAGCACCGGGAAGCCTTCATGGCCGCCCGCAACCTCTCTCTGGGTGAATTCCTGGAAGCCGCCATTCCCTACGCGCAGGCGCATTTCCGCAATACCCAGGCCCGCATGCTGTGCGGCCATGGCAGCAGCGAACTGATGGACGAGGCCGCGCTGCTGCGGACGGCACTGGCCAATCTGGCGAGCCATGACGTGGTGACCACCACCGAGACGCTGGATGACGGCATGGCGCGCATCGCGGAGGCCTTCGGCTGGTCGCCTCCGGATTCCGTGCGCCCGCTGAACGTTGCCCCCGGTGCGCCACTGCCGGCCCTGGCGCCGGAGGTGGAGGCGCTGATCGAGGATCATATCCGCGTCGACCGGGCGCTGTGGGATGCGGCGCAGGCGATCATGACGGCACCGCGCGTGCCGCGCCCGGCGCGCAGCTACTACCGCCCCAAGCCCGCGCTGGTCACCACCCTGCTGGAAGGCGGCCGCAGCCGCTTCGGCATGGAGGATGCGCTGGATGGCACCGGCTGGCATGTGCGGGAAGGGGCGGGGGCGACACTGGCGCGCTGGACCGGCCCCGGCCGCCGCGCGACCATCCGCCTGCGCGCGCCGCAGCTTCGGCAAGTGGAACTGGGGATCCGCCTGGTCTCGGTGCTGGACTGGGCGATGCTCGAAGGCCTGGTGCTGACGCTGGACGGCGTGGCGCCCGGTGCGCCGCCGACGGTGCAGCACGGCGCCGGGCAGCCGCTGCTGCGCGCGCGCTTCGACCTGCCGGACGCCGGCGACGGATTGCGCGACCTGGTCATCGAGGTGCCCTTCACCCGGTCCCACCACGACGTTGATCCGCAGATCGACGACAGGCGCCAGAAGGGCCTGGCGATCGGCGAGATCACCCTGTCGCCTCTGCCGGATGCGGCGACCGGCCCGGCGACACTGGGGGCGCTGTTCTGGCCCGGTGAGAGCTGGTCCGAGCGCGCGCCCGCCGCGCTGATGGACCATGTTCCGCACCACCGGCCGGAGGTGGCGGCGCCGCTGGCCCAGCGCAACCTGACGCTCGACCTGCCGCTGCTGCGCGGGCTGCTGGAACTGGCGCGGCCGGACCATGTCTGGGTCGCCGCCGGGCGCAGCGTCCTGCAGGAGCTTGAGCGTGGCGAGCCGCTGGCGCTGCCGGCGCCCGGTGGCCGGTTGGCCATTGTCGCAACGCTGTTCGAGATTCCGGCCCGCGCGGCGCCGATCGCGGCGCTGGCCCGGCGGTATCCCGAGGCCGTTCTGCTGCTGGCCTGCGCCGAGGATTTCCGGCTGCGCAAACTGGTTGCCAATCCGCTGCTGGCGCCGCATCTGCACCTCGTCGGCTGCACCAACGCCATCCTGGTCGTCAATCTGGCGGCAATGATCCGTGATGGCGGGGCGGAGCGGATGGAGGCCTTCCTGCTGCTGCTGGAGCGCATCGCCACCACGATTCCGGAGGCCGTGGCGACGCAGCTTTCCGATTTCGGCCCGGCCTATGTCCTGCAGCAGATCGATGCGACGCTGCGGGGGTTGGAGGCGCTGCTGGACGGCGCCGGCACGCCGCGGCAGTCGCTGGCCACCCTGATGCTGGAGCCCGCGCCGCCGCCGCCACCGATCGCGGCCATCGAGGACCGGGTTCGGCGGCTTGTGGCGCGAGGCGATACGCCGATGGCCCTGGTGGAGCCCGCGCTTACCGGCCGCCTTCTGGCGCTGGCCGGGCAACTTGCCGCCGCTGCCACTGCGCCGGCGCAGTGGCAGGCGGCGGTGGCCGCCCATGAATGCGCCTTCCGCATCACCGCGCTGGTCGCTGGATGGGTGGAATTCGGCCTGGGCGCCAACAGCACCGGGCAGCTTGCCATGCGGCTGCGCGCCGAAGGCCAGCCCCTGCCGCTCTACCCCAAGCCGGCCAAGCCGTTTCGAGAATATATCGACTTCTACAAGGGCGAGGCGCGCGCCATGGCGGCGAACCCCGCCGCGCCCGGCCTCGTCACCCGGCTGGATAGCATGCGGGGCGGGCTGGACCACGTGACCCGGCTGAACATGGCAGCGCGGGAGATCGAGCTGGCGCTGCGTTTGCTCGGCGACCGGCATCCGGGGGAGGAGATTCTCTGGGTGGATGCGGGCTGTTCCTATGGCGTCGTCATGAATGCGGTGCGCACGCCGCAGAATATCGAGGGCCGCTGCCGTTTCCTCGGCCTGGACTTCAACCCGCCGGCAATCGAGACGGCCCGGATCGTCGCCGGCAACCTGGGCAACGCCCATTGCCGGTTCGAGGTGGGGGATGTGGCCGAAGCCCAGAGCCTGGCGAGCGGACAGCGCATCCACCTAATCACCGCCTTCGAGGTGCTGGAGCATTGCCCGGACCCCCTGGCGGTGCTGATGGCCTATCGCGCGATGAACCCCGGCATGCTGGTGGCGGGCTCGCCCCTGGCTGAACAACAGGCGATCTTCCCGGCGGAGCAGCATATCTGGGCCTTCGATGCCCGCGGCTTCGCGGCCCTGGCGGAAGCCGCCGGCTTCAGCGTGATCGGCGTGAACCAGCGGCAGGTCGGCGCCTTCGTCGGCGGGCATGACTGGGTGACGGTGACGGCGACCACCGGCGTGGCGGCGGAGATGCACATGGTCTGACATGCCGGTCTCGTGACAGCACCATCTTGACGCTGTTGCGGATTCGTTGCGGGCGGTGGCGTTGCTTGCGCCAGCCGTAATGGATAGATCGCGGCATGAACAAAGCCACCCTGCTGCTGACGCTGCTCCTCGTCCCGCTGCCGGCCCTGGGCCAGGGCGCCCCGCCGACGCTGGCGGAGACGCTGACGCCCACGGTCGGCACCGTCACGCCGCCACCGCCCGACCCCTATGGAAGCTGGACGTTCAACTACGAGAACGACACGCTGGGCGGCACTGACCAGAACTACACCAGTGGCTTGCAGTTGGCCTGGCGCTCCCCATCCGCCGAACTGCCGAGCCCGCTGCGCTGGCTGAACGAGCAGGCCACCAGGCTGCTCGGCCCCGGGCAGGTGCGCTGGGGCGCCGGCGTGGCGCAGGCAATCTATACGCCGACGGATACCCAGCGCCGCATTCCGGACCCGCGGGACCGGCCCTATGCCGGGCATCTGTATGGCGCGCTGGTGCTGCAGCGGGATTCCGGCAATTCGCTCAGCACGCTGGAAATCCAGGCCGGCGTCGTCGGCCCGGCGGCGCTTGGCGAATTCGTGCAGAATTCCGTGCACAAGGCGATCCGGGTTGACACCACCCAGGGCTGGGACAGCCAGCTGAAGGACGAATTCGCGCTGAACCTGATGTTCGAGCGTACCGTGCGGACCGCGCCGCTGGAACTCGGCGGGTTGCAGGCGGATCTGCTGCCCTCCTTCTCGGTCGCGGTCGGCAATGTGGCGACCTATGCCGGCGCCGGGTTGGTGATGCGGCTGGGGCAGGGGCTGGAGGCGGATTTTGGTGCGCCGCGCATCCGCCCCTCCCTGGTCGGCTCCGCCTTCTTCCAGCCGCGCGAAGCCTTTGGCTGGTACGGTTTTGTCGGAGCCCAGGGTCGCGCCGTGGCACGCGACATCTTCCTGGACGGCAACACCTGGCGGGATGGCGGCCCCTCCGTGGATAAGCGGCCGCTGGTGGCCGATGTGACGGCCGGCCTGGTCGTGCACTACCGCGGGCTTCGGCTGGCCTACAGCCATGTCTGGCGCACGGAGGAGTATTACGGCCAGCGCGGCGGGCTGCAGAGCTTCGGCTCCGTCGGCTTCACCGCCCGGTTCTGAAATCGGCCGCGGCACTGCCGCGGCTTTTTTCGGGTTGCGGCTGCAATCGATTGCGGGCACACTCCGCCTGCCGGTTCCCATGGCGGGCGCGGCGGGAAGAAACGGGCCCTCAATGAACCAGACCGAAGCCTCCGGCCTCGGCCGGCGCGCGTTGTTCGCTGCCGGTGCGGCCGCCTCCGCCCTTGCCGTGGCCGCAAGGCCGGCACCAGCCGCAGCCCAGGCCCAGGCAGCCGTGGGCCAGCCCATCCTGCTGCGCGGCGCGCTGATCCTGTCCATGGACCCGGCCATCGGCGACCTGCCGCAGGGCGACATCCTGGTGCAGGACGGCACGATCCGCGCCGTCGCCGCCAGCATACCGGCGCCCGACGGTGCGCTGGTGGTGGATTGCGCCGGGCGCATCGCGCTGCCGGGCATGGTGAACGGCCACATCCACCTGGCGCAGTCCATGCAGCGTGGCCTGTCCACGGAACACGCCTTCGGCGGCTATTTCCAGACCATCGTGCTGCGCCATTCCAACCGGATGACGCCGGCCGATGTGCAGCTGGCCGACCATGCCGGCGGGCTGGAACAGATTGCCGCTGGCGTCACCACCGTGATGGACTGGTCGCGGGAGACGATGTCCCCCGACCATGCCGATGCCGCCCTGGCCGGGCTGGATGCGGCCGGCATCCGCGCCATCCTTGCCTATACCGCGCCGCCGATCCCGCAGGGTGGCGACGCGGCGGCGATCCATGGCCGGATGATCGCCCATGCCCGCAGCCTGCTGGCGGCGCGGGCGGAGGGGCTGGTGCGGATCTGGACCTGCCTGCAGGGCCCGGATTTCACGCCGCTGGAGCCCGCCCTGGCGGATATGCGCCGCCTGGCCGAGCTTGGCGTGCCGATCGCCATCCATACCGGCGCCTCCATCTACCCCAATCGCAAGCCCGGCCTGCTGCGGCTGCTGGATGCGCAGGGCCTGCTGAATGAGCGGCTGCAGATCGTCCACGCCAACGGCCATGAGCCGGCGGAATACAAGCTGGCCGCCGAGCGCGGCGTGATGCTGTGCTCGACGCCGGAGGTCGAGATGCGGATGGGCCATGGCCATCCTGCCATGTTCCAGGCGGCCGCGGCGGGGATGAAGGTCTCGGTCGGCACGGATATTCCCTCCATGGTCGGCGGCGGGCTGTTGCCGCAATTGCGCGTGGCGCTGGCGGCGGAGCTGCACCGGATCAACCTCGCCGCGCTGGCGGCCGGGCAGGGGGTGCCTGCCACGCCGCCCATCACCGCGCGGCAGATGCTGGAATTCGCCACCATCGGCGGCGCCCGCGGCCTGGGGCTGGATCGCGTGACCGGCAGCCTGACACCGGGCAAGCGCGCCGATCTGCTGCTGGTGCGCGCCGACCAGCCGCTGACGGCACCACGCAGCGACCCGGCCGGGCTGGTGCTACTGCAGGCCAGCGCCGGGGAGATCGAGACGGTCCTGGTGGATGGCCGCTTCCGCAAGCGGGACGGGCGGCTGGTGGACCCGGGGGCGGATGCCGTCTTTGCCCGCCTTCAGACGCGGGCGGAGGAGATGGCGGCAGCCGCTTCACGCTAGCCTGTTTGATGCCAGCGCAACCGTGCGTTGCCCCGCCCCCCTGGGCTGTGGCATCCAGCGGCATGAACCCGACTCGGCGCATCATCCTTTCCGCCGCTGCCCTCCTGATCGCACCGCGCGCGCAGGCGGCCAGCCAAGGCTTCGATGCCTTTCTCGATGGCGTGCGCGCCGATGCGCGGCGCGCCGGCATCTCGCAGGGCACGCTCAACCGCGCATTCAGTGGGCTACGCCCGAATGACCGGGTGCTGGAACTGGACCGGCGGCAGCCGGAATTCACCCAGACCTGGGAACAATACCGCGACGCCCGCCTGTCGCAGCAGCGCATCGAGGCCGGCCGCCGCGCCTTCGCCGACAACCGCGCGACGCTGGAGGCCGTGCAGGCGCGCTTCAGCGTCTCGCCCCGCATCGTCACCGCGATCTGGGGGCTGGAGACCAACTACGGCGGCTTCATGGGCAACATGAACGTCATCCAGTCCCTGGCCACGCTGGCCTGGGACGGACGCCGCGCCACCTATTTCCGCAACGAACTGCTGGCCGCGCTGAAGATCCTGGATGCCGGGCATGTGGCGCCGGAGCGGATGCGCGGAAGCTGGGCCGGCGCCATGGGCCACCCGCAATTCATGCCGAGCAATTTCGATCGCCTGGCCGTGGACATGGATGGCGATGGCCGCCGCGATATCTGGGACAACCGGGCCGATGCGCTGGGCTCGATCGGCAACTACCTCGCCCGTTCCGGCTGGCGCGATGATGAGCTGTGGGGCCGGGAAGTGGTGCTGCCGTCCGGCTTCAATCCCGAACAGGCCCGCCGCGACAACATGCGCCCGCTGCGCGACTGGGTGCGGATGGGCGTGCGCCGGCCGGATGGGGTGGAACTGCCGCCGCTCGACATGCAGGCGGCGGTGCTGATCCCTGGCCCGAGCGGGCAGGCCTTCCTGATCTACCACAACTTCAACGTCATCCGCCGCTACAACCCTTCCAACTTCTACGCCCTGGCGGTCGGGATGCTCTCGGATCGCGTCGCCTGATGCGGGCTGCCGGATTGGGGCTGATGGCGGCGCTGGTTCTCGCCGGGGTCGCGGGTTGCGCGCGGCGCGATGCCGCGCCGGTGGCGCAGCCGCGCTACATGATCGGCGCGCCCTACCAGATGGGCGGGCTGTGGTCCTACCCGCGGGAGGATTTCGGACTGGAGGAGAGCGGGTTGGCGGTCGTTGCCGCCGATACCCGCGCCGGCCGCCGCACCACGAATGGCGAGGTGCACGACCCCACTTCACTGTCGGCCGCGCATCGCACCCTGCAGCTTCCGGCGGTGCTGGCCGTGACCAATCTGGAAACCGGTCTGCAGGTCGAGGTCCGGGTGAATGACCGTGGCCCGGAGAATCCCGGCCGCGTCGTCGCGCTTTCCCGCCGCGCGGCGGAGCTGATCGGGCTGCGCCCCGGCGGCGTGGCGCAGGTGCGGATCGCGGTGGTGGGGGAGGCGTCGCGCGCCTTCGCCGCCGGCCTGCCGAATGCCGAAGCGCCGCCGCTGGAAATCGCGGCCGCGCCGCTGGGGGAGGTGGGGCGTGAGAATCTGGCCCCGCCACCCGGCGCCACCCAGGCGGCACAGCTGCGCCAGGCCCGGCAATTCCCCGGCGCCGGCCAGTCTGGCGCGGCGATGTCCGCCACCACCGGCACCGCGCCGCCGCTGCGCCTGCCGGAACGGGTGACCCGCGTGCCGGCACGGCCCGGGCAGCTCTGGGTTGAACTCGCCACCTTCTCCCGCCGTGACCTGGCGGACCGGCAGGCGGCGCGGCTTTCGGGGCTGCGGGCACGGGTGGATGTACTGGGCGGGCGCGGCCGTGGGGTGCAGCCGAGCTACCGCGTGCGGCTCGGCCCCTTCAACACGGTGGCGGAGGCCGACAGGGCGCTTGAGGGGACTCTGCGGGCTGGCGTATCGGAAGCAAGACTCCGCGTAGACTGAACCACGCCGCAATACAGGGAGGCTGCCGATGCGCCGCCGCGACATGATGGGGGCCGCTGCCGGCCTCACCACCGGCCTCAGCCTGTTCGGCGGGGAGGCGCTGGCGCAGCGCCAGGCGCCGCAGCGCGCCGCGCGGCCGGCGCCGCCGCCGACCAGCCCGGCGAGCACGCCGCTGGGGCCGCTGGATACCAGCGCCCGGCACGCGCTGATCATCGATTTCGATACCGGCGCCATTCTGCTGGACAAGGCCTCGGATGAGCGGATGCCGCCATCCTCCATGTCCAAGCTGATGACCATGTATGTGGTGTTCGAGCTGCTGAAGAACGGCCGGCTGCGGATGGACCAGCAATTGCCGGTCAGTGAGCGCGCCTGGCGCATGGGCGGCAGCAAGATGTTCGTCGAGGTCGGCAGCTCGATCAGCGTGGAGAACCTCTCGCGCGGCGTCATCGTGCAATCCGGCAACGATGCCTGCATCGTGCTGGCCGAAGGCATCAGCGGGTCTGAGACGCAATTCGCGGAGCTGATGAACGAGACGGCGCGCCGCATCGGCCTGCGCGACAGCACCTTCCGCAACGCCACCGGCTGGCCGGACCCGGAACACCGCATGACCGCGCGCGACCTGGCGACGCTGGCGCGGCGGATCATCCGCGATTTCCCGGAATACTACAGCCTGTATAATGAACGCAGCTTCCGCTGGAACGACATCGCGCAGGAGAACCGCAACCCGGCGCTCAGCCGCGTCGCCGGCGCCGATGGGCTGAAGACCGGCCATACCGAGGAAGCTGGCTACGGCCTGACCGCCTCCGCCATCCGTGGCGGCCGCCGCCTGATCCTGGTGGTGAACGGCCTGCCTTCGATGCGTGCACGGGCGGAGGAAAGCGAGCGGCTGTTCGAATGGGCCTTCCGCGAATTCGAAAATGTGGTGGTGTTCCGCGCCGCCGATACGGTGGAGGAGGTGCCGGTCTATCTGGGCGACCGCCCGACCGTGCCGCTGGTCGCCGGGCGGGACCTGGTGCTGACCCTGCCACGGCAATGGCGCCGCAACCTGGAAGTGCGGGTGCGCTACGATGCGCCGGTGCCGGCGCCGGTCAGCAAGGGCCAGGGCATCGGCACGCTGATGATCAGCGGGCAGGGGGTGCCGGAGATGAATGTGCCGCTGATCGCGGGCGCCGATATCGACCGGCTCGGCATGTTTCCGCGCATCCCGGCCGTGATCGGGCGCTGGTTCGGCGGCTGAGGTTCGGTCGGCGCGCTTTGGTCAGCCATGCCGCTGGATGACCGCCTTGCCCAGCATGGGCGGGGCGGGTGCATGGTGGCGGCCGGCGTTCCAGAAGCGGCTCAGGCGCGGGTTTCCGCGTCGCATGGCTTGAGTGTGGCGCGGGAAGCGGCGAGATAGGGCCATGCAGCAACACGGCCGGTTCATCACATTGGAAGGTGGCGAGGGGGCCGGGAAGTCCACCCAGGCGCTGCGCCTTGCCGCACATCTGGCGCAGCGCGGCCTGCCGGTGCTGCTGACGCGCGAGCCTGGCGGCGCCCCGGGGGCGGAGGCGATGCGGCGGCTGCTGCTGGGCGGCGCGGGGCTTGACCCGCTGGCGGAGGCGCTGCTGGTCTTTGCCGCGCGGCGCGATCATGTGGTCAGCACCATCCGCCCGGCGCTGGCGGCGGGGATCTGGGTGATCTCGGATCGCTTCGCGGACAGCACCCGTGCCTATCAGGGCCATGGCCAGGGCGTGCCGGCGGCGGCGATCGAGGCGCTGGCCGGCATTGCGCTGGAGGGCCAGGCACCGGCGCTGACGCTGGTGCTGGACCTGCCCGTCGAGATCGGCATGGCACGCGCCCGGCGCCGCGGCGTGGCGGCGGACCGCTATGAGAAGCTGGACGCCGCCTTCCACCAGCGCATCCGCGACGGGTTCCGCGCCATCGCGGCGGCGGAGCCGGGCCGCTGCGCCGTGGTGGATGCGACGCCGGATGCGGATGCGGTGGCGGCGCGGATCTCCGCCATCGTCGATGAGCGCCTGCCTGCCGGTTCCCCCGCATGAGCCGCGCGCCGCGCGCCATCAAGGAACAGGTCTTCGAGGACGACCCGGACCTGCCGGTCCGCGGCATGCCCGATCTGTTCGGCCACCACGCGGCGGCGGAGACGCTGCAGCGCGCCGCGCAATCCGGCCGGCTGCCGCATGCCTGGATGCTGGCCGGGCCGCCGGGCATCGGCAAGGCGACGCTGGCCTATCGCTTCGGCCGCTGGCTGCTGGCCGGCGGCCCGGAGGGGCAGGTGCCGCCCGCCGCCACGCCGCTGCATCTGGACCCGCAGCACCCGGTTTTCCGCCGCGTCCTGGCCGGTGCCCATGCGGATCTGCGCGCGTTGCGGCCCAATACGGGCGAGAAGGGCGGGGTAAAGATGGTGATCCGGGTGGAGGATTCCCGTGACGCCATCCGCTTCCTGGCCATGACGCCGGCCGAGGGGGGCTGGCGCTTCGTGCTGGTGGACGGGGCGGAACAGATGCGCCCCGAAGCGGCGAACGCCCTGCTGAAGACGCTGGAGGAACCGCCGCCGCGTGCCGTGCTGGTGCTGACCACCGCCGCGCCAGACCGGCTGCTGCCCACCATCCGCAGCCGCGTCCGCCGGCTGGACCTGTCGCCGCTCAGCCCTGCCGAGCTGGACCCGCTGCTGATGCGCCTGCTGCCGCAGCTTTCGGCGGGCGAACGCGCGACGCTCGGACAGATCGCGGAAGGCTCGGCGGGGCAGGCGGTGGCGCTGGCGGAGGGCGAGGGGCTCGCCCTGCAGGCGCTGGTGGACCAGGTGCTGGGCGACCCGGGCAATCGGCGGCATTGGCATCCGGTGGCGGATGCGGTGGCGGCGAAGCGCGATGGCAGTGGCTTCGCCACCTTCATCGCGCTGCTGCGGCGGGCGATCTCGGCCGGGGTGCGGCAGGCGGCGCGCGGGCAGGGGGTGCCGCCCTGGCTCGAGGGCCGTCCGCTTGCCGAGTGGTCGACCCTGTGGGATAGCCTCGGACGGCTCGCAGCCGAGACGGATGTGCTCAGCCTGGACCGCAAGCAGGCGGTGCTGACGGCGCTACTCTGGCTCTCGCCGTCCCGGCGCTGATGGGCGAGAAAGCGGAACTTAATGCTGTGACCTCAAGCTCCTACATCACCACGCCCATCTACTATGTGAACGACAAGCCGCATGTCGGGCATGCCTATTCGACGCTGGCGGCCGATGTGCTGGCGCGCTGGCGGCGGCTTCAGGGGCGGCAGGTGTTCTTCCTGACCGGCACGGATGAGCACGGCCAGAAGGTGGAGAAGGCGGCGCAGGATGCGGGGATGGACCCGCAGGAATTCACCGACAAGGTGAGCCAGAGCTTCCGCGACCTGACCACCACCATGGGCTTCTCCAACGACGCCTTCATCCGCACGACGGAGGACCGCCACAAGCGGGCCTGCCAGGCGTTGTGGACGAAGCTGGTCGAGAATGGCGAGATCTACCTCGGCGCCTATGAGGGCTGGTACGCCGTGCGCGACGAGGCCTTCTACGGGCCGGATGAACTGGTGGAGCGGGATGGCGTGAAATACGCCCCCTCCGGCGCGCCGGTGGAATGGGTGAAGGAGCCGTCCTACTTCTTCCGCCTCTCGGCCTGGGCGGAAAGGCTGCTGGCCTATTACGACGCCAACCCGGATTTCATCCTGCCGGCCAGCCGGCGGAATGAGGTGGTGGCTTTCGTGAAGTCGGGGCTGTCCGACCTTTCCATCTCGCGCACCTCCTTCACCTGGGGTGTGCGCGTGCCGGGCGACGACAGCCATGTGATGTATGTCTGGATCGACGCGCTGACCAATTACATCACCGCGCTCGGCTTCCCGGATGAAGCCGCGCCGGAGTGGAAGCTGTGGCCGGCCGAGGTGCATTTCGTCGGCAAGGACATCCTGCGCTTCCACGCCATCTATTGGCCGGCATTCCTGCTGGCCGCCGGCCTGCCGGCGCCGCAGCGCGTCTTCGCGCATGGCTGGTGGACCAATGAGGGGCAAAAGATCTCGAAAAGCCTCGGCAACGTGATCGACCCAGTGGCGCTGGTCGAGGAATTCGGCCTGGACCCGCTGCGCTACTTCCTGCTGCGGGAAGTGCCCTTCGGGCAGGATGGCGATTTCTCGCGATCGGCGCTGGTCAACCGGCTGAATGGCGAGCTGGCCAATGCGCTGGGCAACCTGGCGAACCGCACCCTGTCGCTGATCCAGCGCAATGCGGATGCGCTGCTGCCGGAAGCCAGCGACCCGACCGAGGCCGATGCGGCGCTGGCCGCCCAGGTTGCGGCGCTGCCGGGCGTGGTCGGCGCGCATCTGGACCGGCAGGAATTCCACCTGGCGCTGGAGGCCATCATGGCCGCGGTGCGCGACGCCAATGGCTACATCACCGTCGCCGCGCCCTGGGCGCTGAAAAAGACCGACCCGGTGCGCGGCCTGGCGGTGCTGCGCCACCTGCATGATGCGCTGCGCGCCTTCGCCACGGTGCTGCAGCCCTTCATACCGGGCACCATGGCAAAGCTGCTGGACCAGCTCGGCGTACCGGAGGCGGCGAGGGGGCTCGAACACCTTTCCACGCCGCTGCCCGCCGGCCTCGCCCTGCCGCCGCCGGAGCCGCTGTTCCGCAAGATCGAGACGGCCGCCTGACCATGCTGATCGTCGACAGCCATTGCCACCTGGACCATTTCCAGGGGGCGGAGCAGGCCGATGTCGTGGCGCGGGCCAAGGCCGCGGGCGTCGGCATCATGGTCACCATCGGCACCCGCATCGGCCCGGGCGCCGCCACGGTGCGGGAGATTGCTGATCGCTACGACAACGTCTTCGCGACGGTCGGCATCCACCCGCATAATGCCGGCGAAGGCGAGGTGCCAAGCGTCGAGACGCTGCTGGCGGAGGCGGACCATCCCAAGGTGGTCGGGCTCGGCGAAAGCGGATTGGACTATTTCTACGACAAGGCGCCGCGGCCGGCGCAGCAGGAAGGTTTTCGCCGGCATATCGCCGCCGCCCGGCAATCCGGCCTGCCGCTGGTGATCCATGCACGGGATGCGGATTCCGATATCGCGGCGATCCTGGAGGATGAGGATGCGCGGGGGAAATTCCCCTTCCTGCTGCATTGCTTCTCCTCCGGCGCCGAACTGGCGCGGACCGCGGTGCGGCTCGGCGGCTATGTCTCCTTCAGCGGCATGCTGACCTTTCCGAAGTCGGATGCCATCCGGGCCGTGGCGGCGGAGGTGCCGGCGGACCGGCTGCTTGTGGAGACGGACAGTCCCTACCTCGCCCCCGTGCCCTTGCGCGGCAAGCGCTGCGAGCCAGCCTATACCGTGCATACCGCGGCCAGGCTGGCGGAGGTGAGGGGGCTCGGCCTCGCCGCGCTGGCGGAGCTGACGACAGGGAATTTCCACCGGCTGTTCAGCCGGGCCAAAGGATGAAGGTTACGCTGCTGGGCTGCGGCAGCTCCACGGGTGTGCCGCAGATCGGCGGGGCGGATGGGCGGGGCGCCTGGGGAGCCTGCGACCCGGCGGAGCCGCGCAACCGGCGCAGCCGGACCTCCGCCCTGGTCGAAGATGCGGCGGGACGGCGGCTGCTGATCGATGCCGGGCCGGATCTGCGGCAGCAATTCCTGTCTTGCGGATTCGCAACGATTGATGCGGTGGCCTTCACCCATGCCCATGCGGACCATGTGCTGGGTATCGACGACCTGCGCAGCGTCAACCGGCTGACCGGCACGGCGCTGGATGCCTTTGGCAGCGCGGAGACGCTGGAAATGCTCAAGCGCCGCTTTGACTATGTTTTCCTGCCGCCCACGCCACCCGGCTTCTACCGCCCGGCGCTGACGGCCCGCACCATTGCGCCCGGGGAGACGGTGGAGATGGCCGGCATGCCGGTTCAGGTGTTCCTCCAGGACCATCGGGTGATGGAGACGCTGGCCTTCCGGTTCGGCCGCTTCGCCTATTCGACGGATGTAGTGACCATGCCGGAGGAGACCCTGGCAGGGCTGGAGGGGCTGGATACCTGGGTGGTCGGCTGCTTCCAGCGCAAGCCGCATGCGGTGCACGCCAATGTGGCGCAGGTGCTGGACTGGGTGGCCCGCCTGAAGCCCCGGCGCACGGTACTGACCCATATGGGCAACGACCTGGATTACGCCGAGCTGCGCCGCACGCTGCCCGCCGGCGTCGAACCCGCCCATGACGGCCAGGTGCTAACCGTCCCGGACGCCTGATTCACCCTCTGTTCCAGCACTCCCGGCGCCGCAAACCCCCCAATACCGGAATATTATGGAAACCGACGCTTTCCTCCCAGACTTATCCCCGTCCAAGATTTTTCCATAATATATATTATGCGGCAATTGTATTTGGGGATAAATCCGGGAGGGTTTGGGGATTGTCGGTGCTGGGCCAGGATGCAGGCCCCGTCCCCGGAGAGCAGCCTTCCATGTCGCACACTGATCCCGCCGCCGCGCTGACGCGGCTGCTCGCCATCATGGTCCGGCTGCGCGCGCCGGATGGCTGCCCGTGGGACCAGGTGCAGGATTTCGCCTCCATCGCGCCCTACACCGTCGAGGAAGCCTATGAGGTGGCGGACGCCATCGCCCGCGGGCCGGACTTTCCCCAGTTGCAGGATGAGCTGGGCGATCTGCTGCTGCAGGTCGTCTATCACGCGCAGATGGCCAGCGAGGCCGGCCGGTTCGGCTTCGCCGAGGTGGCCGAATCCATTGCCGCCAAGATGATCCGCCGCCACCCGCATGTGTTCGGCGAGGCTGCGGCGCGCGATGCCGGCATGCAGAACCTGGCCTGGGAGGCGCAGAAGGAAGCCGAGCGCGCCGCCCGGGCCGAGACCGGGACGCTCGCCGGGGTTCCGGTGGGTCTGCCCGCCCTCACCCGCGCGCTGAAAATCTCCCGCCGCGCCGCACGGGTCGGCTTCGACTGGCCGGATGCCGGCCAGGTGCTGGACAAGCTGGAGGAGGAAGCGTCGGAACTGCGGGCGGAGCTGCCCGGGATGGACAAGGCGCGCCAGGCGGATGAGCTGGGCGATCTGTTCTTCGTCATGGTGAACCTGGCTCGCAAGCTGGAGCTGGACCCGGAAACCTGCCTCGCCGCGGCAAATGCGAAGTTCGAACGCCGCTTTGTCGCGGTGGAAAAACGCTTGGCAGCGCGCGGCCTGGCGCCGGCGGATGCCGGCCTCGAAGCCATGGAGGCAGAGTGGCAGGCCGTTAAGACTGCGGAACAGGGTTGATGTTGTAGTTATACTACACAAACAACGGAGCACTACAAAATCACTACAGTGTCGGGAGACCTCTGGCACAGAGGGTGAACGGCGGGCTTTCGCGCGGCCGCTACGCTGCCGGTAGCCATCTTCCGCGGCAAGGCGGCGTGGCCAGGGGGCGCCCTGAGCTTCCGGGAGTGGCAAGCATTCCCAAGAACCTGCGGTAGTACTGGATTCCGCATGAAAAAGCAGACACTCTATTGCTCGGACGAGACAAATGGTTGACAGATGGTTGGTCTGTATACGCCTAAAGTCGTTGCGCCTTCTCCACCATCTCGAAGAAGGAACGGGCGCTACGGCTTGAGGCTTCTGGCTCGGCAGCCCCAACTTCTTCGAGTGCATCGCCTCCAGGGTCCGCGAGGTCTGCCCCGGGCCCGGCAACGCGTTTGCCTCTACGCGCACCGGCCCTGCCCGGCCGCCACATCCAGCCGCCACGCCGGGCCACACCAATGGGCGCAGGTACTCATCCTGAAGGGGCTGTCCGTTGCCGAGACGGTGGCGCGGTTCAGGATCGGCGAGACCACGCTTTACAATGCGTTGCGCAGCGAACGGGGAACCCACGCGGTGCCAGGGTCAGGCTTCGAGCATTGGGGAGCGGCAGGATGACGCCCACGAAGCGTTTTCCCATCGTCGGCATCGGCGCCTCGGCTGGCGGGGTCGAGGCACTTCAAGGCTTATTCCGCGCCATGCCGGTGGATCACGGCATCGCCTTCGTGGTTATCACGCACCTCGGGCCCGGCCGCGAGAGCGAGCTGCCGGCCATCCTTGCCAGCTGCACCGCCATGCCGGTGACACCCGCCCGGGACGGAGAGCCGGTGCTGCCCAACCACGTTCACGTCCTGCCGAACGATGGCATTCTCACCATCGCCAACGGTCAGCTCCGGTTGCAGGCCCAGAGCCCGGCGGCGCCACGCGAGCGGCAGCCAATCGACATCTTCCTCGCCTCACTCGCGCAGGACCAGGGCGAATGTGCCGTTGGCATCATCCTCTCGGGTGGCGGCAGTGACGGCGCGCTCGGCGTCAAAGCCATCAAGGAACATGGCGGCCTCACGCTGGCGCAGGGCACTGATGGCACAGCGCCACGCCATTCCAGCATGCCCACCAGCGCCATCGCCACCGGCACGGTCGACCTTGTCCTGCCGGTTGAGGACATGCCGGCGCGGCTGGTTGAGTTCGCGCAAGGGCTGAGTGCCTTCGACAGTCTCGCCGCTGACGACAAACATCGGGCCACGGCGAAACGCCTGGCCACCGCACGCGGCGCCATCTGCTCCGTCCTGCGCGGCCAGGTCGGCCACGACTTCTCCGGTTACAAGGAAAAGACCTTCCTGCGGCGGGTGCGGCGCCGCATGCTGGTGCGGCACATCAGCAGCCTGGACGCCTATGTGGAGTTCCTCCGCCGCGAACCGGATGAGGTCGTGGCTCTGTTCCGTGATCTCCTGATCAACGTGACAGGATTCTTCCGGGACGCCGCTGCCTTCGAGGCGCTCGCCACGCAGGTTCTGCCGGCCCTGTTCGAGGCTCGCGACGCGGAGGATAGCGTGCGCGTGTGGGTGCCGGGCTGCTCCACCGGCGAGGAGGTCTACTCCATAGCCATCCTGCTGTGCGAGCGCATGGAAGGGCGGCGCGACTGTCCACGGGTCCAGATCTTCGCCACCGATATCGACGAGCCGGCCCTCGCCATTGCCCGCGCCGGCCGCTACCCGGCGCCGCTGCTGAAAGACATGGCGCCGGCGCGGCTGGCCCGCTTCTTTGCCGACGAAGGCGCTGCCTATGTCGTGACCAGGGAGTTGCGCGACCTTTGCACCTTCTCCTCGCACAGCCTGATCCGCGATCCGCCCTTCTCCCGGATCGACCTGATTTCCTGCCGCAACCTGCTGATCTACCTCGACGGGATGGTGCAGGAACGGGTGATCCCGACCTTTCACTATGCCCTCAAGCCCGGTGGTTTCCTGTTCCTCGGGATATCGGAAAACGTGACGCGGCATGACGACTTGTTCGCTCCGATGGACAAGACGCATCGAATCTTCCGGCGTCGTGACAACAACCGTGCCGGGGCACCGCTCCCGGCATTGCCGCTTGCGCCGAGCGGCCAGCCTTGGTTCGGCCGCCGGCCCGCCCGCCCTGCCCGCGCGGAGGGTAGGATGGACCTGCGGCAGGAAGTTGAGAATCTGGTGCTGGAGCAGTTCGCGCCGGCTTATGTCGTGGTGGATCGCGAAGGCGACATCGTTCTGCAGTCCGGACGCCTCGGGAGATACGTGGAGCCGGCCCCCGGCGTGCCCAGCCGCCAGCTGATTGCCATGGCGCGCCGCGGCCTGCGGCTCGAGCTTCGCGCCGCGCTGCGCGAGGCGATGGAAACGCGCCGCAAAGTGGTGCGCCCGCGCGTCGAGGTGGAGGTCGAAGACCGCATCCAGGCGATCGAACTGACCGTGTCGCCGCTGCCCAGCCGCGACAGCGCAGAGCCGATCTTCGTGGTGCTCTTCACGGAGCTTGGGCCACCGGTTCCCGTTGGTGAGCACAGCGCGCCCCCCGCGACCGGCGGAGAGGCTGTCGCGATGGCGCAGCTCGAGCATGAACTGCGTGAAATCCGCGAACGCCTGCAGTCGACGATCGAGGAATACGAGACCGCGGTCGAGGAGCTGAGGTCGGCCAACGAGGAAATGGTCTCGGTCAACGAGGAACTGCAATCCACCAATGAGGAGTTGGAGACGGCGAAGGAGGAGCAGCAATCGGTCAACGAGGAGCTGCAGACCGTCAACCTCGAACTGGCGGGCAAGGTCGAGGAGCTGGATCGCGCCAACGCCGACCTGAGAAACCTGTTCGAGAGTACACGGATCGCGACCCTCTTCCTCGATCGCAACCTTCTGATCCGCAGCTTCACGCCGGCGATGGCGGGGATTTTCAATCTCATCCCGGCCGACCGAGGCAGGCCGCTGGCCGACCTGGCCAGCCACCTCGACGGGATTGACATGCAAGCCGAAGTGGAGGGTGCGCTGGCTCGTCGCGAGCCGGTCGAGCGGCGCGTCACGACGCATGGCGGCGCACGCCACCACCTCATGCGGCTGCTGCCCTACCGGGCCGTGGATGGAGAGGTCGATGGTGTGTTGGTGACCTTCGTCGACGTATCGAGGCTAGTCGAGACGGAAAACCAGCTGCGCACCCTCATCGCCGAGCTCAACCACCGGGTCCGCAACATGCTTCAGGTGGTGACGGCCGTCGCCACGCACACGCTTCGGGAAGCACCGGCTCCGCAGGAGTTCGCGGACAGCTTCGGAGGGCGGCTACGCGCCCTGGGCCGTGCGCATAACCTCGTCTCGCGTGAAAACTGGGGTGACGTGCAGTTGCACGAGCTGATCAAGACAGAGATCGAGCCTTACGCCACGCAGCCGGAACGCTTCTCCATCACCGGCCCGCAACTGCCGCTGGGCCCCAAGATGGCCGTTGCCTTGGGCATGGCCGTGCACGAGCTGGCGACGAACGCGGTGAAGTATGGCTCGCTATCGGTCGAAGGCGGGCGGGTGGTGATATCCTGGTTAGTCGAGGAGCAGGATAACGGTGCCAAGCTCGTGCTGCACTGGCGGGAAGAAGGAGGACCTCACGTGAAGCCGCCGACGCGGCGCGGCTTCGGGTCGAACCTCGTCGAACGGCAGGTCCGCTACGACCTTCGCGGCACCATCGAGATGGACTTCCAGGAATCGGGGCTGCAGGCCGTCCTGACTGTGCCGCTGCCGCTTAGCCCCTTCGCGCCGGCAAGCGACGCCGTCGCCGCGTCCGACTGAGGCATTCGCGCCCTTGCATGACCGCGACCGCAGCGCCTTCCCCGCGGCGATCGCCACCGGCCGCCGCATAGGCTTCAGCTGGTCGGCGACCCCTCCCCGGCCCTGACCACCTTCTTTTCCGGCAACGGAATCCATTCCGTCTCGCCGGGGACCGGCGTGCCGAAGCGGTCCCGCGCCCAATCGGCCTTCGCCTGCTCGATCCGGTCACGGGAGGAGCTGACGAAGTTCCAGAACAGGTAGCGCGGCCCGTCCATGGTGGCGCCGCCCAGCAGCAGCAGGCGCGCGCCCATCGGCCCGGCCTTCAGGGACATGCGGTCGCCGGCGCGGAACACCAGCATCCGCCCGGCCTGGTCGTGTCCCGGGTGGTGGTGTAGGAGGACCGAAGCCCGGGGCGCGTAGCGAAGCCCCTGGCTGAGCGAAGCGGAGCGCCCTGGGCGGCCACCGCGGTGATGCTCGGTAGGGTTGGGTTGCTGAGACCAACAACCC
>NZ_JAUYTS010000171.1 GCF_030695085.1 Falsiroseomonas sp. | reverse complement strand
CGTCTTGGCCCATACGGGAGGGGCCGTGCAAGCCGTATGGGCGGTTGTGCGGAGGCGGGAACAGGATCGGGACGCGTCATGGTCAACGCCGTTTGACCATCTTTGTGAGCAGTCTGTTTCCGCCTTGAGGCGCGAAATCGCTCTAGGGGGGGCTTTGTCGACCGGCTTAAAGGAGACGGTCATGGGTCAGCCGGAGAGTGACGCCGCAGGAGCGGCGGTCCGCGCGCCGCTCGGCGAGCGCCGGGCCTATGCCGCACCCTATGAAAGCCTGACCTTCACCCTCGTCACCCGCGGGGGGCGCGAGCTGGCCGTGACCTTGGCGGCGCAGCCGGTGTTCGATCTGAGCCGGTCGGTCCCGGTCAGTCGGCGTATCCGGCGCTCTGTCCGCCACCGCGGGGGGGAGAGCGCCCTCACCGCATTGGGGCGCCGGATGCTGGAGCCCGCGGATCTCAAACGCATTGACCTGCAGACGCTGAATCATGGACTCGATCTGCTGCGCCTGCAGCGCGACGACAGTGGCGTCCTGCCGGCCTTCTGGCGAACAGTCGCCTCGAGCGGCGGGCAGTTTGCCCTGCTCTGCACCGAGCTCCAGCAAGAGGCGGCGCCAGGGACCCTGCTGGTCGAGGTCATGGGCGGGCTGGAGCAGGCGTCGGCGGAAGCCCTCGACGAGGCCATCGCTCATTTCGAAACCGCCGCCCTGGGACTGATCCTGCACATCGCACCGGACCCGGGCGCGGCCCGGCGACTGAACGGGGTGCGGGCCCAGTGCCTGGCCATCGACTTCGCCGGCGTCGCCCACGAAAGCGCGCGCGAGTGGATGGACGCCGCCGCCCTGGTCGGGGCGGCGCGCGCGGCCTGTCCGCAGGTCATGTTGCTGAACCTGCGGCCGGACCGTGGCCTGGCCGCCCACTCCGCCGGAGCGACCCACGCCGTCTTCGCCGGCATGGAGGCGATTACGGTCTGAGGCCGGTTGACGCGGTGCGCGCCGGGGCCTTCATTGCCGCATGCAGATCACGCTTCCGGCCCGCCTGTACGGCTGTCCTGACGCCTGGGCCCGGGAACGGTCGGCCATATTCGGCCGCGCCTGGCTGTTCCTGGGCCATGAGGACGAGGCGCCGCGACCAGGTGACTGGATCGCCACGGACATGGCGGGCCACCGGCTGCTGGCCGTGCGCGGCGCCGACGGGATCTTGCGCGCCTTCCACAACGTCTGCCGCCACCGGGCGGGGCCGCTGGTCTCCGGCGTGCGGGGCCACTGCGCCGGTGAACTGGTCTGCGGCTATCACGGCTGGCGCTATGCCCTGGACGGGCGGCTGCGGGCGGCGACCGGGTTCGGTGCGCTCGAGGGTTTCGATCCGCGAGAATTCGGACT
>NZ_JAUYTS010000161.1 GCF_030695085.1 Falsiroseomonas sp. | reverse complement strand
GGTCAGCCGCGCCTTTCGCCTGCGCGTCGGCGCCGCGCGCGGCCGGCTCGGCCTGACCGCGACGCTGACCGATGTGACGGAGGCGGAGCGCCTGGCGGAAGCCGAGGCGGCGCTGACGCGCGACCTCGCGGACCAGCACCGCAAGCTGCAGACCGCCTATCTGCAACTGGAAAACGGCGCCGTCCGCATGCAGCTTGTGGCGCGGCGCGTGCGGCTGGCTCGCCTCGGCGCGGGCGCCGGCGTGGCGCTGCTGCTGCTGGCCACCGGCGCCTATGCCTGGCTGCCGGCGCCAAGCTGGACCGCGGCCGCACCGGCACAATCCGGCGCGCCGAGCATCACGCTGGTGCCGCAGCCCATCACCTCCCGCATCGCCGTGGTCGGCATGCTGGATGCGGGGTCGCTGGTCAGCGTGGTCGGGCCGTTCGACGGGTTGGTGCAGGAAAGGCTGTTCCAGTATGGCGGCCAGGTGGAACGCGGCCAGCCCCTGCTGCGGCTGAACCTGGGCGAGGTGGAGGTGCGGCTGCGCGAGGCCCGCAGCGCGCAGATCCGCGCCCGCCAGCGCGTGGCGGAACTGCGGAGCTGGGAAACCGGCTTCGAAGTGGCGCGCGCCCGGCGCACCCTGGCGCAGGCCCGCCTTGAGGCCACAGACCTCACCACCCGCGTGGCGCAGACCCGCATGCTGCTGTCGCGCGGCATCATCGCGGCCGATGAACACCGCGCCCTGGTGCAGCAGCAGCGGAACCAGCAATTGCAGGTGCAGTCGGCGGAGAATGATCTGGAGGCGACGCTGGCGCGCGGCGATGCGGAGACGCTGCGGATCGCCGAACTCGAACTCGCCAATGCCGAGGCGAAGGTGCAGGAGCTGGAGACGGACCTCGCCAACGCCACCGTCCTCGCCCCCGTCGCCGGCGTGGTGCTGATGCCGCCCGAGGCCCAGGGCGGCCGACGGCCGGAAACGGTGGAGGCCGGATCGCGCGTGCAGCGCGGCCAGACCATGTTCACCATCGGCGCGCTGGAGACTTTTCGGGTGCGCGCCACCGTGGATGAGATCGATGTCAACAAGGTGCGGGTCGGCCAGCGGGTGACGGTGACAGGCGATGCCTTCGGTGACCTGGTGCTGGAGGGCCGCGTCATAAGCGTGGCGGCCCAGGCTGGCGGCGAATCCGCCGCGCGGCAGGGAATGCCGAGCTTCCCGGTCTCGGTGGCGGTGGAGGGGCTGTCGCCGGACCAGCGCCGGCAACTGGCCGTCGGCATGTCCGCCAGCCTGTCCATCGTCACCTATGACAATCCGGCTGCCCTGGTGCTGCCGCCCTACGCCGTGCGGGACCATGGCGGCGGCAGCCGCATGGTGCGGGTGCGCCGCAACGGGGCGGAGGCGATGGTGCCCGTGGTGCTCGGTATCAGCACGCCGGAGGGTGTGGAGATCCGCAGCGGCCTGGCGGCCGGGGATGTGGTGCTGCCCTGACTGCATCCGCCCGCCGGGCGGTGGACTACATCCGCCCGCCGGGCGGTGGACTACATTCGCCCGCCGGGCGGTGGACTACATCGCCCGCTTGGCGCGCCAGTTGGTCGCACGCTCGAAGGCATGGCCGGCGCGCAGCACCAGGGCATCCGCGAAGGGCCGGCCGATGATCTGGGCGCCGACCGGCAGCCCACCGACCCCGAAGCCGGTGCAGACGGCCAGCGCCGGCTGGCCGGTCAGGTTGAAGGGCATGGTCAGGCCGGGCGATTCCAGCCCGGCGAATTTCGGCACCTGATCGATCGGCGGCGCTTCCGACACCTGCGCCGCCGTGACCAGCAGATCCACATCTTCCATGGCGGCGGCGACCTGCTGGCAGAGCTGCCGGCGGCGGCGCTGCGCCTGGAGGTAGTCCGCCGCCGAGACCAGCGCGGCCAGCGCCAGCCTTTCCCGCAGGATCTCGCCGTATTCGTTGAAGCGGGCGCGCAGCCAGGGCTCATGCACCGCATGCGCCTCCGACATCAGGATCAGCCAGCCGGCGAAGTGGAAATCCGTCAGCGGCGGCAGCGTGACCTCCGAGACCACGGCGCCCTCGGCGCGCAGCACATCGGCCAGGTGGTCCACACCGGCGCGGACGGCGGGGCTGGCGGTGATGTCCCGCTCATGGAAGTGGCGAATCACACCGATCCGCAGCCCCTTCACGCCGCCCTCCAGCCCGCCGAGCAGGTCCGGCGCCGGGCGATCGGCGGAGGAAGGGTCGGCGGGATCATGGCCGGCCATCGGCTGCAGCAGCAGCGCGCAATCCTCCACGGTCCAGGCGATCGGGCCGGTGGTGTCCAGGCTATGCGCCAGCGGCAGCACGCCGGCGCGGGAGCACAGTCCATAGGTCGGCTTGATGCCGGCCAGGCCGCACAGCCCGGCTGGGCCGCGGATCGACCCGCCCGTGTCGCTGCCGGTGCCGCCCAGCACGATTCCCGCCGCGACCGCCGCGCCCGTGCCGGTGGAGGACCCGCCGGTGAAGCGGCTGGTGTCCCAGGGGTTGCGGGCGGGTGGCCAGGGCAGGTCGAAGCTCGGCCCGCCCCAGGCGAATTCATGCGTCGCGGTCTTGCCGATGGTGACCGCCCCGGCTTCCGCCCAGGCGCGCACCACCGCGGCGTCCTGCGCCGGGACATGGTGTTCCAGGATGCGGGAATGGCCGGTGGTGGGGATGCCGGCGGTCTCGTAGATGTCCTTGTGTCCGATCGGGATGCCGTCCAGCGGACCCTTCAGCGTGCCGGCCATCTGCCGTTCCTCCGCCGCGCGGGCCTGCTGGCGGGCGAGGTCCGGGGTCAGGCGGATGAAGGCGTGCAGTTCCGGGTTCAGCCGCGCCGCGCGGGCCAGCGCGGTCTCCGCCAGTTCGACCGGGGAGACCTGCTTTGCCGCGATCAGCCGGGCGGCGGCGGCCAGGCCCAAGGGCAGTTCGTTCATGGCCGGAACACCGTGGCCGGCTCCAGCGCCACCTGGTCCTGCGGGCGCAGGCGTTCGTTGGCGGCGGTGAGGTAGCGGGAGGCATCGAGGATGCTGGCCCGCTGCGCCGGGGTCAGCACCAGCCCGGCGCGGGCGATCATCGCATCGAACAGCGGCTCGGGCATCGGCTCCGGCATGCGGGCGGTTCCTTTCACGGTTGCGCCGATCATGCGCTTTATGCGGCGCCTGTCATCCCACCCCCTCGCGGCGGCGGCGGAGGGTGTGGTATTTGCGCCTTGGCGTCTCCGTAGCTCAGCCGGATAGAGCACCAGATTCCTAATCTGGGGGCCGTGGGTTCGAATCCCGCCGGGGACACCAGATTTCCCCTCCAAGTCGCTGAAATCATTGGGTCTCATATGGGCCAATAAAGTCCGATAAGGCCCAGAACACACCCCGAACAGCCCGTTGGCGTGGTAGCCCTGTGGTAGCCGGACCCGGAAGCGCGTAATCTGCGCTGGTCTCGGGAGGGTGCGGCATGCGGATCGGCAAGCGGACCATGGAGGACCTGACCAAGCGCTGGGCTGCCGGCGCCGGAAATGACGGGCCTGTGCCGCGCGACACCATCTGGGATGAAGACCTGCCCGGCTTCGGCGTCCGCCGCCAGAAGGTGGTAGCCCGCGCCGCATCCTTCGTCCTGAAATACCGGGTGAAGGGCGACAAGCGGCAGCGCTTCGTCACCCTGGGCGAGTGGCCCGCGGTCCACCCCGACGCAGCGCGCGACGCCGCGCAGGCCATCAAGCAGGCGGCAGCCCTCGGCCGGGACCTGCTGGCCGAGCGGCAGCGGGAGGCGGATGAAGCGGCCCGGGCGGAGGAAGAGCGCCGCCGCGCCGCCATCCCGCTGCCCGACCTGCTCGACGCCTGGCGCGCCAGCGTAGAAGCATCCATCGCCCGCAAGGCGCAGGCGGGACAGAGCTCGGCTTATGAGCGAGAGATGCTGCGGCTCGAGGCCAAGCACGTCCGCCCCTTCCTGGCCGGGGACACCGTGGGCGCCTTCGACCCGGATCGGCTGCAGGTGCTGATCGACCGCACCTCCGGCCGCTCCGCCGCCTACCAGCTCCGCAACGTGTTCTCCCGCATCGCCCGCTTCGCCCGCGCCTGGCTGCTGGAACGCGGCATCAAGGCCAACTGGATTCGGGTCTACGAGATCCCGCAGGAGAAGGTGACGCCGCGGGACCACCGCTACACCATGGTCGAGGCGGCACAGATCTGGATCGCCGCCGGTGCCCTCGGCCGGCGCGGGGCGCTGGTGCGCTTCATGCTGCTGACCGCCTGCCGCCGGTCGGAGGCCCAGCGCCTGCGGCATGAGCATCTGCACCTGGATGACCTGGTGCTTGGGCCGCACTGGGAAATGGAGGCCGGCATGGTGAAGCACCGCCGGATGACCCGGGTGCCCCTCACCTCCCCCGGCGTGGCGCTGCTGCGCTGGCTGCCACCGCGGGAGACGCGGCGCTCAGGCGAGGCCGATCTGGTTTTCGCCGGCCGCGGCAACCGCCCGATCGGCAACTGGACGGACATACGCCGGGCGCTGCTGGCCGGGTCTCGGATCGAAGAGGGCACGCTGCACGACATCCGTCGCACTGTCGTCTCCACCCTGGCCGACCATGGGTGGGAACCGGCGGTGGTCGACCGGCTGCTGAACCACGCCGCCTCCGCCACCATGCCGGGGGTGATGCGGGTCTACCAGCGGTCGGAGCAGTGGGAACAGAAGCGCGCCGCGCTGGTAGCCTGGATGGACCTGCTGATGGATGAGGTTGGAAAGCTGCAAGGGCGGCCGGTGGACCGGGACACCTGGGGCTTCGACCAGCCCTTCGCCGAGGCGCGCATCAAGCGCCTGGGCGCCAAGCGGAAGCCGGCGAAGCGGCGCGGTCAGGCCGCCCGCGGTGGCCGTCTCCCCTCGCCGGCCGGCTTGATCGACGCCGTAAGCCAGGCCTCCAGATCCTCCGGCGCGTAGAGCGCGAACTTGCCCATGCGGTGGTGGCGCGGTCCGTTGCCGGCCGCCGCCGCCTTGCGGAGGTAGTCCGCCGTGACGTGCCGCAGGCCACGGCGCTGCGCCCATTCAGCGGCCGCGGCGCGGTCAAGCCATTGCGGTGTGGCGGCCTCACTCGACATCGGGTGCATCCTCCGCCTCGCCAACCATGGCCCGGTAGCAAACAGCGGCCCGATCCTCCATGGGGGCGACGCATAGCCACGCCTCTGTTCCGGCAACCTCCATTTCCACGCTCGGATTAATCGGTACCACCGCGAAGCCGGCGGCGCGCAACTCGGCCAAGTAAGCTTTGCGGGCTTGTCCAGGCGGAGAAAAAGCCGCCGCCCGCGCCGCCGAATCCATAGCGCGATCGCGGGCTGACCTCGTGGGTGGCGCGGAGGTCGTGCAGATAGCGGTGGCCGACGGCACGAACAGCCTCTCGTTCCGCACTCGGGCGTCGTTGTGCTTCGCGTTATGCGCAGTCAGCGCGGTCGCATAGGCGAGAAGCCCCTCTTTCGTCACGGAAAAGTGCGTCTCGCCATCGATCCACTCCATGGTGGCCCACCCCTGGTCAACCAGATACCTCATTCGGGTATGCAGCCGCCTGTCATCCTCTCGCGAGACACGAACGCGGTCGCCTTTGCGTTCCAGCCACCTTGCCCAGAGGGCTTTGCCGTAGCTTGGCTCCTGGTTCATGCTGCCATCGCCTCCGCTTCCACCGGCGCCGCGCCGCGGCGATGCAGGTAGCGCTGCACCAGTGCCGCAAGCCGACTCTCATCATTCGCGACTGGCTGCAGGTCCAGCGCCGGGTCGATCACCTGGTGTGCCTCGCTGGCCTTGAGGCCGAGCATCTCCATGATAGGCGGATCGCTGCCTTCATCCGCGACCAGGAACAGCGCGGTCACCGGCTGCGTCTGCCCCTCCCGGTCCAGGCGCTCGATGCACTGGTGGTGCACGCCCGGCGACCAGTCGAGCTCGCCGAAGACCATGGTGCTGCACCGGGCCTGCAACCCGTCCAGCCCGGCGGCGGAGCGCAGCGACATGATCAGCAGATCCGTCTGGCCGGCCAGGAAGGCCTCCTTCGCCGAGTTCTTCTGCGTGGCCGATTCGCTGCCCGTGTACATGGCCGGCTTCAGGTCCTTCAGCCGGTCCAGCCAGATGTCGTAAACCGCGCGGTGCCAGCCCATCAGCACCACCGGCTCCCCGCTTTCCACCAGGATCCGGACCACGTCCGCGACGTGCCGCGCCTTGGCCACGCCGGTCGCCTGGCGGACCATGATGTCCAATTCCCGCGCCGCGTTGCCCCGTTCCACGAAGGCGCCGGTGGTGGCGCGGATGGCGAGCTGGCGGGCCAGCGCCTCGATCGACCGCACCTCGCCCTCGTCATAGCCGACCGTGTCGACGATGCGGTTCACCGCCGGCAGTTCCTTCCCGACCTCGCCCTTGGTTCGCCGTAGGAAGGCGTATTGCTCCCGCAGGTAGGTGCCCAGCGCCTTCGGGCTCAGCAGGCGGCCGCGGTCGCTCAGGTACTCGCGCCGGAAGTCCGCCCAGTCCCCCAGGACCTCCGGGTTGATGAAGCGCATGATCTGGAAGATCTCGGCGCCGTAGTTGTAGATCGGCGTCGCGGTCAGCCCGAGGCGCCAGGCGGCGTGCTGGCTCGCGACCTCGGCGGCCTTGCCCTTGGCGGTATCTGTGCCGCCGCGCAGCTCCTGCGGCTCGTCATAGATCACGGTCTTGAACATGCCGGTGGCGAAGACCTCTGCCCAGCCGGCGAGCTGGCTGTAGCGGAACACATAGATGTCCGCCGGCGGCAGGCTGTAGGGGATGGTCTTCTTGATGGCGTGCACCCGCAGGGTGGTGAACTGCTCGACCACATGCCGCCACTGCTTCTGGATGTGCACCTGACAGACGATGGCCGCCGGCAGCCGGCCGTCGCCGAGGCAGAAGCCGGCGGCGGTGAATGTCTTTCCGAGGCCGCACTCGTCGCCCAGCAGCAGGCCCTTGCTGCGCGCCGCGATCTCGATCGCCTGCGCCTGATAGCCGCGGATGGCCTGGCCCGGCCGAAGCCCGACATAGCCGGACGGCCGGTAGCTCGGCAGCAGGATGCGCTCCATCTCCGCCTGGGTCGCGAAGAAGGACCGTTGGCCGCGCTCCATGGCGGCCGCATCGGCCGGGGAGACGGCCAGCGGGTAGCGCTCCATGAACCAGCGCAGGTCCGCGTCCGTCGCCTCATCCCTCCGCAGCGTGAAGGGTCCGGCGCTGCCCTTCGGCACCCGCGGGAACACCGCCTTCAAGCGGATCGAGACGTGCGGCTCGAGATCGCTGATCTCCCACGCGCCGGCAGCGTTCAGGCGCAGGCGGCCATAGGTGCGGGGCGGGGCGAATAGTTCGCCGGCGATGGCTTCCATCACAACCAGGCCCTCCCGAGGCTGATGAAGTAGAGCGGCTTGCCTGCGATCTCCGAAGGCAGGGCGACCGAGGTGTTGGACACCAGCATCAGCGCCAGCACCCGGTCATGCTCCGCGTACCGGCTGAGCTGGCGCCAGATGTCCATCTTCCCGGCGCGCAGCTTCACCTCGATTGCCAAGCCGGCGGCGTCCAGGAAGAAGTCGGGCCGGTCGCGGCGGGACAGCGGCACCTCCCGCCTGAACTCGATCCCGGCGGACGTCAGCGCCTCACCGATCTGACGCTGCGCTTCCTTCTCGTCCGACAGATCGATGCGCGCCTTGGCGATCGCGCCGCGGGCGGCGGCGATGGTGGCGAGCGCCGTCATGGCCCACATCTCAACGCGCGCAGCATCTCCACCAGTCCGCGCCGCGGCGCCTTCACGCCCTTCTTGGCAAGCTCTTCCAGCGTCAGGTGGATTCTGTTGGCGACCAGCTTCGCGCCGGCGGCGCGCGCCATCCCTTCGGCTCGCTCTGAGCCGCTTGCGCTGTCGGCTGCCTCGTAGAGATCATCTACGGCATCCATTGCGGTGCGGTGGGCGATCTGCATGCCGCGCGCAGCAAGTCTCGCATCGCCTGGGGGAAGGCTCCCGATGCTTGATACGCGAATGGATGCCGCGCGGAGCGCTGCCTCCGACTTCACCGAAGGCCAAGGGCGCCGATCAGCCATGGTGCGCCACCTCCCGATACTCCACCCCCGCCTCCGCCAGCAGCCCTCGGGCAACGGCAAGGTCTGCATGCCAGCGGGACGGCACCGCCTTCTGCGGCCGCGACACGACGGTGGTGATGCCGGCCTGGATCACATGCACCGTGCAGCGGGTGCAGGGCGGGCCACCCCAGATCGCGCCGGTGTCGTCGGTGGCGGCCAGGTACAAGGTGCAGCCATCCAGCGGCACGCCAACGCGCGCTGCCTGGACGATGGCGTTGCACTCCGCGTGCACGATCAGGCTGAGCTTCGTCTCCCGATCGTTCAGCCGCTCCGGGCTATCGCAGATCAGGCGCGGGAAGCCATTGAAGCCGGCCGAGCGCAGCTCCCGCCGCGGCCCGACGATGACGGAGCCGACCTTCGTGTTCGGATCCTTGCTCATGGCCGCATGTGCGGCGGCCAGGCCGAGGAAGTGGTTGTCCCATCGCGAGGTCATGCGCCAAGCTCCCCGGCAGGCGCCGCTGGCGGCGAGGCGGCAGAGATCGCGGCTCGGAGCAGCGCGTTCTGCAATTGCCACACGCTCGGAACCTGGGACGGGTTCGCCTCGGCTGCGTAGGCGTCGGAGACATCGAGCTGCCCCCGCAGCGCCGCCAGCTCGCCGGCCATCACGGAGTTCGCGGTGCGCAGCGTGTCGCGCTCGTGCTGAACCAGACCGATGCGGTCGGATGCGTCTCGCAGCGCCCGCGCCAGCACCAGGTGCCCCTTGCGTTGCGCCTTCTCCGCCTCATCAAGCAGGGCAGCTATCGTCATGTCGGTCATGCCGCTTTCCCCTCGAATTGCGCTGCCGCCTGTTCATCCCGCAGCGCGGCCGCGACATCGATCGCGCGCTGCTGATCCCAGATGAATCGCCGTTGCAGGCCGGCCGCACAACCATCCTTGCGGGCCATCATCCTGCGCGCCTCCGTCAGGTCGGCCGGCACCAGCCCGGCCAGCGGATCGTTCGCGTCCAGCGTCCGGATCGGCTGCCCCTGCGGGCCGGTGGCGGCACGCAGCGCCCACTCGGCCTGGTTCAGCGTATCCAGCACCGCCTGCATGCCCCGCGTCTCGGCCTCGGCCTTCGCCTGGGTCATCTTCCCGGCGGCGACCCACCGGGGATAGACGCGCTGGCGCATCGCGATCTCGCGCTGGACCGCCGCGATCTGGTCGCTCAGCGGCACGGGGAGCTCGGCAAGGAGATCACTGGGCATCGACGTTCCTCCGCTCGACGGTAAAGGTCACGGCGACCACGAAGGGGTTGGCTTTCCAGGCGTCGGCGCCGTGGATGCTGTTCCACAAGTCGCCGAACCAATCGCGCGGATTGGGTCCGCTTGCCATGTTCGGGAAGGGGCAGCCCTCTTCCATTGCATCGCCGCGGCTGATGGCGTGCAGCCGCTGGACCCGCACATCGGTGACAGTGAGCGTCATCCGCGAAGCCCAACGCGGCATGTGAATGGATGGGCGCTGCGTTCCCCAGGCCCGCGCGCCATCGTCGGTGACGAACCAGATCGGCGCATCGCGCGGCAGGTCGCGCGGCGCATCGCCGTCGTGGATGCAACTGGTCCACCAGTTCTCCCGCACCCACAGCCGCATGCCGGTCCGGTACCGGACCTCCTGCCGCTTGATGACGCGGCCCAGCGCTATGCGCGGCCAGGGCTCGTCGTCACAAGGTTCCAGGGCCACCTCGCACGGCACCCCGGGAGCCACGTCGAACAGCTTCGGCTGCGGCTTGATCACCCGCCGCGTCTGCGTCTTCCTGCCTTCCAGCAGCGCGCGGATCATCGGCTCCGAGAAGATGATGGGCCTATCAACCGGCATCATGTGGCCTCCCGGATTGCGGTGATCACGTCCCGCGCCATCGGCGGCGGCACGGCATTGCCCAGCATCTGGATCGCGGGGCGAATCTGCGCCGGCAGGCGATAGCCGGCGGGGAAGCCCATGGCCGCCTTCGTCTCGTCCACGGACAGCATTCGCATGCGGTCGCCATCCACGATGGCCCATCGCGCCAGGGTGGTGATGGTGCCGATCGGCCGGGTCAGGCTGCGCCCGGTCAGGCCGCTGCCGCTGCCGTAGTAGGGGATCAGGAAGCGGTCACCGAAGCGGGCCCGCCCCCGAGCGATCCGTGCCAGCGTGGCCGGCGCGCGCCGTGTCGTGGCAACGGGAGACCATGCTCCGGCGCCGAGATCCAGCACGGCCGCGATAGGCCGGTGCTGCTGCATGCGCAGCGGCAGGCGGAAGGGCGCGCGGCTGCGGGTGCCGATGAGGATCAGCCTCTCCCGGTGCTGCGGCACGCCATGGTCAGCGGCATCCAGCACATGGGCGGACAGGGTGTAGCCCATCGCCGCCATCGCCTCCCGCCATGCCGCGAAGAGCAGCCAGGACCGGAACTCCGGAACATTCTCCACAACGATCACGGCCGGCCGGTGGTACTCAGCCGCGGAGACAACAGCCCAGGCGGTGCTCCGGCTGGCGTCATGCGATGGGGTGTTCTTGCCGCGAGCCCGGGTGTGCCCCTGGCAGCAGGGCGAGGCCAGCAGCAGGTCATGGGCCGGTACGCGCCGCCAGTCCGCCTGGTGCAGGTCCTGGCAGCTATGCTCGGTGGCCGGGTGGTTGGCGGCATGCGTCTGCACCGCGGCCTGCCAGTGGTTGGCAGCCCAGACCACCGTGGCGCCTGCCTGGGTGGCGCCCTCGGTGAAGCCGCCGGCGCCGGCAAACAGGTCGATAGCGCGCATCAGGCGGCCTCGCCCGCGACGGCCGGCTCGCGATAGGCGATGCGGTGATCCGGCCCGAGGTAGGCATCGAAGGCCGCGACGGCCTCCGGGACGTCCGGGTGGCCGCCCATGGTCGTGATGCCGCTATCGCGCTGGCTGAAGCTCAGCATCAGGCCGCGTGTGCCGTAGGGCGAGATGCTCATGCGAATGCGCGCGGCGTGGCAGGCCAGGACCAGCAGCGTCAGGCCGCGGCTATCGAAGGTGGAGAGGTGGCCGTAGCTCAGCGGCACATGCATGTGCTCAAAGCGCGCACCCGCCGTGCCCCACACCACCCGATCCCAGGCGATCGGCGCATTGTAGATGCCGCCGAGCGACAAGCCGATGATGTTCATGACGCGCGCCTGGAACGGCGAAAGCCTCTCTGGCATCGCACCCCAGCCGACGGCGTTGCCATCCCGGTCGCGTCGCGGCTTCGCGCCCATGCTTTTGGCGGCCGCGCCGTTCGCCTCAGCCCACCCGGCGTGGTCGTACTGCGCGTAGCTCATGCCGCGCTTCCTCCCACCGCGAAACTGCCGGTCCACGGCACCATCGGCACGTCGTACCCCAGGCGGCTCGGGTGGCGCGGCAGGCCGGCGGCGGTGGTGCCGAGGCAGAGAAGGTCCACCCCTTTCCCCCGCAGAATCGCCTCCACCTTCGCCGCCTGTGCGCGATGCCGCGGATGCGGGTCCCCACCCGGGGCGAACAGCACGGGCGCGTCGATGTTCTCGATCAGCGCGTTGCGGATCGTGAACATGTTCTTCGCCTCCTCCGCCACATCCTCGCCCGCCGCCCAAAGGTCCGCAGGGTCGGTCGCGACGCGGGGGAACATGTTCAGCATGACCAGGCCACCCAGCCCGGCCCGGTGCGCGCGACGGGCGCAGCGCAGCGCGGTCGGGTCCGTGCGCTGGTGGCTGGCTTTCGACGGATTCTGCCCCACCACCAGCAGCGGCTGCACGCCAGACCGCCACCAGTAGTCCAGCCGGTACCGAAAATGGCCGCAGGGGCTGAAGTCGTCGGTGGCCAGCCGCACCTCCGGTGCGCCGGCGCCGAGCATGCCGCGCACGGCCGGCGCGACCGTCGAAATCAGGTCCGTCACGATGTCCGAGCCTCATCCGCGGCGCGACCCGGGATCCGCAGGCGCGGCACGCCAGCGGCATCCATCAGCGCGCGGAGTTGCACATCCAGGTCCATCAGGTCGCCGCGTTCGGCGGCGCGCCGGACCGCCTCGGCCAGGTCGCGCATATCCTCCGGGCCATCGATGGATGGTGCAAGCGCGATCCCGCGCCTCGCGCATTCCTGGCGCAGCACATCGTCCCCGACATCTTCCAAGACGTCGTCCAGTTCGACGCGAACCCACTCCTCGACATGCACCGTGATGCTGCCGTAACCCCGCTTCCTTCCCATCATCAACGCCCCTTCATCGGCATGAGGGCGCCGAGGTTGCGCTGGCCCCTGATCTCGACCGGGCCATCCGGATCGACATTCGGCCGCATCTCGAGCCCGCCCGGCATCGCCTGGCAGATGTCCGCCACGTAGCGCAGTTGCGCGCAGAAACCCGCCGCGCCCTCCGGCGCTTGCCATTCGGCCGCGTCGCCCGGCACCTTCACCAGCACCGTCCGGCCGGGTTCCCGATCGTCCTTCAGGTCGATGTGCAGCACCCCGCCGCTCGGCCGGAACCACGCTGGCTGGCTGTGTGGCCGGCCGGCGGTCAGCGCGCCCAGCATCGCCGCGAGGAATTCGGGCCGGCGCACCACCAGCGGTGATCGCAGCACCTCCGCCTTCGGCAGCACCCTCCGCCACTCCGGAAACGTCCCGTCGATCGTCTTCGCGGCGATGCGCCAGAAGCAGGCGTTGATCACCACGCGGTTCCGCTCCGGCGTGAAGGACAGGTCGATCGGCCAGTCGCCCTGCACCTGCGGCAGCATTTCCCGCAGGAAGCGGCACAGCTTTGTCGGCACGATCATGTTCGGCAGCGGCACCGGGCCTCGCAGGACCGGCAGTTGCGTGCTCATCAGCCGATGGCCATCCGTCGCCACCAGCAGCAGCTCCTGCCCCTCGGCCGAGAAGCAGATGCCATTCAGGTAGTAGCGGGTCTCCTCGGTGGAGATGCAGTGCCAGACCGCTTCCATCAGCGCGACCAGATCGCGCGCGGCGATCTGGATGGTGGCGGTGACATCTTCCGCTGCCGCCTCGATGAAGGTCGCCCACTCCTCCTCCGGCACCGCATCCTCCTCGATGCGAAGCGGGCCGCAGGTCACCACCACCCGCGCATCTTCCTGCGTTACCGTGACCATGTCGTCCGGCGGCGCGGCGCAGAGCATGGTGCGGAGGGATTTGCCGCCATCCAGCAGTACCGCGCCCGGGGCGACAACATTGCCCTTCACCGGCAAGGTCAGCGCAATATCCAGATCGGTGGCGTCCAGCCGGATGCCATCCTGATCCGCGCGCAGCAGCACCATGCCGAGCACGGGAATCGTGTTCCGTTTCTCCGTCACCCGCCCGGTGGTGATCAGGGCCTGCGCCAGGATGCCGGCGGTCGTCTTGATGGAAAGCGTCATGGCGCAGAGGCCTCCGCGAACAGTGTCAACAGGATGGTCGCGGCCAGCGCGGTGGCGCCGGCGGCGAGGGCCAGGCCCGGCAGGCAATGCGCCAGCAGGGTGGTGCGGGTTCGGCTCATGCCGCCTCCCCCAGGCCGGATGCGATCTCGGCGAGTTGGTCGCGCAGCCACTTCGGCTTCCGGGAAAGGCCCGACAGGCGCAGGATCGCGGCCTGTGCCGCGCGGCGCGCCCGGGCTGCCTCCGGCACCACGCTGCCAACCGGCGCGGCCGCGCCCGGCTTTTCGCCGCAGGCCAGCGCCATCACGCGGCGGCAGCGAACCACCGCGGGCCAGCGCTCCGGCAGCTCGGCCAGCGGCACCTCCGCCGCCTCGGCCAGCGCCATCATCCGCGCGATCTCCCCGACATCCTCCACCCAGGGGAGGCCGCGTGCGGCGATCCGCGCGGCGGCATCCTCGACCGTGACCTTGCCGTGCCAGCCAGCCAGGTGCTTGCCGATGCTGGCGTAGGCGAAGACCATGGGGCCGCGGTCCGCGTCGGTGCCCGGCGTGCGGATGACCTTCTGCCCGGTGCGGGTCTCGATCTCCGTCCAGACATCCCGCGCGTGCATCTCGGCCGATTGGATCAGGGGGTGGTCCAGCACCTGGCCAAGGCAATGGGCCAGGCCGAAGCGCAGCACGCGCAGCCGCACGGCGCCGCCGGCCACCTGCACCAGATCGCTGGCCTCCCAATCCAGCGGCAGGCCGAGCAAGGCGGCATGTACCACCGAGGCCGCCACACCCTCCGCATCGCGGTCGAACAGCCACGGCGCCCGATGCTCGGCCCGGCGCTCGAAATCGCGCAGGAACGCCTCCGGGTGCGGCCGGTCCGGCAGGGCGTCGGTGGCGCCGGCCAGGGCGGCGCGCACGGCGCGCATCACATCCTTGCGGTTGCGGGATGGCGTGGCGCGGGTGGTTGGGGTGAACAGCATCACAGGCGCCTCGCCATGCTGACGCCATCGCTGATGGACATCATGCCGCCGCGGCTACCGACCGGCGCCGGCGCGGGACCTCCGTCATGCGTAGGCCGGATGAAGGTCACGCCATGGCGGCGCATGTGCTCCGCGACCAGCGCGTTCAACTCCTCCTCCGACTGCCGCACGGCTGCTGTCATGCGGCGCTGGTGGTTCTGGATGCGCCGGCTTTCATCCCGCCTGGCCTGCTGCACCGGATGGAGGAACTTGCCCCTTCCGCTCAGGCCAAGGCTGCCCGTGGTGGCCGGCTTCGGCACGCGCTTCACGCCATCGGCGTAGAGCATCGGCACCCACGGCGTGACCATCTCCGTGCCGATGATCCGGAAGCGGAACTCGGGCGGAGACACCTCCCGCACCTCGCGCTCGATGGTCCGCACCAGCAGCCGCGTCGTCACCCGCCTGGTGCGATCCTCCGGAATGCCCGCGGCGCGCACGAATTCACGTAACGACACAACCCTCGTTCCGCTGGCGATGGCGCTCCGCAGCGCGCCCAGCACCAACCCATCCTCCTCCGCCACCAGAACTTGCAGGGGCGTGGGTGACGGCCAGGCGGTCCATTCCAGGCTGTCCGCCACGCGGTGGCGGCTCGGCCCGGCGGTGCCGCGCTGGCGTTCGCCGATCAGGGCGCCTGCGGCGATCATGGCATCCACATCATCCATCGTGGCGCCAGCTTGGCGGCCGGTGGCGCGGGCGACATCGATGCGGTTGACCAGCGGCCGGCCTTCCTTGGCCGCTTTCTGTACCGCCGCGGCGATAGCGTGCCAGGACGGCGGCCAGGCTGCGCGATCCGGCGCGCTCATGGCCCGGCATCCTGCTGCACGGCGAGGCACCAGACGCGGTTGCCACCAGCCACCTTGCGAGCGGTGAACTTGCGAGAGGCCGACGCCTTGTTGATGTAGTGGACCGCGCTGTGAACCAGCTTGCGCTCGATTTCCGCTGGAAAGGTGACCGCGTCGCCCGGCTCCATAGCTCGCAGCGTGGCGGAGACCTCGGACCTTGGCCGCCCCCGGGTCTCAGCAGGCGGCGGCGCGCCGCGCTCGATCGGGAATGCCGCGCTCATGCTGCCACCTGCAGCGTCTCGGGCGGCGGGTCGCCGGCCATCGCCGCCATCACCTTGGCCAGGCGCAGCCGGCCGTCCGCGCTGATGTCCAGGAAAACCACCCGCAGGTCCTTCGGATTAAACCGCCGGCGCAGGAAGCCGCGCTTCTCCAGCGCATCCGCCGCGCGCGTCACCGCCGGCTTATGTGTCTCCATGTGCCCGGCCATCGCCGCGACGGTCCGCAGCTTCTCATCCGGCCCAGCCGATAGGGCCAGCACCGCGATCTGCCGCAGGGTCAGGTGCCCGGCATCGCACAGCAGCCGCGCCTCCCGCAGCCGCCGCACCAGCAGCGCCTCCGATACCCCGGTGCTCATGCTGCAATGCTCCCGGCGTGCCGGCCGAATATCCGCTGGACCTGCTGCAACACCGGTGCCGCGGCATCATCCAGCGCCAGCGCATCCAGCAGCATCCGCTCCCCGATCCGGTTGGCGCGGTCGCTCGCGCCCGGCGCCGCGCCTGGACCGCCAAGGGATTCGGCCAGGGCGAAGCATTCGTAGGCGCGGGTGATCATCGCGCGGCGGGCGGTGGCCAGGCAGGCCGGAGCCGGGGGCGGCGCCGGTGGCGGCGGCAGCACGTCGAGCACCGCCCGCGCCTCCTCCGGCCACAGGAACACCTGCTGCCGACCATCCAGGATCGCCACCCGCAGGCGGGTCGGCGCCGCAAAGACCGAGTGGTGCGCGGCCGCAGCGCGCAGCGCGGCGGACAGGATGGTGCGGTCGATATGCCCGCCACCGCTGCTGGTCGCGATGAAGTCCAGCATCGCGCGGTGGGTTTCGCAGAAGGGCAAGGCGCCATCGGCGCGAAGCCCGGGGATCATTCCGTCAGCCATGATGGGGTTCCTCCACGAATCGACAGTCGAGTTGCGGGTTCGCGCGCATCCGGGTCAGCTGATAGGCTGCGACTCGCTCGCGCGGATGGGCGGCGAACACGTCCCGCGCGACCTCTCGGCCGGTGAAGACGTCCGTCCAGATCAGGATGATGCGCGGCGTCATGCCGGCACCTCGATCGGCGCCAGGCCATCGGCCTGCGCCAGCACGCGCTCGATCGACCGGGCCAGCGTGGCGTTCCGCTCCGCCTTCACAGGATCCGGCTTGGCGCGGTGGTGGTGCTCATATTCGCGGAACGTCGCAGCGGCCCGGCGCAGCTCTGCCAGCATGATCGGCGCCGTCGCCATGATGCGGGCATAGACCTGCGCCTGCCGCGCCACCGCGCTGCAGTCGCGTTCCTCGCTCCCCAGGATTGCCGGCGGGCCGAAGACCATGGCGATGCGGTAGGATGTGCCGGCGAGGTAGATGGCAGCGCCATCGGCCTCCCAACGCTCGGTGTCCGGCAGGCCGTCCGCCTGGGTAGGGGCGACCGCGCTCATGCTGCAGCCCGCCCGACCAGTGCGCCGACGATCAGCGCCACGCCGCAGGCGAAGATCAGGACGAACACCGCGGCGCTGTCGCGATCCTTATCCGTCAGGTCCCACAGGAAACGGAACTCCATGTGGCCAAGGCAGGCGCAGGCCGCCGCGACGGTGGCGGCGAAGGCGACAAGGCCGCTGCCCAGGCCGAGCAGGAACGCGCTCATGCCGCACCGCCGCGCTTGCCGGCGATCAGGTCCACCACATTCTGGATGGTGGCGCAGGCCTCGGCCTCGTCGTCGCTGATCTCGAGGCCGAACTCCTCCTCCAGCGCCATGACCAGCTCGATCTGATCGAGGCTGTCCGCGCCGAGCTCATCGAGAAGGGACGCCTCCGGCTTCACCTGCGCCGGTTCCACGCCGAGGTGGTCCACCACCAGCTGCGTCACGCGGGCCAGGGTGTCGTCAGGGACGGATGGGGTCGCTGCGGCGCTCATGCGGCGCCCGCCCGGCGCTGCGCTGCGCGCAGGCGGCCCATCGGTGCCACCAGGGCGGCGGCCAGGGCGGCGTGGTCGCGGTGCGGCGTATCCCACGCCTCGATCAGATCAGCGGCGGCGCTGGACAGGTCCAGGCACAGGCGGCCGGCGCGAGTGAGGGTCAGTGGCTCCGGCGGGCCATAGCCGGGCGGCGCGCTGGTGGCGGGAAGGGCGGGCTGTGGCCTCGTCGTCGGCATCTGCGGCATCCCTGCTTGGGTGCCGCAACTATTATGCGTTATGCGTAAAAATGAAAAGCGGAATTTTACGCACTCTGCGTATTATCTCTTGGGCGGATCGCCCGCCAGCGTCGCGCCGAGCCCAAGCCACTGCTCCGCCTTGTCATCATCCAGCCGCTCAGCGATCCCGCTGGCCTTGATCATGCGGTCGATCTTAGGACCAGCATCCTCCGGCGCCATCATCAGCGCCGCTGGATGGACGCCATAGAATGCGGCCAACTTAACAAGATCGTCCGTTCCCACCTCACGGCTCCCATTTTCCCACCCTGAGAGCGTAGATAGCGCGTTCCCTGTATGTTCTGCAAGTTTTTCGAGGGTTAGATTCCTAGACTTACGCCATGCGGTGAGATGACGCTGAAGGCGCTTGGCCTCCGGCGATAGTGGGTTCTTACGGCCGCTCATGCCGGCAGGGTCGTCCCTTGGCGCGGTGGGCGGAACGCCGGAAGCGCGTAATTCCCTCTTGCGCATAATTCTGCACTCTGCGTAAACTCCCTGCATGACGCTCTCCGAATACCGCGCCCGCGAGGGGCTCACGCTGATGCAGCTCTCCGAGCGGATCGGCCTGCCGATCTCGACGCTGCACGCCTATCTGTCTGGCACCCGCAAGGCGGAGCCGGAGAAGTGCCGGCAGATCAGCGCAGCCACCGGGGGCGCTGTTACGCCTGCCGACCTGCGGCCGGACCTTGTTGATCTGTTTGCCACACAGCCCGCCCAGGTCGACCCCACTGCGGCAGACGCGGTTCAGCACGCCAACGACCAGGCGGGGCTGCGCGGCGAGTCAGGTCCAGCGACGCCGCTGCGCCATCGCCGGCCGGTGGTGGCAGCATGATCGAGCACCTGTCCACTGACCGTGCTGGTCATGAGCCGGGCCGTTCATGCATTGCCGCCACCATTCGCCTGGACCATCTGGTGCGCGACATGGGCGGCGTACTCCATGCGCCCCTTGGCATCGACATTCAGGCCCCGAGCCCGGCAGAAGGCGGGGAATTCGTCCATGTCGAGATACACGCGAATGACGGCGTGGCCGGCGCGACGGAGCTTCTCCTCGCCCTTCATCGCTGCGTAGAGGAATTTCTCGAAGGTCGCCGGAAGTTTCTCGGCGTCGGCCATGCTGGCGCGCACCTCGGCGAAGGTCTCGGCGCGGTACCAAGCCATACCAACGGCGCTGACGCGCATGCCCTTGTCGCTCATTTGTCTCTCCGTGGGTTAGTCGTGGACTCTCTGTCGCTGCGCCATCGCCGGCCGGTGGTGGCAGCATGATGTCGCGCAGGGGGCTCTGCGCGGGGCTGCTGGCGCTGGCGGCGCAGCGGGTGGCCGAGGCCGGCTCGTTGGCCGCGACCCCGCCACTATCCGTTCCGCATGCCGGCGCCGTTGTTTGCAAGGAAAGGCGTTTCCCACCCGCTGAAATCATCCGGGCCGGCTTCCTAAGTCGAGGCGAGGTTCTCGACCTTGAGAGCCTGAGCGGAAGCCCGCCGCCATCTTGTCGTGAGCGTCGCGAATGATCCGCATGATCGCCTTTGCGCCTGGGCTTTCGGCAATGGCCTCGAAGTGGGTGACAGTCGCATCGATCGTGTCCCGCTTGGCTGGATCGTCTGCGGCGAGGATCGCCAAGGATTGCGCCATGAACATGCTCGCCATTCGAACCTCGCTTCGAAGCATCTGCAGTTCGCTTCGCGTTTCGTCATCCATCGGTGTCCTGCCTTGCTGGTTTATGGCGGCCAGCATCATCACGGAAGCGAAACCGCACGTCCATCGTTTCGCGCGCGTTCGGTCGGGGGTTGCCGCCCCCGCCGCCCGCCGCGTCGCGTCTCTGATCGTCCGCTCCCTCAGTCATGTAACCGTTCCGGCTCTGCACGCTGGCAACATGGAGCAAGCGGCATGAGCATGTCTCGGTTGGAAACTCCCCGAGAAATGTCAGGGGTTATCATCACCTCTGAGTTGATAGCGCAGCGGGTCGGAAAGGTGCTGCGCGAGCGGTACGGGCACATCCGGCACGCCGCGAAGCGCCTCGCCCGGCGGACGCAGGCGGACCCGCGGGCGGTCCAGAACTGGATGGACGGGGTGAACGCCCCGCACGCCGCGCACCTGGTTCGCCTGATGGCGGAGTGCGACGAGCTGGCCGCCGAGATCAACGCGATGGTGCGGGAGGCGTCATGCCCCGAAGCCTGATCCTGGAATTCGGCTGGTGCGGCATCGGCGCCAGCGGCGGGGAGACGCGGGAGGTGCGGTTCCTGCTGATCCGCGCCGCCTATGTGCGCGGCAGCGTCCTGCAGCGCCTTCGCTACTACCGCGATGTGCTGCGGACCGCGCTGATCGCGATCCCGAAGAATGACCCCGCCACCGGCGCCATCGCGGCGCTGTTGGATGGGCCGAGCAATTCGCCGAAGGCCTCCCGGCCCCCGCAAGCGGGTGAGCGGGCCTCGGCGGATGGCGCCTGCGCGCCTGGTACGCAGTCTCGTCTCTCGGGTGTCCCATCAACTGCGGGCTGCGCCGGGCAGCCTCGCTCCTTTTCGGAGGGCGCCCGATGAGCATGGAGACGAACGAGACCGGCCACGACACGCCGGCGCCGGCCGATCCGGATGTCGAGGTTGGCGGGATCGCCGTCGACCGCCTGCGGTCCATCATCGAACGATGGGAGCGCTTGGATGAGGAGAAGCGCGCCATCGCCGCTGATCAGAAGGACATCATGTCGGAGGCCAAGAGCGCGGGCTTCTGCGTCCGCACGATCCGCGCCGTCATCGCGCTGCGGAAGAAGGAGCCGGCGGAAGCAGAAGAGCTTGAAACCATGCTCGATCTTTACAAGCGAGCTTTGGGCCTCTGACATGGCGATGCCCCGCATGAACGCCGAACGCTTCTGGGCCAAGGTGGACCGCACTGGCGGACCGGATGCCTGCTGGATGTGGAAGGGCTATGTCAGCCGCCGCTACGGCGTTCTGAGCATGAATGACCGCCCCGTCCGCGCGCACCGTGCCGCGTGGCTTTTCGCCCACGGAAGCGAGCCTGGCGCAATGGTAGTGTGCCATCGCTGCGATCAGCCTCTTTTGCTGCAATCCGGGCCACCTCTGGTTGGGCACGGTAGCGGACAACAACGCCGACTGCGTTGCCAAGCGGCGCCACGCCCGCGGAGAACGGGTGGCAGGCGCCATCCTGAACGCCGACGCGGTGAGCGAGCTTCGTGCGATGTTCCGTGACGGTGTGCCGCGCCAGCATATCGCGAACCAATTCGGCGTCGCCGTTCCAACGGTCTACGCGATCGCCTCCGGACGACTGTGGAAGCACATCGACGAGGATCGGCCGCATGACATGGCGCGCGCCGCCTAGCCACCAAAGCCTGCCCTTCAACCCGAAACCGGGATGCCGTGACAATGGACATGCAAGTCGCCGCCGGGAGTGCCGACGGGCTTCTGGATCGTGCCGCCTATCTCGACTTCCTGCGCGGCAAGTTCCGTTTCGAGACGGATGCCGGCTTCGTGGTCGATCGCGCCCGCATCAACCCCATGCTGAAGCCGCACCAGGTCGACCTGGTGGAATGGATGGTTCGCAAGGGCCGCTGCGCGTGCTTCGCCGCCTTCGGCCTGGGCAAGTCCTTCATCCAGCTCGAGGTGACGCGGCTGGTCCAGGAATACACCGGCGGCCGCTGCCTCATCGTGCTGCCGCTCGGCGTGCGGCAGGAGTTCACCCGCGATGCTGCAAAGCTCGGTATCACCGTCGCCTTCGTCCGCCGCTCGGATGATGTCGGCGGGCCCGGCATCTACCTGACCAATTACGAGAGCGTGCGGGACGGCAAGCTGGATGTGGCGCTGTTCGAAGGCGCCAGCCTGGATGAAGCCAGCGTGCTGCGCGGCTACGGCACGAAGACCTTCCAGGAATTCCTGATCCTCTTCGCCAGCACGCCCTTCCGCTTCGTCGCGACAGCCACGCCGTCGCCGAACGAGCACAAGGAGCTGATCCACTACGCGGGCTTCCTCGGCGTGATGGACACCGGTCAGGCGCTGACGCGCTTCTTCCAGCGGGACAGCGAGAAGGCCGGCAATCTCACCCTGATGCCGCACATGGAGCGCGAGTTCTGGCTCTGGCTGCATTCCTGGGCTGCCTTCGTGCAGAAGCCTTCCGACCTCGGCCACGATGATGCCGGCTACACCATGCCGCCGCTGGTGGTGCGCGTGCACTACGTCCAGGCCAGCGACATCGCCGGCGGGACGGAGCGCGATGGCCAGCATGTGCTGATCCGCGACGCCGCCCTTGGGCTGAAGGAAGCCGCGACGGAGAAGCGGGAGAGCATCGCCGCCCGCGTCGCCAAGATGGCGGAGATCATCCAGGCCGCACCGGATGATCACTTCATCCTGTGGCACGATCTCGAGGCTGAGCGGCACGCGATCAAGCACGCGCTGCCCGAGGCGATGGAGGTCTATGGCAGCCTGGATCTGGATGAGCGGGAGAGGCGCGTCCTCGGCTTCAGCGATGGCGCCTTCAAGTATCTCGCCACCAAGCCGGTGGTCAGCGGCTCCGGCTGCAATTTCCAGCGCTTCTGCCACCGGGCGATCTTCCTCGGCATCGGGTACAAGTTCAACGACTTCATCCAGGCCATCCACCGCATCCGGCGCTTCCTGCAGCCGCACCAGTGCGAGGTGGACATCATCGTCTGCGAGACGGAGCGGGAGGTCTGGCGCGACCTGGAGCGGAAGTGGATGGAGCATGACGCGCTGACGGAGCGCATGGGCGACCTGATCGCCCAGCATGGCCTCTCCACCCTCGGCCTCGAGCGCGAGCTGGCGCGCACCATCGGCGTGCTGCGGCGAGAGGAAGCGGGCCGCGGCTTTGTGGTGGCGCACAACGACACCGTGCTGGAATGCGACGCCCTGCCGTCCAACAGCCAGGACCTGATCGTCACCAGTATCCCCTTCGGCAACCACTACGAATATTCGGCCAGCTATGAGGACTTCGGTCACAACCAGGACCACGCGAAGTTCTTTGACCAGATGGGCTTCCTTACGCCCAACCTGCTCCGCATCCTCAAGCCCGGCCGCATCTTCGCCTGCCACGTCAAGGACCGGATCCGGTTCGGCAATGTCACCGGCATGGGCATGCCGACGGTGGAGCCATTCCACGCGGACTGCATCCAGCACTACCGCCGCGCCGGCTTCGCCTACATGGGCCTGATCTTTGTCGAGACCGATGTGGTCCGGGAGAACAACCAGACCTATCGCCTGGGCTGGACGGAGCAGTGCAAGGACGGCACCAAGATGGGCGTGGGTTCGCCCGAGTTCATCCTGCTGTTCCGCAAGCTGCCCACGGACACCTCGACCGCCTATGCCGATGTGCCGGTAGTGAAGACGAAGCAAGCCTACAGCCGCGGCCGGTGGCAGATCGACGCCAACGCCAAGTGGCGCAGCTCCGGCGATCGCTTTCTGACCGCTGAGGAGTGGGCGGGCTATGGGCCGGGCGAACTGGCCAAGGCCTTCCGCGACACCACGCGCGATCGCCTGTACAGCTTCGACGACCATGTTGCGGTGGCGGAGGCGCTGGACACCAAGGGTCGCTTGCCCTCCACCTTCGCTTCCGTCGCTGCTGGCAGCCACCGAGATGATGTCTTCGACGACATCGCCCGCATGCGGACGCTGAACGGCCAGCAGGCGCAGCGCAATTTGCAGCAGCACATTTGCCCCCTGCAGCTGGACGTCGTCGATCGCCTGATCGAACGCTACTCCAACCCCGGCGAGCAGGTATTCGATCCCTTCGGCGGCCTGTTCACCGTCCCGTATTGCGCGATCAAGCTCGGCCGGTGCGGTCGGGCGGTCGAGCTCAACCCGGACTACTTCCGCGACGGCCTGCGCCACCTGCGCGAGCTGGAGCGCGACATGTCCACGCCATCCCTCTTCGATGTGGAAGGCCTCCGCGGTACGGCGGTGGCGGCATGAAGCCCCGCAACCTCGCCCCGCTCATTCTGCGCGCCATCCTGGCCGTGGCATTCAGCTTGGCCTGTCTCGGTCTGGCACTGGCCGGGATTGCGCTGATGCTGACGCCCTTCGGGACGGTGGCGCCCCCGGCGATCGCTTTCGTCGCCGCGATCATGTTCGGCATCGGCGCCTGGGCCGCCTTGAGCCTCGAGCCATGAGCCGGCTCCGCGCCTTGTCCCTCGTCGGCGCCCTTGCTGTCGCAGCCGCGCCTGCCACCGCCTGCGACATCGCACTGGTGCTGGCGCTGGATGTCTCCGGCAGCGTCACCACCGAGACCTATGCCTTGCAGCGCGATGGCACCGCGGCCGCACTGGAAAGCCCTGCGGTGGCACGTTCCGCGGCCCATGGCCTGGCCCTGTCCGTGGTCATGTGGGGATCCGGCCAGCACAACGTGCTGCCCTGGCGGGTGCTGACCAGCGCGGCGGATGCGCAGGCAGCCGCAGCCGATCTCCGGCGGGTGCAGCGGCCCGAGGCCGGCATGACCAACGTCGCCGCCGCCCTGCGCGCCGGGATCGACGAATTCCGCGCCCAGCCCTGCACGCCCGTGCGCCGCATCATCGATATCTCCGGTGATGGCCGCCACAGCGGCGCGGTGGACGAGGTGGCTGGTGCCGTGGCGGATGCCCGCGCCTATGGCATCGAGGTCAACGCCCTGCCGGTGGTGACAGACCAGGAACCGGGCGTGGCGGACTGGTACCGCCAGCATGTCACAGGCCCGGCTGGCGGCTTCACCATCCCGGCCGACTGGGCCGGCTTCAGCCTCGCGATCCGGGCCAAGCTGGCCATGGAGATCGCGGCGCGATGAGCCTCCCCCGCCTCCGCGCCGAGCTGCGCGCCGCCCCCGGCCCGACGGCCGAGATGCTGACCCGGGCCTTCGACCTGATCAACCCGGCCGGCCCGCGCCGGGACCAGTTCCTGCGCTTCGTCGCGGCGGAGGCGTGGCTGGATGCAGCCCGCCTGGTGGTGCCGGAGCCTTACCTGATCTGTGGCTCCGAACAGGTGGCCTGCGGCGGGTGGTGCGCGCTGGGCGTGACGCCTTCGGCCGCCATCCGCCACTTCGTCTACCAGGACCGCGCCAAGACCCTGCCCACGGCCATCTGTGCCGCCGCGCTGACCGCGCATGAGGGGGATACCGCAGGATGACGAAGCGCACAGCCTTGGAGCGGCAGGAACAGCGCGCCATCCTGAAATGGCTGCGCCTGGTGCTGCCAACGGGCGCCATGGTGTTCCACATCGCCAATGAAGAGGCCTCCGGCTCCCCCGCGCGCGGCAAGGCGCTGCTGGGCGATGGCGTGCTGCCCGGTTGCCCGGACCTAGTCGTGATCTGGCAGGGCTGTGCCTACTGGCTCGAGGTCAAGCGGAAGGGCCGCCGCGCCAGTGTTCGACCGGCGCAGGTGGAGGCGCACCGCGCGCTGGCGGCCGCAGGGTGCCCGGTGGCGGTGGTGGAGGGACCGGAAGATGCCGACGCCATGCTGCGCGAATGGGGCGTCCCGCTGAAGGTCCCGGCGCCGGCTTGGGGGCGGGCAGCGTGAGCCGCACCGACACATGGATGCCGCTCTACATCGGCGACTATCTCGCGGACACGATGCACCTAACCGGCCCCGAGCACGGCGCTTACCTGCTGCTGCTGATGCACAGCTGGCGTACCGGCCCGCTTCCCGATGACGACCGCCAGCTTGCGGCCATCGCCCGCACAGAGATGGCTGCATGGAGGCGCATGCGGAACACCATCCGCGCCTTCTTCAAGGCCGCAGAAGGTCGGCTGGTCCAGGATCGCATGGAGCGTATCCGCGCGGAGCAGGAGGCGAAGATCGAGCAGGCAAGCGCAGCAGGGAAGGCATCGGCTGAGAAGCGGAAGGCACAGCGCGAGGCCCAACGGAACGGCAACGCCCGTTCAACGCCCGTTGCCGTTCCGTTGGGACGGGAGGGGCAACCGAACGACAACCTACTAGAGACAGAGATAGATAAGAGTTCGGGAGCTTCGCTCCCGGCGGCGCCTCCGCCCCCGCCGCCTGATCGCGGCCCGGTCGATCGCAGGTCGGAGCTCTGGGCTATCGGCCTCCCGCGACTGGTCCGCATGACCGGCAAGCCCACCGACGCCTCCCGCGCCATCCTCGGCCGGCTGCTGCGGGACGCAGGCGACGACTGCGAGCTGCTGAACCGGAAGCTCCTGGAAGCCGAGGATCGCCGTGTGGTGGACCCCGTGGCGTGGCTGGAAGCCGCCATCGGAAGCGCCACCGGCCAACGCGCCAGCAAACCCCGGCCCGGCCATGGCAGCGGCTTCGGCCAGGTGGTGCGCGCCATGCGTGCCGCCCAAGGCGCGGGCCCCATCTTCGACGGCCAGGCAGAGGACGCGCCTGCGGCATGACGAACGCCTCCAACTCCATCGCCATCCTGCCGGAGGCGCCGCCCGCCCCGCGCCCGCCCAGCCCGGCCCTCGCCCGCGCCATGAGCCTGGTGATGGTCGCGCGCCCGGATGGCGCGCCTGGCGGGCTGACCAAGAGCGAGTTCGCAGCCGTCGCCGCCGAGGCGCGGCGCAGGCTGGCCGGCACAGAGGCCGCGCTGGATCAGCGCGCGGAGCCGGGCGTCATCCAGCAGTGGCTGGTGCGGGTGATCAGCCTCATCGGCCACCCCGTGGATGCGGACCAGATCGGCTTCAAGATCGCGGCCATGACGGATCTGCTGGCCGATGTGCCGCGACGCTGCCTGACGAAGCAGAGCGCCGCAGCCGTGGCTGTGGCGGCCGGCCGCTTCTTCCCTCCGGCGAAGGACCTGCTCGCGACCATTCGCCCCGAGACGGCAGAGCTCGAGCGCGATCGGGATCGGCTGAGGGCCGTGCTCCGCGCCGCCGAACGGCCGGCACCAGCGGCGCCCCTGACGGATGATCAGCGCGCGGCCATGAGCGCTGCCGCCAAAACCTACCTGCAGGAAGCTGCCGAAAGGCGGGCCGAGCGCGAAGCGCGTGAGATGTCGGCCGCGCACCGTGATGCCGGCGCCCGCATGGCGGCCATGTCGCCTGACACGTCGGATGCTGAGGTGCGCGCCATAGCAGCCAGCAAGGGTCCCGGCGCTGCCTTGGCGCGGGCGCGCCTGGCCATGGCGGAGCGCCGCCGTCTTGCCTTGTCGCTATCGGCAACGACCAACAGCGCGGAGGTCTCTTCGCCATGAACCAGGACATCGTGACGCGCCTGGCCGAGATTGCGCGACTTCGCGAGCGGGAGCGCCTCGGCTCCGCCTGGGGCGCCGGGATGGCCGCCCAGGATGCCCACGAGAATGTCCGTTGACCAAGCGGGCGAGAAAGCCCGACTTCGGCCCACCCTTCTGGCTTCGGTCAATCGCGCACCGCATGCCGATCATGTCGGAGCCGACGGTACCGGATCCTGGTCGGTTGGATCGGCTGAGGGCCAGGGCGGGGAGGCTGGTTGCATGCATGATCGCGGGAATGGATGAGCAACAGATGCTTGACGCGACGCGGGCCAATGATGCAGACAATGCAGGCGCACTCTCAGGGGAAAGCCCCTCGGAGTGCGGTAGCCATAGCACCCCCCGCTGGCACGTCGCCCTGACGCATCAAGGCGCCGAGAAGCTGGCGGCGGACGAGCTCCGCAAGCAGGACTTCCAGAGCTTCCTGCCTCTCCGACGGCGCGAACCGCGCCCCACTCTGCCAGGCACGCCGCGCCGTCATCGCAGGACAGCGGATGAGGGCCAGCCGGTCATGGTCCCGGCCTATCCTCGATACCTGTTCGTGCTGTTCGATCCGCATCGCGATCCCTGGCGCCGCATCTGCTCGACGCGCGGCATCCGGATGCTGTTTGGCAGCCATCCCGAGCGCCCGACGCCGGTGCCCCACGCCGTCATGGCGCAGGTGATGCGGCTGGCCAGCAAATGGGGGGAGGTCCCGCCACGCCCCGCCGATCCGATGGCACCGCTTGTGGTCGGCGCGATCGTGGAGGTCGCCGTCGGTCTGTTGGCGGGCTTGGCTGCGGTGGTTGTGGCCTGCAACGGCAAGCGCAGCCGGGTCCTGCTGCTGGGTCATGGCCGCGAGGTCGAGATGGACCGGTCTGACATCGGTGCGACATCCGCCGATGCCCGGTGATCCGTTCTACTGGTCACCAGGCTGGCGCCAGGCTCGCGCGAAATACCTTTCGGCCCATCCGGTCTGCGAGGTTCCGCGCTGCGGCAAGCCGACGAAACATGTCGACCACAAGGTCTCTCGCGCCCGAGGCGGCGCTGCCCTCGACCCGAACAATTTCATGGCCCTCTGCCACTCCCACCACTCAGAGAAGACTGCGCGCAAGGATGGCGGCTTCGGCCACAAAGCCGGCACAGTCGGCTTCCGCGGGTGCGACGAACGCGGCTACCCCATCGACCCAGGACACCCCTGGAACCGACCCAGGCGCCTGCCGTGACCGGACGGGCGGCGTCCCCCCCCCGGAGGGGTCTGATCTTGGAGGGGGTAGGGGTACCCTCCATACAGGGTCCTTCCTTTGCGGTGGCAACAGAATTTGGAGGGGGGGTTTCCCCTGAATGGCCCTGAAGGTGGTCGAGAAGCACGCCGCGGTCGCTGATGTCAGTGATTTCGCTGGCGACATCGAGGAGCCCGACTGGGCAGACCTTATCCCGGCCCTGCGCCGCAACGACGCGATGCGACGGCGCGAGCGGGCGCATCGTGAATGGCTGCGGATCACGGGCGCCATGCGGAGCGTCGGCACGCTGGCCCTCGAGAACGGCCCGACGATTAAGCGGCTGATCGTCGCCTACATCCGCTACGACATCGCCGTGGCGCAGGTCATGAGGACCGGCGCGGTCACCAGGACCGCGAAAACGAAAGTGCCACAGCTCAGCATGTGGCAGGTGGAGATGCGGGCCGCCGATGCCGACGCGAACAGCCTCGAGCAAGAGCTCGGCCTCACGCCGCGCCGCCGCGGCGCCGCCAGCAAAGCCCCGCAGAAGCGGCGCGGCGCCACGGCCGCCGACAGCTACCTCAAGAACCGCGTCCGCTGATCCGACCACCGCCTGGGCGCGGGATATCGTCGCTGGCCGCATCATCGCCGGCGAGCTGATGCGCCACACCGCCGAGCGCCATATGCGCGATCTGCGCGATGGGCCGGCCCGCGGGCTGCACTGGCGCCCCGAGTTGGCGCAGCGGGCAATCGACTTCTTCCCGTCCGTGCTGACCATCACGGCCGGCGCGAAGGAGGGCGAACCCTTCAACCTGCTGCCCTACACCATGTTCCTCACCGGCAGCCTGTTCGGTTGGCGGCGAGCGGAGGGCACCAGGCGCTTCACGACATGCTGGGTTGAGACCGGCAAGGGCCAGGCGAAGTCGCCCTGGATGGCGGCGATCGGCCTCTACATGATGGGTTTCTCCGGCATCCCGCGCGCCGAGGTCTACGCCATCGCATCCGACAAGGATCAGGCGAACGTCCTGTTCCGCGATGCCGTCGCCATGTGCCGCGTCACCATGCCGGGCCATGAGGATGGCGACACGCTCGAGGCGCTGAAAGAGGTCATCATCCGCGGCACCGGCGACATGGCGTGGAAGATCGAGCATCCGGAGAGCGGGTCGAAGTTCCAGTCATTGGCCAGCGGCGATGCCATCAGCGGCCCGCGCCCCGCCTGCGTGCTGGCGGACGAGATCCATGAATTCAAGTCCGAAAAGCCGATCGAGATGTGGTCCGCCGCGATCGCCAAGATGCCGGGCGACCCGCTGATGCTGCTGGGCACCAACACACCCGCCGCCGGCCAGATCGTCGCAACCGACTACAGCGAGTATTACCAGCGCGTCTCCAAGGGTGAGTTCCCGGACGATTCGAGCCTCGCGCTTGTTGCGCGGGTGGACACGAATGACGATCCTTTCGCAGACGAAAGCTGCTGGTCGAAGGCGCTTCCCGCGCTTGGCATCACCTACCCGATCGAGAATGTCCGCAAGGAGGTGGTCAAGGCTCGCGGGATGACCGGCAAGGCGCTGACCGTGAAGCGCCTGTTTTTCGGCATCCCGGTTGGTGCATCCGAATTCTGGATCGACCAGGATGCATGGGAGGCCGTCCAGGGTCGCGTGGACCCGGAAGCGTGCCGCGGCATGCGCTGCTGGCTCGCCATGGACCTTTCCCAGAAGAACGACCTGACGGCGCTTGCCGCGGTATGGCAGACGCCGGAGGGCAAGTACCGCGCGCACATCTGGTACTGGACGCCGAAGGACACGCTGCTGGCGCGGGCTCAGGAAGACAAGGCGCCCTACGATCTGTGGGTCGAGGATGGCATCCTGACGGCCGTGCCGGGCAAGGTGATCAGCAAGGATTTCGTGGTCGCCGAAGTCGAAGCCCAGGCTGCAACCAATGACGTCGCCATGCTGGCCTTCGACCAGGCGCACATGGCGGAATTCCGGGCCGAGGCCGATCGGCGTGGGTTCGAGACCTGGGAGTATCAGGGCCCGGACAAGCCCACAGGCAGCGGCCTCTGCATGGTGCGACACGCGCAGGGCGCGCGGGGCATGCACTCCGAAAAGCAGCTCTGGATGCCGCGTTCGCTGCAAACGCTCGAGGACATGATCCTGAACGGCGAGATCGAGATCGATCGGACCGGCCTGACCAGCTGGTGCGCTGCCAACGTGCACCTCAACGAAGATGCAGCCGGGAACCGCTGGATGGACAAGAAGCGCAGCCGCGGCCGCATCGACGGCATCGTTGCGCTGGCCATGGCGGCCGGCGCCGCGAAGTCCGATTTCGATGCTGCGCCGACCGGCGTCTGGGCTGTCCTATGCTGACCCGCCTTGCGACCTGGTGGCTGGAGCGTAAGGCGGTTGGCTTCTCGCAATCCTGGGTGGACCATGTTTTCGGCGGGTCCAAATCCGCCTCCGGCGCCTCAGTCTCCATCAACTCGTCCCTGATGCAGACAGCCAATCTTCGGGCCATCATGGTCAAGGCCGATGTCAGCCAGATCCCGCTGGTACTCATGCGGCGGGAGGGCGGCGGCAACGGCTCCGTGCCTGCCACGGACCATCCGCTGCATGACATGATGCTCTACAAGCCGAATGCCTGGATGGATGGGGTGGAGTGGGTCCGCACCACGGTGATGCACTTCGCGGCCACCGGCCAGGCGATCAGCTATCGCAACATCGACAGCCGCGGCCGTCTCCGAGAACTGATCCCGATCCGCCCGGAAAGCACAAACATCGACGTCACCAATCTGATGGAGATGGACTACACATTGGGCTTGGAGAATGGTGCCCAGGTCCGGGTTGGCCGGGATCGCGTGTTCCACTTTCGCGGCCCGTCCTGGGATGGCTTCCGCGCCATGGACCCGGTGGCGCTGGGCCGCGAAGCGATCGGGCTGGCGCAGTCCACCGAAGAAAGCCAGGCGCGGTTGCACAAGAATGGCGTGCGGTCGAACGGCATGTTCACCCTGAAGGGGCGGCCGGACCAGAAGGAAATCGATCGCGTCCGCGAGATGATCATGCAGACCTATTCCGGCGGTCAGAACTCCGGCAAGCCGATGCTTGCATCTGATGCTCTGGCCTTCGAGAAGCTGAGCATGAGCGGCGGCGAGGCGGAGACGCTGGAAACCCGCCGCTTCCAGATTGAGGAGATCGGCCGGCTACATGGCGTGTTCACCATCATGCTCGGCCACGCCGGCGACCAGAGCCCGACCTTCGCCAGCTCCGAAGCGTTCTTCGCGGCGAATGTCCGCTACACCTACCAGCCGCTGATCCGGGCGTTCACCACTGCGCTCAACACGCAGCTGCTGACCGACGAAGACCGCGCCGCCGGGCTTTTCTTCAATATGGACACGACGGAGCTGCTGCGTGGCAGTCTGAAGGATCGGGCGGAATACTACAAAGCCGCCATCGGCAACGCATCGCAGCCCGGCTGGCTCAGTCCGAACGAGGTTCGCGACGACGATGGCTGGAACCTCGATCCTCGGCCCGAAATGGATCAGGTCCAATTCCCACTGACGATGCGCGGCGCGGGCGCGCCCCCGCAATCTTCCCCGCAAAACGGCGAAACCATCCCTGGTGCAGAGGTCTGACAATGGAATTTGGCAGCATCGGCGTGCCATGGGAGGTCAAGTTCGTGGCCGATCAGCCGCCCGGCACCTTTGAAGGTTACGCCTCGGTATTCGGCAACACCGATTCGGTCGGCGATGTCATCGAGCCCGGAGCCTTCACGGCATCGCTGCTGGAGCGTGAACGGAAGGGCGCAGGCCTCCCGCCGATGTACAAGCTGCACGGCGCGCCGGGGAATGCGGATCCTGACCCGATCGGCATCTGGGAGCACATGGCGGAGGACAGCTCCGGCCTGGCCGTGAAGGGCCGGCTGGTGGGCCTGGATACCGACCGCGGCAAGTGGAACCTCGCCATGGTCCGGGAAGGCGCTTTGCGCGGCCTGTCCATCGGCTTCAAGGCTCGCAGCTTCAAGATGGGCTCGGGGCGCGTCGGAGAGCCACGCCGGCACCTGAAGGCGGTCATGCTCAAGGAGGTCTCCCTGGTGGATGACCCGGCGAACAGCCTGGCCCGCATCTACTCCATGAAGAGCCGCTGGCTCGACATGGCCAGCATCATCGACCCGCGCGCGCTCGAGGAAGAGCTGCGCCGCGAGCTCAAGATTTCGGGCGCCTCTGCCGTGAGGGTGGTTGGCATCCTGAAGCGACACCTGCGCGATGCAGGTGAACAGCCGGAAACGGACCTTCGCGATGAAGGGGCATCGGCAGACATGGTGGGCGCGCTCCAGCGCCTCGCCGCCACCCTGAAGACATGAGGATCTGACGATGGAACCGCAGGAAGTGAAGGCTGCCGTCGAGGCGGTGCTGACCGGCTTCGAAGCCTACAAGGAGACGAACGATCGGCGCCTCGCCGAGATCGAGAAGAAGGGCGCGGCGGACCCGGTGGTGGTCGAGAAGCTCGGCAAGATCGAGCAGACGCTGGCCTCCTATGAGGGCCTGAACCAGCGTCTCACGACCGCCGAACTGAAGGCGCGGCAGGCGGCGGAAGCGGCCGACATGCTCGAGGTCAAGATGGGCCGCCTCGGCGGCGGCGGTGGCCGCGCGGCCGATCCGGTCGAGTTCAAGCGCCGGGTCAACGCCTGGGGGCGCGCCGTCGTCGGCGCCCATACGGTCGGCATCATCAATCTGGGCGAGGATGAACGGAAGGCGCTGTCGCAGGTCCAGGATGAATACAAGGCCCTGGCCATCACCCCGGACACCTCCGGTGGCTACCTGGCGCCGGTCGAGTACGTGCGGGAGATCATCAAGGGCGTGACGGAAGCCACGCCGTTCCGCTCCGCCGTCCGCATCCGCCAAACGGCCATGAAGTCCGTGCAACTCCCGAAGCGCACCGGCCAGTTCGCGGCCCGGCGCACCTCGGAGCAGGGGCCGCGGCCCGAGACCGGCGGGCTCACCTACGGCATGGAGGAGGTGGCGGTCCCCGAGATGTATGCGCTGATCGATATCAGCTCGCAGATGCTCGAGGACGGCGCCTTCGACATGGAGGCCGAGATCCGCATGGAGGCGGAGGAGCAGTTCTCGGTGAAGGAGGGTGCGGAGTTCGTCTCCGGCACCGGCGTCGGTGAGCTGGAGGGCATCCTGACCCCTTCCAGCGTGGCGACCGTGACCTCCGGCGCCGCGACGGCGCTGACGGGCGATGGCCTTCTGCGCCTGTTCTACGGCATCAAGACCGCCTATGCGCGCAACGCGGTGTGGATGATGTCCCGCCTGACCATCGGCGCCGTCCGGCAATTGAAGGACGGAAACGGCCAGTACCTGTGGGCGCCCGGCCTGGCCAATGGCGTGCCGAACACCATCAACGGCGCGAGCTATGTGGAGGCGCCGGACATGCCTGCCGTCGCCGCCGGCACCAAGCCGATTGCCTTCGGTGACTTCCGCCGCGGCTACACGCTGGTCGATCGCATCGCCATGGAGATGCTGCGCGACCCCTACACACAGGCGACCAGCGGCAATGTCCGCTTCATCTTCCGTCGCCGCGTCGGCGGCAAGGTGACCCTGGCCGAGGCCTACGCCACGCAGACGATCGCCGCGACCTGACCTGCGGCTGTTGGCCGTGCGCTGGCGGCGGAAGCCGCCGGCTGCCGGTCCCCCACCCTCATTCGGGAGACATCCCATGTTCACCAGCCTGCTGAAGAACGCCAAGGTCACGCGCATCGCCACGGACGGCGCCGGTGCGGCCAGCGCCACACCCACCAAGGGCACCATCATCGACATGGCCAGCTTCGATGCCGTCATGTTCATCGCCGTCATGGGCAATGTGTTGGACACCTCCCAGGTCGCGCTGCGGGTGGCCGGTTCCGACCTGAACACGTCCGGCAGCATGGCGCTGTTGGCGGGCAGCGCCGGCGGCACCGCAGGGGCCAGCGACTATGACGACAAGCTGGTCATCCTGGATGTGGAAAAGCCGCGCTTCCGGTACCTCGAGGCGCAGCTGTTCCACGTCACGGCCAATGCGCCCTTCGATGCGATCCTGGCCATCCAGTACAACGCGAAGTCGATGCCGGTGACGCAGGGCAGCACCGTCGTCGCCTCCGCCTCCCTCGCCGGCCCGGTCGCCGCCTGATCCGCGCGCCGCGCGCCACCTGAAAGGAGGCCATCGTGAGCTACAACACGCAGAACTATCGGGAGCAGGGCGGCGCCCGCGATGTCATCGGCGGGGAGATCGACATCATCCCCGGCGGCGCACTGAAGGTCGCCGGGCAGAACGTGACCAACGCCATCATGCGGCGCGTCCTGGTCACGGTCACCTCCACCCAGCTCCTGGCCCTGTTTGCGACCCCGCAGACCATCGTCCCGGCACCGGGCGCCGGCCGAGCGCTGGTCTTCGAAGGCGCGGTGCTGCACAAGCCGGCCGGCACCGCCTATGCCGGCATCGCCGCCGGCGAGGACCTCAGCTTCAAATACACGGATGCTTCCGGCGCGGCGGTGGCGGGGGCGGAGACCACCGGCTTCCTGGATCAGGCCACCGCACAGACACGCTATGCCCGGCCGGCCACCGCGGCATCCGGCGTCACGGACATCACCCCGGTCGCCAATGCACCGCTGGTGCTGCACCTGCTGACGGGCGAGATCACCACCGGCAACTCGCCCCTGGTGGTGGAGGTTTTCTACCGCGACATCGCGATGGTCCCGGCCTGATCCATGGCGCACATCGAGCGCCATCAGGTCAGCCTGACCACCGCCGCGGATGGGTCGGTGGTGGGTTTCAGCCCGACCATCACCGGCTTCGTCCAGGCCGTCCGCTACGTGAAGGACGAGGTCAACGGCTTCGCGGATGGGGTCGATTTCGCCCTAACCGCGGAGGCAACCGGGGAGACGATCTGGTCCGAACAGGATGTGAACGCCTCCGCCACTCGCGCGCCGCGCCAGGCGACCCACTCTACGGCCGGCGCAGCCGCGCTGTTCGCTTCAGGCGGCGCTGCCGTTCTTGCGCCGATCGGCATGGCGGCGGACCGCATCCGCATCGCCGTGACGAATGGCGGCAACGCCAAGATCGGCACCTTCATCTTCATCATCGGGTGATCGCACCATGCGCTACCTTGCGCTCCGCATATTCTCCCTCAGCGAGGATGGCGTCCGGATCCGCCCAGTTGCGGTCGGCCACCATGTCGAGGTTCCTGCCGCGTTGGCGGAGGGTTTGCTGCGCGAGGGGTTCATCGGGACACCGCCCGATGCACCGCCGGAGGCCGAAGCCGATCGTCCTTCCGCCCCGGAGGCGGGCGGCGCCCCGGCGGCGGCAGAGACGCCAGCGCCGGCTGAGAACAGCCAGCCCGGCCGGCGCACCCGGCGGTAGGGCGCAATGCAGTCCATCCTCACCATCACAACCCCGGCCGCAGCGGCACAACAGCGCCTCTGCACGTTGGTCGCGCTGAAGTCGGAGCTGGGTATCACGGACACCGCCAGCGACGTCGCCCTGGAGCAGAAGATCGATGAGGCGTCTGGCGCCATCGCGGATTACTGCCAGCGCGTCTTTGCCCAGGAAAGTGCCTCGGAAGCGTTCCGCCTTTCGCAATCCGTCAAATCCCTGTCGCTGTCCCGCTGGCCGGTGAGCGCGATCGCTTCGGTCACCATCGATGGGGCGGCCGTCGATGATGCCGCCTATGAGGTTGACCCTGCGAATGGGTTGCTGTGGCGCATCGATGGTGACCAACGCTCCGCCTGGGCGCACGGTAGGGTGGTTGTGGCCTATACCGCCGGCTACGCGCTTCCGGCCGCCGCGCCTTCTGCGCTGAGCCGGGCCTGCATCCTGCTGGCATCCACCTGGTGGCAGGGGCGCGGGCGTGACGCAACGATCCGGAGCGAGAGCACCGACGGCGTGGACAATGTGAGCTACTTCGACCCGCGAAACGGCGGGGGCGCGCTGCCGTCCGCGGTCACCGACCCGATCGAACGGTACCGAGCGACCGCCGTATGACCGTCGATCGCTCCCTCGCGCGAAGCGGCCAGTCCGCCGTCCTGCGCCGTGTCATCGGCACTGGCGAAGCCCAGACCTTCGCCGATGTCACGCTGCGCACCTTCATCCGCGACTTCGCCCCGGCGGACCTGCCGCAGGGCCTGCCGCAGGGCACGTCAGAGGTCCGCATCAGCAACACGGAGATCTCCGCCGCCGCCTGGCCCGGCCCACCGCGCACGGGCGACCGCCTGATCGCCAATGGCCGCACGCGGGTGGTGGAGGCCTGCGAGACCCGGCGGAAGGGCGAGGCCATCGCCATGCATGTGCTGCAGGTGGTTGGCGGCTGATGGCCCGCGCCCCGTCCTCCCGGGCATTTGAGCGGGTCATCAATCTGGCCATCGCGAAGGTGCAGCCGCCGGAGTTGCAGAAGCTGCACGCGAAGATCGCGCGGGATGGCCTCGCCCAGCACCTGGCGACCGTGCCGTCTCGCCCGAATGTCCGGCGCATCGTGGATGGAAGGCTGGGCGCGGCGGAGGAAAGCGTCCGACCCTTCGGCGTCATCCGCTACGAATTCGATTCGCTCAGGGAGGCCGCGCTGTTCGCACTGGATGAGCTGCGGCGCCTGTCCCCCATCGAGTCCGGCGACTACCGGAAAGCATGGTTCCTGCTCTATCAGGGCAAGCAAGTGACGCCGGAGGCCCTGCCGCCCGATGCGCGGGAGGTCACGGTGACCAACGACCAGCCCTATTCCCGCATGCTCGCCGTGGGGAAGCGCGCCGATGGCCGGCCCTTCAGCCTGCAGAACGTGGCCCCGGGCTACATGGAACTGGCCTGGCAGGCCGTGCGGCAGCGCTTCGGCAACAGCGTCACGATCGCCATTGGCTTCATCCAGTTGGAAGGCGGCTACGTGATGAAGCAGACCTATCGCGACACGCGGCGCGACCGCGCCGGGCAGCAGATCACCTATCCCTCCCTGGTGCTGAGCCTGCGCTGATGGCAGACGCCTACACCGTCTCCGACATCATCGCCGCGCGCCTGACCGCCGCCTGGACGGCGACGCCGCCGGATCGGCTGCGCTTCGATGACAATGGCCCGCTGCTGGACATGTCCAGCCTCGCGCCCTTCTGCCAGGCCGAAACCGCATGGGGTGATGACACCCCATACATCGGCGAGCCGGGCAACCGCCTGAACCGCCTGGATGGCGTGCTGATGCTGCACTTCATGACGCCGCGGCAGGACGGCCCGGCCGCGATCCGCAGCATGCACGCCAATGCCCGCGCCGCGTTGTCCAATGCCGTCTGGCGCGTCAACGCCACCACGCTGCAACTGGAGTTCGGAGATCCGGCCTGGTGGCTCGGCCGGGACTATGTCGGCATCTACATGCAGGCCATCCGCGCCAATCGCGGCCGGCCGGCGGCAGAGGACGGCAGCTACTTCGGGGTGACCGCGGCCATCCCGTTCTACGCGATCTACAGCGATACGCCCTGAGCCTCGGCCGCGGCGGCGCTTCATCCCACCAGACATGATGGAGTTGTGACATGGGTCTCTACCAGACGGGGCGGAATATCGTCGTGGCCTACAAGGCCCGCGCCGCCGGTGCCTATGGCGATGCGGCGGCCGGCGGCGCCGGCGCCGCCGTGTTCCGCCCCTCCACCGGCGGCCTGAACCTGACGAAGGGCGCGATCGAATCCGCCGAGAACCGGCGGGACGGCATGCGGACGCGCGGCCGGCATGGGCAGCACGCGGTGGCCGGGTCCTACCAGGCGGAGCTGAGCGTGGGCAGCTTCGATGATCTGTTCGCGGCGGCGTTCCGCGCCAGCTGGTCCGCGGCGGTCACCATCACCCAGGCGACGGCGGGCATGTCCACTGCCACGCTGTCCTGCACCACCAGTGCCATCACCGCCTCCGCCGGGTCCTGGATCACCTCCGGCCTTCGCGTCGGCGATGTCATCGTGTTCTCCACCGGCCTGACCGGGAACACGAACAGGAATCTGCGCGTGGTGGGGCTGACCGCCACCGTCATCACGGTGGCGGAGACGCTGGCGGCCGTTGCCGGCCCGGTCTCCACCTGGTCGGTCTCGGTGCGGCGCAAGCTGATCCAGTCCCCCACCCTGGCCGAGACGGATTTCTCCTTCGAGGAGCATGAGCTGGACATCGACGCCTCGGAGCGGTTCGACGGCGTGCGGGTGACGGGCTTCAGCCTGGAGATGGCGCCCAACAGCATCATCACCGCGACCTTCAACCTGATCGGGCAGAAGATGACGGTGCTCGGCAACGCGGAAGCGCCCTACTTCACCGCCCCGACAGCCTCGGTGACGCTGCCGCTGTCCGTGGTTGATGCCTCCATCCGGCTCGGCACGGAGAACCTGGTGGACCTGACCGGCTTCAGCCTGAACTACGACCTGAATGCCGGCCCGACGGAGGTGATCGCCAGCCGCTTCACGCCGGACGTCTTCACCAACCAGGCGACCGTCACCGGCTCCATCACCGGCCTGCGGAAGAACCTGAACCAGGTGACCAGCTTCCTGAACGAGGACCAGATCGCGCTGCACGTTCTGTGCGCGGAGAATGAGGCCGAGCCGAAGGACTTCTTCAGCCTGTCCATCACCAACCTGACCCTTGGCGGGGCGAACAAATCCGCCCTCGGCGCGGATGGGCCGCGAACCCAGGAGCTGCCGATCATGGTCGGCATCGATGAGGCGGGCGGCGCCTTCGATGCGACGATGTTGAAGCTCGTTCGCAGCAACGCCTGAGGGGCATTCCATGGACCATGTGACCAGGATCAACACCGCCGCGGCCGCGCTGGCCGATGCGATCTTCGGCGCCCGCGCGGCCGGTTACCGGGTGCAGTTCCCGGACCACACCCTGCGCGCCATTCCGATCAGCGAGACCGGACGGGTAGCGCAGCCGGCGCCGGCCTCCGTGCAGCCCGATGTGGCGCTGATCGGCAAGGCCAAGCCCGCCGAGACCAAGGCCGGCTGAGGCCACCAGAACCCGGCCGAACACCGGGTTGCGCGTTCACGCGCGCGTGCAACGGGGCGGGCATGTCGGTGCCCGCCCCACCACCCTCCCGACAGAGGACAGACCATGGACAGCTTCGATATCGCCGACATCGTGGTGGAGGACGTCTCTACCCTCACGATCCGCCACCCGCAGACCAACGCCCCCACCACCTGGCAGATGCAGATCGCCGGCCCCGGCCATCCTGTCACCCTCGCGTTGCAGAACGAGGTGGCGCGGGAACAGCTGCAGGAACAGCGCGCCATCGAACAGGCTCGCGCCAATGGCCGCAAATACAAGGCGCCGGAGACGGATCCGGAGGAGGATCGCGCGCGCAGCATGAACCGCGTGGCGCGGCGCATCGTCGGTTGGACCGATGTGAGCCTGAACGGCCAGCCCTTCCCCTATTCGGCGGAGAATGCGGCGGCCATCATGACCGATCCGAAGCGCGGGTGGATCGCCACCCAGGTGCTGGACTTCTTCGGCGCCGACGCGGCTTTTATCAAGCGCTCCGCGAAGACCTGATCGCCTTCGCGGAGCATGAGTTCGGCCTGTGGGTGCCGGACAAGGCCGGGGTTTCGGCGCGGGAGACGTTGCAGGGCCTTCTGTCCCGGAACCTGAGCGACAAGGCGAGGGCGGAGGTGGAGGCGGACCTCTACGGCCCGCCCCTTCCACCCGCCGCGGCATACCTCTGGGAATGGTTCCTGGAACTGCACGAGGCCCGCGGCGCCGGCGGCATGGGCGGCCCGGCCGCCATCACCTACCAGGATATCCAGGCCTGGACCGGCCTGCGCGGCATCCGCCTGGCGCCCTGGGAGACCAGCGTGCTGACGATGCTGGACCGGGTGTTTCGGCAGGCGATGGCGAAGGGTGCGGGCGGTTAGGGCGCGGTGTAGCGGCGGATGCGGGCGAAGGAGGCCATGCAGTCTTCGTAGTAGCGGTCCTGCCGCGTGGAATAGCCCAGCAGGCTGCCGGCAAGAAGTTCATCAAGCGGCGCGCTGCGGATGTAGATGTTGCTGGCGAAGTCTCGGCAGTATTCGTGGGATCGCTGGAACTCATCCCGACCAGTGCTGGCCGGTGCCGGGGGGCCGCTCATCCGGTCTGTGTATCCTGGGTCTAGCGCGGCCGAGCGCGCATTGACGCTTCGGGCGGGGTTCAGTGCGGGATTTGGAATGAATGGCCCGCCTTCGCGCGCCGGGCCGCCTTGCAAACGCTCTGCTGCTGCGAGATTCCTATCCCATACCGCGCGGACATCTGCATCGGTCATCGGCTGTGCGCAGCCGCAGACGAGAACCAGAATTAGGACAGAAGCCCTCATCGCTCGAACTCTCCATCGTTCCGGAGAGAGTATCAGTCCAGATCGTTGTCGCGCGAGGCCTTCTGAGCGTCTTGCTCTCGAACCCACTTTTCGATGGCCAGCGTCATCTGACGGTGAAGCGCGCGAACCTCCTCGAAGGACGGATCGTCGCCAACCTCCTTCGGCTCAGCGGGGTACGCCTTGGACAGGGTGTGGACGATCTCCGCGTTCATGGATCGGCCGGAAGCCTTGGCTGCATCGGCAATGCGGTCCTTCAGCTCCGGCGGCAACCGGATACGCATCATGGGGTCATCAGCAGCCATGGCCCATCATGGGACATATTTCGCTTGACCGAAATGGCCCATCGTGGTCCATGGACCATAGTGGGCCATGAAGAGGGGTGGTGCAGATGGCAGGCCGAGGTGATTCACAGTTCAAGGTCAGGATCAGTCGTGAGCTTGATGAATGGATCGAGGGGCAAGCGAAGGAGAACCGCCGAAGCAAGACGGCCGAAATCGAGTTTCGGTTGATCCAGGCTTGGCGTTGTGCGGAGGGCCGTTCGCCGGTTCCGGCAGGCGGCGGGTCGGCGGCAGGGCGTGGCCTGGAAAGCTAACCCCGCCGCCGACTGAAACCACCGACCGGGAAGCCCTGGCAGGGGCCGCACCGGTCAACATCAATCCCGATGGAGTAAATCGGAAATGAGCGACTATAATGTAGGGCATTTGCTGCCCGTTTCCAACGCAAAGATCGGCGAAGCCGCGGTGCAGACCGTGGACGGCCGCACGCTGCACGCCTTCCTGAAGGTCGGGAAGGACTTCACGACATGGATGAAGGACCGGATCGCCACCTATGGGTTTGCGGAAGGTCTGGATTACGTGACTGACCTTCTCCCCAATTTCGGGGAAAAGGGTCATGGTCGCCCCTCCAAGGCGTATCACCTCTCACTCGACATGGCGAAGGAGCTCGCCATGGTGGAGCGGAACGCGGAAGGGCGCCGGGCGCGGCTCTACTTCATCGAGTGCGAGCGGCGCGCGAAGGCACCGCCAGTACGGGCGGTGATGACGGATGAGGAGGTGATGGCACGCGGCCTTCTGGTCGCCAGCCGCCGGGTGGAAGAACTGGCGGCGAAGGTCGCCAACCTGACGCCGAAGGCGGAGGCGTTGGACCGCATCGCCACCGCGGATGGAAGCCTTTCCATCACGGAAACCGCGAAGGCGTTGCAGGTTCGGCCAAAGGACCTGTTCGCCTGGCTCCAGCAAAATGGCTGGATCTACAAGCGGCCCGGCGGCGCCGCTTTCCTCGGATACCAGTCGCGCATCACCTCCGGATTAGTCGAGCACAAGGTTACGGAAGTGAGCCGGTCGGATGGGTCATCCAAGGTGGTGGAGCAGGTTCGCATCACGCCGAAGGGTCTGACCAAGCTGGCGGGCCAGATGCCGGGCGCGGCGCTGGATGCATCGGTATCGTCTGCCGGCGCCCTGGCTGCGGTGACGGGGAGCGCGCACTGATGCGCGGCATGTCTCGCCGGGGCGCGCTGGGCGCGTCTCTGGCAGCCAGTGTGGCTGGCATGCCGACCGCGGCGGCGCGGGACCAGGACGCAGGCCTCGTCGCCATGTGCGCCGAACATGCCGAGGCCCTTGAGCGCTACAACCGCCTCGGAGGTCGCGTGGAGGTGGAAGAGTGCCCGCTGGCGCTGCGATACATGGCAGCCTGTGATGCGCTGGATGAGGCAAAGCCGAAGACGATGATCGGTGTCTTGGCGCTTGCAGCTGCCGCGCATCGCGAAGCGCGCTCCGGTCGGCGCGATGATGACCTGACATGGGATGGCCCCGCCGCGGAATGGGCCGGCGAAATCGCCACCGCGTTGCTGCGGCTGCACGGCATCTGATCCGCCCGCCGGTACGCGGCGGGGGCAAATTCTCAGTAGAAGGCGCGGGCTGACCGGCAATCGGTCGGCCCGCCGCGCGTGGAAGGCATCACCTCATGAGCGGATCGCAAGCCGTCACCGCGCTCGTCTTCGATGCTTCGGCCGCTGCCACCGGCGCCGCGCAGTTCGACGCCGCCGGCAAGCGGATCATCGATGCGAACCAGGGCGTGGTCACCGCGACCACCCGCACGCAAAGCTCCATGTCCAATCTGGACCGGGCACTCGGCCGCCTTCAGCAGCAGTTGGACCCCGCTGCGGCGGCAAAGCAGCGCCTGACGCGGCAGCAGGAGCTGTTGGACCGCGCGCTACAGCGCGGCCGGCTCACCTCCGAACAGCACGCGCGCAGCGTCGCCCTCGCCACCGGCCAGTACGACCGCGCCACCGCAGCGGCCGCCCGTGCCGCCGCAGGTGCCGCAGCCCTTTCCTCGGCCAACGACAACGCGGCGCGCGGCCTCGGGCGGATCGAAAACGCCGCGCAGGCCGCGCTGATGCCGGTCACCGCCATGGGGTCCCGCCTTGGCGTGGTGGGTCCGGTGCTGTCGGCGCTCGGCCCGGCCGGCGCCGCGGCAGCCGTGGGCCTGGGCGTGCTCGCCGCCGGCTTCGGCGCATCCCTCCGCGCGGCCGAGCAGTTCGAGCGGCTGAGCCTGCGGACGGATGCCATCATCCGCGCCACCGGCGCGACGGCCGGGCTGACCGGCCAGCAGATCCGGGACATCGCGCAGGACCTTGCCGCGACCACGCTCGCCAGCACGCGCGGGGTGGAGGAAGCGGCGCAGCAGCTCCTCACCTTCCGCTCCATCTCCGGCGACACCTTCGGCCGCACCCTGCGCGCGGCGCAGGATCTGGCCGCCACCGGCTTCGGCACGCTTGGCTCCAGCGCCGTCCAGCTCGGCAAGGCGCTGGAAGACCCGGTGCGCGGCGTGTCCGCGCTGGCTGAAGTCGGTGTGTCCTTCACCTCCTCGCAGCGCGCCATGATCAAGTCCTTGGTCGAGGCGGGCGAGGCGGCTGAGGCGCAGCGGCTGATCCTGGCTGCGGTCGAGGCGCAGGTCGGCGGCGCCGGGCGGGCAGAGGCCGGCGGCCTGGCCGGCGCCTATGACACGCTCGGCCAGAACGTCGAGAACTTCCTGACCCAGGTCGGCAACCTCGGCCCGTTGCAGTTGGCCACCGGCGCCATCAGCGCCCTGGCCGCCGTGGTTGGCGCGCTGAACGATGGCCTCACCGCGCTGCGCCGCGTCTACACCCCGGCCGAGTTGGCGCAGCGGGCGGTGGGCGACGCGCAGGCGCGGGTGGATGCCGTGCGCGCGCAGATCGCGGCGGCGGAAGCGGGCGTGCTGCCCACCGGCCGCCGCGGCAGCCTCGGCGCCGCGGCGGGACAGATCGCGGCCGGGCAGACCGGAAGCGACCGCATTGCGGAACTGCGCCAGGCGCTGGCAGAGGCGGAGCGCATTTCCAGCGACGCGCAGGCGCGCATGGCCGAAGAAGTGGCGCGCGGCCAGGAGGAACAGAACCGCATCGCGGCCGAAGGCGCCGCAACGCGGGCGCAGATGGAAAAGGATGCGGCGGAGGCCGCGCTTCAGGCGCAGCGCGTCGCCAATGATCGGCGCCTGCAGCTTCAGCAGGTGTACGAACAGGAGGCGTCGGTGATCCGCCGTGCGGAACGCGCGGGAGTCATCAACGCCACACAGGCGCAGGCGGACCTGGCGGCGGCGGAGGCCCGGCGCAATGCGGGCCTGGCCCGGCTGACGGAAACCACGAACCGCGCCACAGGTGCGCAGCGCGCGCTGAATCGGGAGCTGGTCTATGAATGGGCCAGCGATCCGCGGCAGACCGTGTTCCCCTCCGCAGATGTAAATGCGGCGGAGGATCGCGAGATCGCGCGCGCCGAGCGTGTCGCCACTGAGGCGGCCGCGGCACGCACCAGGGCAGAGACCGAAGCCCTGCGAGAGATCGAGGGCAAGAACAAGCGGACCACGGACGACATCGTCCGATACGGCGCAGATGCCTTCGCCGACATGTTCTCGAAGAACAACCGCGGCTTTTCCGACCTGATGCGCAACTTCCAGACCGCGGCCCGGCAGACCTTCGCGCGCATGAGCGCGGAGGCCGTGATCCGCCCGATCATCGAGCCGGTTGTGGGGCAGGTTGGGAGCGCGGGCGGGGGCGATCTGCTTGGCGGTCTGGGAAATCTGAGCGGCCTTAGCAAATTGCTCCCCAGTGGCGGCTTGGGTGGGATGATTGGCGGCATCGATAGCTATGCCGCGAGCCTTGCGCCATCCTTGTTCACCAGCGCTGGCGGCGCCAATCTGGCGAACGCCGCCAGCCTGGCGGCTACGACGCCGGAGGCTCTGCTGGCCGCGCTGCCGGCTGGGCCATCCTCCGCAATGGGTGTGAGTTTCTCGGGCGCCCTGGGCGGAATAGGCCTTGGCTTCGGCGCCGGTACGCTGCTGAACGGGATGCTCGGCGGCAACCAGACCGGCGGCATGGTCGGCAGCGGCGCGGGTGCCCTCGCCGGCACGCTGGCGGCGGCCGGCGGCTTCTTGGGGCCGCTTGGATTGATTGGCGGCGGTCTCCTTGGGGGCGTGCTGGGCGGCGGCCTCGGCGGCATGTTCGGCCCCGGCCCCAAAACCAACGCCCACGGCTTCGACATCCGCGCCGAAGGCGGCCAGTTCTCTCTCGGCAGCATGGGCAGCACCGGCAACGGCAATGGCGGGGCGGAGGCCTATGCCGCGGCCGCGCAGGCGTTCGGCGCTATCAACGCGCTGATCGCCTCCGCCGGCGTCTCTGCCTACGGCGGGAGCAACATTGCTGCCGGCGGGAATGTGAATCCACTAGCCAGGGGGACAGTTGGCGGCGCCCTGGCGGATTTCCGCTTCGACGCGAACGACAGTCGCCTCAACGCCGCCGTCTCCGGCCGCCCGTTTGATTCGGTGGAAGCCCTGGCCACCACCATCCAGGAAGCGCAGGCGCTGATCGCGGTGCTGGACACCCTGGCCACGCCCATCAGCGATTTCCAGGGCGCGCTGAACCAGGCTGTCGCGCCCGTGAACCAGATGATCCAGGCCGCCCAGCGCCTGGGCTTTGGTGAGGCGGAACTGCTGGCGGAGCGGGAGCGCATCGTCCAGGCCATGGTTGCGCTGCGCGACACCGAAGTCGCAGTGTCCCGCGCCGAGATCGCGGAAATGCAGGCGCGCGCCGAAGGCCGGACTGCCTCCGCGGATATGGCGCAGGCGCAGCGGGAGGCCAATGCACAGATCGAGACCTATCGCGACCGGCTGAAAGGCCTGGGCCTGACCCTTGATCAGACCCAACCGCACGTCGCCGCGCTCACGGCCGCTCTGGTGGCGCAGCAGCAAGCGGCCACTGCCGCGCTCGAGGCGCAGCGCCGCATACTGAACCAGAACGGCGACCTGCGGTACTTCGAGGCTCTGGCCGGCTTCACCGGCAATTCGGCCGACGCCGAATTGGCGGAATTTGCCGGGCAGCAGATCCGTGCGGAGGCCGAGATGGAGGCCCTGACGGCGGAGCTGAAGGCGCTTGGCCTCGGTGCCGAAGTCACTGCCATCCGCCTGAAGCGCCTGGCTGAAGCGCAAGACCTGGATCGGCGCGCGATCATCAACAAATATGAGGCCCTCCGCACCGCGGCAGCGCAGGCCCTGGATGATCGCCTGTTCGCCGCCACCGCAGACACCTCCACCCAGGCAACCGCGCTGGCGGCGCAGGAACGGCAGCAGGCGCGGGAGCGGGTGGAGGCGGCACGGGTCGGCCTGGTCAGCCTGACGCAGCTGGAAGCGGTGCACGCGGCGGAGCGGGCTTTGGTGATCAAGCGCTTCGCGGAACAGGAACGGCAGGCCATCATCTCTGCCGGCGGGTCCATCCGCGCCTATATCGACGGCCTCCGCACTGGCGAAGCTGGCGGCGCCTCGCCGGAGGATCGCCTGGCCGCGTCGCAGGCTGCCTTCGGGCAAGACCTGACCTTGGCCCGCGGCGGCGACCGGGACGCCCTTGCCCGCATCACCCAGTCGGCGGACGCGCTGCTGCAATCCGGCCAGGCCATGTTCGCTTCCGGCGGCGAGTTCCAGGCCCTGCGGGACATGGTGATATCCTCCCTCGAAGCCCTGCCGGCCGTCAAATCCTACGACCAGCTGATCTACGAGGAACTGCTGGCGCTCGGCGGGGTCATCCAGGTGGAAGTGGAGATGGCCGCGGAACTGGCGCTGCGGGCGGACATCGATGCTGCCCTGGCGCTGATCGATACCAGTGCCGCCACGCCGCGCGCGAAGGCGGAGGCGGAGGCGGCGCTGAGCCAGATCCGCGGTGTGCTGGATGCCATCTCCGTGCCAGACGCTACCACGTCGGCTGTGCTGAACGGTGCCGCGCGGGCTTTGTCCGCCATCACCGGAGCAATTGCCGCGATCACCGTCGCGCCCGGCGTGACCGATGCCGTCCGGGCCGAGGCAATCGCGCGCCTCGCCACCATCACCGGCGCCGTCTCGGCCATCACCATGGCGCCGGCGGTGCCGGAGGCGGTGCGCGTCTCGGCCAGTGCGGCGCTCGCCAGCATCGCGGGCGCGGTGTCCGGCATCGCGGTCGCGTCCGCCGTGACCAATGCCACGCGCCTGGCGGCGAACGCCGCTCTGGACAACATCATCGGCGTCGTGTCGCTGATCAGCATGGCGCCGGCGGTGCCGGCCCTGGTGCGGGAGCGGGCAAATGCAGCGCTGGCCAGCATCTCGGGCAATGTGGCCAGCATCGCCCTGGCCGCCGGCGTGACAGAGGCTGTGAAGGCGGAAGCCATCACCCGCCTGTCCACCATCACTGGCGCGGTGTCCGCCATCAGCATGGCCGCAGCGGTGCCGGAGGGGGTGCGCGTCTCAGCAACCGCCGCGCTCGCCAGCATCTCCGGCGCCGTTGCCTCCATCGCCGTCGCGTCCGGCGTGACCAATGCGACCCGTCTGGCAGCGAATGCCGCGCTGGATAACATCATCGGTGTCGTTTCACTGCTGAGCATGAACCCGGCGGTCCCGGCCGCGGCGCGGGAGCGGGCGAATGCCGCGCTCGCGAGCATCGCCGGCAACCTTGCCAGCATCGCCCTGGCCGCGGGTGTGACCGATGCCGTTCGGGCCGAGGCCATCACGCGCCTCGCCACCATCACCGGCGCCGTCTCGGCCATCACCATGGCGCCGGCGGTGCCGGAGGCGGTGCGCGTCTCGGCCAGCGCGGCGCTCGCG